>NZ_JBEZMR010000025.1:0-104483 GCF_040652795.1 Micromonospora sp. NPDC048170
CTCGGCGACACTCCGGCACCGCCCATGAGGCCGGCGTCGGCCGTACAGCGAACAGGGCCCGCATGGCGTCCCGGCGGCCGGTGGGGCGACGGGTGTGGCGTCCGCGCCGGCCGGTGAGCGTCCGGCGGTGCTCGCCGGGCGCGTCCTCGCCTGGGTCGGGCACGCCGGCGCGCTGCTCGTGGCCGCGTGCTGCGCGGTGGTGCCGCTGACCGTCGGCCGGGCCGCCGGCCTCCCGGTGCTGGCCGGGGCACCGCTGCTGCTGGTGGTGCTGACGCTGCTCGGCACCGCGCTGCTCACCGGCGGGGCGGTGTTCCGCGCCGTTGCCGCCGCGCTGGTGGTGCCGGCGCTGGCCGCAGCGGTGCTCCGCCCGATCGCGGAACTGGGGCTGGCGCCGCTGCTCACGGCGCTGGTCATGGTGGCGCTGGCCGGCGCGGTGCGGCTGCTGCCCGCCGGCTGGCGCACCGGTCCCCGGGCCGGCGCGCTGGCGGTGGCCGGCGGGACGGCCCAGTTCGCCGTGCTGCTGGCCGTCGCGCTCGCGGGCGCCACCGCGGGCCGGTCGTTGCCGCCGTGGCGGGGGGCCGTCGCCGGGCCCGACCTCGACCAGGGATGGCAGCTGCCGGTGGTGATCGCGCTGACCGTGGCCGCCCTGGGGCTCCTGCTGCCGAGGGCCGCCCGGCCGGCGCTGGCCGCGATCGGCGTGGCGGCCGTCGTGCTGGCGGTGCCCGCCGGCTGGCCGTCGCCCTGGCCGGCGGTGGTGGCCCTGGACCTGGTGGCGGCCGTGGGCCTGCTGGCCGTCGCGGTGGGACGCCCGGGCATCCGGTCCTGGACGGTCCTGACCTCGACGGTGGCCGGCACCGTCCTGCTCGGGCACGGCCTGCTCGTGGGGCTCGCCGCGCCCGCCGGGGCGGGCGCGGCGCTCGCGGTGGTCCTGGTGGCCGGGGTCGCCGTGGCGGTGTCCGGCCGGCGCGGCACGGCCGTGCAACGCGGGGTGGCCGGGGTGGCGCTGGCCGTCGTGCCGCCCGCGGTGCCGGCCGGCGTGGTCGTCGCGCTCATCGCCGGTGTGCCGGCCTGGTGGCAGGCGCGGGCGGCGCTCGCCGCCGTCGCGCTGCTGCCCGTCGGGCTGCTCGCGGTCCGCCGACACTGGCCCGACCTGCGGGCGTACGCCTCCGTCGGGGTGGCCGTGGCGGTGGCGGCGGTCGGGTTGGCGCCGCTGGTCGTACCGGCCGACGAACCGGTGACCCTCTACGCCGCCGTGGCGGTGCTGCTGGCGACACTGGGCGGTGCGGCGCGCTCCGACATCGCCCTGCGGGTGGCCGGCGTCGGGCTGCTCGTCGTCTCGGTCGCCACCGCCGCGCCGGTGGCGTTGACGGCGCTCGTCGCCCCGTACGGCGCGGTGTCGCCGTGGTCCGGGGCGCCCACGGTCGCTGCCGAACCGGGGGCACTCCCGGCGGGCCTGGCGCTGGCCGCCCTGGCGGTGGCCGGGATACTGGCCGGCCTGTCCGGCCGGGGCGTCGCGCGATCCGGCCCCGCCGGAGATGGCGTAGTGCCGGTGGGCGCCGGCTGGTGGCGGGCCGCGCTGGTCGCGTTGCCGTTCGCCGCGACCGCGCTGCCCGTGCTGCTGGTGGCCGCCGGCGTGCCGTGGCCGGTGCTGCCGGTCGTCACGCTGCTCGGCGGGGCGGCCGTGGTGCTGGTCGCCGCGCTGACCGCCCCGCGCCCGCTGCTCGCCCCGGTCGGGGCGCCGGTGGGATTGGTGCTGGCGACGTCGGGCCTGCTCGGGCTGCTCGCCACCCGGGCGGGCACGATCGCCGGCCTCGGCGTGCTGGTGGTCGCGGCCGCGGTGGTCGGCGTGGCCGCCCGCCGGGCGGGGGCCCGGCTCGGTGGCGCCCTGGTCGCGGTGGCCGCCGCGACCTGCCTGGCGGTCGTCGCGCCGCCGGCCGGCGGGCTGTCGCTGCGGACGGCGGCGTTCAGCGTGCTCGCCGTCGCGGTGCTCACCCTGGCCGCCGCGGTGGCCGCCGCTTCCCGCCCGGGACGGGTCCCGGCGGTGGCGCTGGACGCGGCGGCCCAGGCGGTGGCGCTGGTCGCGCTGCTGCTCGCGGTGGGCTCGCTGCGCCACGCGGCGGCGGTCTGCGTGCTGTGGGGCGCCGCCGTCGCGCTGCGGGTGCTGCGCCGGGGCGAGTCGGTGGGCGGGCGGTGGGTCTTCGCGGGCATCGCCGGCGGCAGTGAACTGCTCGGCGGCTGGCTGCTGCTGGCGGCGGGGGACGTGGCCGTGCTGGAGGCGTACACGGTGCCGGTGGCGGCGCTGGCCCTCGTGGCGGGCGTGGTGGCGCTGCGCACCCGGCCCGGGCTGACCAGCTGGCTGGCGCTCGGTCCCGGGCTCGTGGCCGCGCTGCTGCCGAGCCTGGTGTCGGTGCTGGTGGCCCCGGACCATCAGCCGTGGCGGCGGCTGCTGCTGGGCGTCGCCGCGCTCGGCGCGGTGCTCGCCGGGGCGACCCGCCGCTGGCAGGCACCGGTGCTGCTGGGCGGGGTGACCCTGGCGCTGCTCGCGCTGCACGAGCTGGTCCGCGGCTGGGACCTGCTGCCCCGGTGGATCTTCCTGGCCGCCGGCGGGCTCGCGCTGATCGGCCTCGCCACCACCTACGAGCGGCGTCGCCGGGACCTGGCGCGACTCCGGGCCGCCGTCGGCCGGATGGGCTGACCGGGCACCGTTCACGGGCGGCAGGGTAGGGCCTGCCCTACCCCCGACCGGGGGGCGGGCAGGGTTACTCAGCGCAACCGCTCGCCGGAGACTGGACGGCAGGGGCGTGCCGGCCGGCGCGGTTCCGGATCGAGGAACGGGAGCCGCAATGGTGCTCGGAGCGGTGGCGGACCCGCCGGTACGGCGGGGCAGTGACTACGCGCAGTTGTCCCGGCGGATCAGTGGGGCGGGCCTGCTGGAGCGGCGCCCGGGCCGGTACGTGACCCGGATCGTGCTCACGCTGGGCGTCTTCGCGGCGGGCTGGGCCGCCGTCGGGCTGGTCGGCGACTCGTGGGCACAGCTCCTGGTGGCCGTCCTCCTGGCCGTCGCCACCACCCAGGTCGCGTTCCTCGGCCACGACGCCGGCCATCGGCAGATGTTCCGGCGGCGCGGGCCGAGCGAGGCGATCGGCCTGCTCACCGGCAACCTGGCGGTGGGGCTCAGCTACGGCTGGTGGGTCGACAAGCACAACCGGCACCACGCCAACCCCAACCACGAGGACGAGGACCCCGACGTCGGGGCGGGCGCGCTGGTCTGGACGTACGAGCAGGCCGCCGCGACGCGTGGCTTCGGCCGCCGGCTGGCCCGCCGGCAGGCGTGGCTGTTCTTCCCGATGCTGCTGCTGGAGGGGCTCGCCCTGCACGTGGCGAGCGTACGGGCGATCGTGGCGCGGGACTCCGACGGCGGGTTCCGCACCCCGATGCGGCACCGCCGGGTCGAGGCGCTGCTGCTGGTCCTGCACGCCGTGGGCTTCCTCGGCGCGCTGCTGCTGGTGATGTCGCCGGTGAAGGCGCTGGCCTTCGTCGCCGTCCACCAGGGACTGTGGGGCCTCTACATGGGCTGCTCGTTCGCCCCGAACCACAAGGGCATGCCGATGCCCACCGCCGACGACGACCTGGACTTCCTGCGTAAGCAGGTGCTCACCTCCCGCAACGTGCGCGGCGGCCGGTTCGTCGACGTCGCGCTGGGCGGGCTCAACTACCAGATCGAGCACCACCTGTTCCCGAACATGCCCCGGGCCAACCTGCGCCGGGCCCGGCCGATCGTCCGCGCCTACTGCGCCGAGCAGGGCATCCCGTACGCCGAGACGGGGCTGGTCGAGTCGTACCGCCAGGCGCTGGCGCACCTGCACGAGGTGGGCCGGCCGCTGCGCGGCTGACACGCGCGAACGGGGGCGACGCCGACCGGCGTCGCCCCCGTTCGCGCGTGCGGTCGGGCTCAGGAGCCCAGGGACTCGATCAGCTCCTGCGGGGCCGCCTGCGTGTCGCTCGCGGGCGGCTTCTGCACGGTGACCGGGGCGCCGAAGTCCGAGTAGGTGGTGATCATCGTGCCGAGCGACTCGTGCAGCACCTGGGTGTCGATGGCGAACTCGACGAGCCGGCCCTGGTCGTCGACCCTGGCGGTGAACGGGACGGCCTTGGCCTTGTCGCCGAGGGCCTGGATGGACTTGTCCTCGGCCTTCGTACGGGTGTAGTCGAGGATGCCGGAGTAGTGGCCCGGGGCGGTCTTCTCGACGTCCACCACGCTGTCGATCATCTGCTTGGCGCCACCCGGATCGCCCTCGGGCATCAGGTTGAGCTGGCCGCTCTTGCCGAGCTTGGTGGCGTCCATGTGCATCCACTTCTTCGGCATCCCCTCCATCCCGGTGATCTTCAGGTAGGCGTCGTTGCCGATCATCAGGATCCGGAAGGTGCCCTCGGGGCCCATCTTCATCGTCATGTCGCCGCTCTTGGTGGCCGGGTCCATCACGCCGCTGCCGTTGACGACCGACGACTTGAGCTGCATCTTCACGCTCTGCTGGCTCAGCTTCTGCGCGGCGGCGGTCAGCTCGGCGCGCGCTTCGGCGGGGGCGCTGCTGGCCGGGGCCGCGCCGGTGGCGCCACCGTTGCCGGCCGGAGTGTCCGTGTCCCTCTCCGTGGCGCACCCGGTGAGACCGAGGGTGAGCGCGGCGACGAGCGCGACCCCCGTGGTCGTCAGCCGTCGAGTGTTCATCGTGGAAGTCTCCTCACGCAGGGTGAGCCGGGGGCGACGTGGGGTCGCGGCCCCGGCCGGGCCACCGGTCAGCCTAACCCCGCCCGGCCACAGCCGCGCGTCTATGTCCCGGCGGGCCGCCGGGGCTCGCGTACGACGCGAGGCGGTGACGGATCGGCTCGCGCGCAGCCTGGTCGGCCACACCTCCCGCCGCTGGTTCGGCGTCGTCTCGGCCCGTCCCGGTAGGGTCTCCCCATGGCAGACGTGCTCACCGCCGAGGCGGTGCGAGACGAGCTGGGTGGGCTGGCGGGATGGTCGAAGGACCCCGTCACCGGGCGTGACCTGGAACTGGCGCGGCGGATCGACGAGATCGTGGGGAGCGTCCGATGAGATTCGAGATCAGCAAGGTGCTGGACGCCATCGAGGGCCGGGTCAACACCGACCCGTCGCTGGCCCGGGCCGTCGTGGACCTGGCCGAGGTGATCCGCTACCAGGACCTCGACGGCGGCCGGCCGGCCAGCCTGCTCCGCCTCGGCATGGTGATCGACGCCCTCGCCCGGGAGTTGGAGGAGGACAGCGTCCCGGTCTACGCGGTCGTCCACCGGGCCATGCTCTCCGACGCCGACCTCACCTCCAACGAGCGCATGGTGGTCCGCCGGTGGGCCGACGACGGGCTGGTCGAGGTGCTCGACAACCCGGGCGACCGGATGCTGGAGGTGGCGGACCTGCTCGGCCTGCCCGTGCTCACCCGGGTACGGGCCGACGGCCTGCGTGGGCGCTACCCGTGGCTGGTCGAGCAGCCCGGCCGGGTGCTCGCCCCGGTGCCCGGCCCGGGCGGCCCGGCCTTCGCCGCCCACTTCGGTGGCGGGCACACCCCGGTCGCCGGCGACCGGTCACCGGCCGGCGTGAAGCTGCTCTCCCGGCAGTGGCGCTGCGCGGAGCCCGGCTGCGCGCTCTTCGGTGGTGGCGGAGGCGGCGGAGCCTTCGCCGACCTGGCCCGGGTGGTGGAGCGCAGCCCCGCCGTCCAGCCGCCGCCCACGCTGCGTGGCGGCGTGCCCACCTGCCCCCGGCACGGCATCAGGCTCGGCGACGCCGGCCCGCGACCGCGCAGCGCCGTCCTCGCCGTCCGGGTGGGCGGGCTGGTCCGGCGCCGCTTCGTGCTCACCGAGGAACAGCCGGTGGTGGTGGGCCGGGCGCCCGACCAGGCCGGCGGGATCGTCCTCGGGCACTGGCTCAACGACGAGGCGCGCCGCTGGATCAGCCGCAGCCATGTCCGCTTCGAGCTGCGGGTCGGCGAGGTGATCGTGACCGACGTGAGCACGAACGGCTCGGGCATCCGGCCGGGCGGCTCGATGGCGGAGGCCGACCGCGTACCGCTGGCGCCGCAGCAGTCCCGGCTGCTGTCCGAGGGCGACATGCTGGAGCTCTACCCCGGGGTGCAGATCGGTCGGCCCGGCGAACTACCCGCCGGTGCCTCCCACACGCCGACCTCGGTCATGGCCGAGGCCCCCACGATGGCGATGCGCCTGCCCCGCTGATCCGCGGGGAGACGACGGCGGGCGCCGGGATCGTGGTCCCGACGCCCGCCTCTGTCGTACGGGGCTCAGCCGGCCAGCACGGCGGCGAGCTGGTCGACCGCGTGGTCGATCTCCTCTTCGGTGATCACCAGCGGCGGGGCGAGCCGGATGGTGGCACCGTGGGTGTCCTTGGCGAGCACCCCGCGCCCGGCGAGCCGCTCGCACGCCTCCCGGCCGCTCATCAGCGCCGGGTCGATGTCGAGCCCGGCCCACAGGCCCCGGCCCCGCACCGCGACGAGGCCCCTGCCGACCAGCGCCCGGAGACCGGCGTGCAGCCGCGCGCCCAGCTCGACCGAGCGGCGCTGGAACTCGCCGGTGGCCAGCAGCCGGACCACCTCGGTCGCGACGGCGCAGGCCAGCGGGTTGCCGCCGAACGTGGAGCCGTGCTGGCCGGGCCTGAGCACGCCGAGCACGTCGGTGTTCGCGGCCACCGCGGAGACGGGCACGATGCCGCCGCCGAGCGCCTTGCCGAGCAGGTACATGTCGGGCGTGACGCCCTCGTGGTCGCAGGCGAAGGTGTCCCCGGTGCGGCCCAGGCCGGACTGGATCTCGTCGGCGATGAAGAGCACGTTCTGCTGCGTGCAGACCCGGCGGACGCCCGGCAGGTAGCCCTCCGGCGGCACGACGACGCCCTGCTCGCCCTGGATCGGCTCGATCAGGACCGCGACGGTGTTCTCGTCGATCGCGGCGGTCAGCGCGGCCAGGTCGCCGTAGGGGACGATCGTGAAGCCCGGGGTGTACGGCCCGAAGTCGGCCCGCGCGTCCTCGTCGGTGGAGAAGCTGACGATGGTGGTCGTCCGGCCGTGGAAGTTCCCCTCGGCCACCACGATGTTGGCCTGCCCCGGCGTGACGCCCTTGACCTGGTAGCCCCACTTTCGGGCGACCTTGATGCCGGTCTCCACCGCCTCGGCGCCGGTGTTCATCGGCAGCACGAGATCCTTGCCGCACAGCTCGGCCAGCTCCCGGCAGAAGTCGGCGAACTGGTCGTGGATGAACGCCCGGCTGGTGAGGGTCAGCCGGTCGAGCTGGGCGTGCGCGGCAGCGATCAGCGTCGGGTACCGGTGGCCGAAGTTCAGCGCCGAGTAACCGGCCAGGCAGTCGAGGTAGCGGCGGCCGTCCACGTCGGTCAGCCAGGAACCCTCGGCGGAGGAGATGACCACCGGCAGCGGGTGGTAGTTGTGCGCGGTCCACCGCTCCGCGTCGCGGATCGCCTCCGGCGTCCGCAGCATGTCGTCGATCACTTGCTCGCCTTTCCCTGACGGAGTCGCAACGTGCAGCACTTCGGTCCGCCGCCGGCCTTGCGCAGCTCGGACAGGTCGACACCGATCGTCTCGTAGCCCCGGTCGCGCAGTTTCGCGGCGAGGCCGGTGGCCTGCGCCGGCAGCACGACGTGCCGACCGTCGCTGACCGCGTTCAGCCCGAAGACCTCGGCGTCGACCAGGCTGGCGTGCACCGCGTCGGGGAAGAGCCTGCGCAGCACCGACCGGCTGCCGGGCGAGAACGCCTCCGGCAGGTACGCCACCGTCCGCTCGTCGAGCACGGTGAGCGCGGTGTCCAGGTGGTAGAAGCGCGGGTCGACCAGCTGCATGGTGACCACCGGGTAGCCGAAGACCTCCTGGAGCTGCGCGTGCGAGGCGTGCGCGGTGCGGAAGCCGGTGCCGGCGAGCAGGAAGTCGCCGGCCAGCAGGATGTCGCCCTCGCCCTCGTTGACGTGCTTCGGGTCGTACATCTCGAAGCCGGCGGCCTCGAACCAGGCGTGGTAGGCGGGGGCCTCGTCGGCGCGCTGCGGGTCGCGGAACTGTACGGCCATCGCCTTACCGTCGATCACCGTGCCGCCGTTGGCGGCGAACACCATGTCGGGCAGGCCGGGCACGGGAGCGATCTCCTCGACGGTGTGGCCCAGGTCCCGGTAGGTCTGCCGCAGCTGCTCCCACTGCCGTACGGCGAGCTCGGTGTCGACCGGCGCGGTCGGGTCCATCCACGGGTTGATCGCATAGTCCACGGCGAAGTACGTCGGCCGGCACATCAGGAAGCGCTGGCTGGTGGCGTCCATCGTCATCTGTCCTGCTCCCAGGGTCGGGCGCGCCCCGGCCACCTTCGGCCCACGGAGCTGGCGCCGTTGCTCAACGGTATGCGGCCCTGGCGACGGTATCCACCGGTGAGGCTTGCGTCGGATGGCTGATCGTTGCGTATCCGGGGCAGGTCAAGAGCGATCCGTTGCGTCGGAGCTGATGGGTGGCAGCCGTACGGTCCCGGGCGGCGTCGCGGTCGCGCCGACCCTGGGAAACGCTTCGGGGGCGGCGAACCGCCGCCCCCGAAAAAGGGTTGCCCGGCTGGTGAACCACCAGGCTGGTCGGGCGTCGCCGGTGAACCACCGGCACTGCCGGGCGTCGCCGGCGAGCCGATCAGTGCCCCCTAGAAGCGGTCCACAAACTGTGAGTCAAGCCACTCCCGGAATCGCTGCACCCAGTCGCCGTCGGTGGTCGGCCAGTCGAACTGGCCGGTCATGGCCAGCACGCCGAGCACCACCGCGCCGAGGCCCAGCACGATGCCGAGCAGCGCGTCGGTCTTGCCGGCGATGTGCCGGCGGCGGGTGGCCATCAGGCCGAGCACCGCGAGCACCGCGCCGACCGCGCCGAGCCCGATGCCGTACCCGGTGAGGGCGCCGGTGAGCACGAAGAGCGCCCCGGCCACGCCGCCGATCAGGCCGAGCGTGGCGAGCATGCTGGCCCGGGGCTTCGGGCCGACCGCAACCGGCGGCTCCACGCGGTCGGGCACCCCGTCGCCGTCCCGGTCGACGGGGCGGTCGACCACACGGTCCCCGGCCAGGGCGCGGTCCCCGGCCACGGCCCGGTCGCGGTCCGTCCGGGCGACCCGCGTCGCCGCGTCCCGCTCCCCGTCGATCGTCCGCCCGTCGATCGTCCGCCCGTCGATTGTCCGCCCGTCGACCGGCCGCCCGTCGGTGGTGCGTTCGGGGGTCGGATCGGTGTCGGTGACCCGGGGGATGCGCCGGGAGTCGTCGTCGGTCGGCCGGCCCGTGGCGGCCCGTGCGACGGCCGCCCGTTCGGCCGCCCGCCGCTCGGCGACGACGTTCCGGCTGTCCACATGGGTGCCGGTGCCGTTCGGTCCGTCCCCACGGGACCCGGTGCCGTCCCGGCCGGTGTCGGTCGGAACGTCGCGCCCGTCGAGGTTCTCGTCCGTCGGCGCCGGTTCCGACCGGCGCGACAGCAGAGGAATCTTGACCACAACACACCTCCTGAAGAATGCGTGGTGGCCGATTGGAACGATGCCGCCCACGCGGTACGCGTCCCGAATACCCAGACGGCCGTTCTCCGACACGAGGTACGCGGGTAACAGGCTTCCGCCGTCGTTCAACTGCACCGTCACGGGCGCGCTGGCTATCCTTGGCACCCGTGCCAGAGGGACACACCATCCACCGCCTGGCGGCGCGGCACGCCGAGTTGTTCGCCGGCGACAAGCTGCACGCCGCCAGCCCGCAGGGCCGCTTCGCCGAGGGCGCGGCCCGGCTCTCGGGCACCGTCCTGGAGGCCACCGAGGCGTACGGCAAGCACCTGCTGCACCACCACGCCGGCGAGCTGACCCTGCACGTGCACCTCGGGCTCTACGGAAAGTTCGCCGACGGCCCCGGGGAACCGCCCGACCCGGTCGGCCAGGTGCGGCTGCGGTTGACCAGTGACCGGCACTGGCTCGACCTGCGCGGCCCCACCGCCTGCGAGCTGCTCACCCCGCCCGAGGTGGCGGCGCTACGCGGCCGGCTCGGCCCCGACCCGCTGCGCGCCGACGCGGACCCCGATCGGGCGTACGCCCGGATCTCCCGCAGCCCCACGCCGCTGGCCGCGCTGCTGCTCGACCAGTCGGTGGTGGCCGGCACCGGGCTGATCTTCGTCACCGAGGCGCTGTTCCGGGCCGGGCTGCCGCCGACGCTGCCCGGCCGGCGGCTGACCCGTGCCGGCTGGGACGCGCTCTGGGCCGATCTGGTGGCGTTGATGCGACTCGCCGTCACGCGCGGCCGGATCGACACCGTCCGCGACGCGCACCTGCCCGAGGCGATGGGCCGCGCTGCCCGCGTCGACCGGCACGGCGGCGAGGTGTACGTCTACCGCCGCCCCGGCGACCCCTGCCACGTCTGCGGCGGCCCGGTCAGCCGGGGCGAGCTGGCCGGCCGCAACCTCTACTGGTGCCCCACCTGCCAGCCAGGATGACCGCCGCCCCTGCGGGCCATCCCTTCGGCACCCACTGTCGAGCTGCCCCGTCCGTGCGGGCAGATTCGGTGGTCGTGGTTGGCGCATGGCTGCACCGTTCGGCTGCCCCACCTGCGCGGGCAGCTCGACAGCGCGCGGGCAGATTCGGTGGTCGTGGTTGGCGCATGGCTGCACCGTCCGGCCGCCCCACCTGCGTGGGCAGCTCGACAGCGCACGTACCGATTCGGTGGTCGTGGTTGGCGCATGGCTGCACCGTTCGGCTGCCCCACCTGCGCGGGCAGCTCGACAGCGCACGTATGGCGGTGGCCGCGCCAGACGCGCGGTAACGCCACGGCTCGAACACGTCCGCGTCCGGACCGGCGGAGCGGCTGCCTCTCACCCCGCGCCGAGCAGCCAGCGGACCACATCCAGCTGATGTGGGAACACGTGCCCCTCGCCGATGCTCCAGGCCAGCGTCTGCCCGACAGTCCAGCCGCGTACCCGCTCCCGGTCGAGCCCGAGCTCCCCGCTGAGCCGGTCCAACCGGTGCCGGACGGCGTCGGGCGAGTGCCCCAGCTCCGCGCCCCGCACCAGCGCCACCACCCCGAACTCCCGGTCGCCGGTCAACGGCTTCGGGTCGATCACCAGCCACGGTTCCCGGGTCGCCCGCAGCACGTTGCCGGCGTGCAGGTCCTGGTTGACCAGCACCTGCTCGCCCTGGCTGCCGACGAGGTCGGCCAGCAGCCCGAGTGCCGCGTCGAGCAGCCGCCGCTCGTACGGCCGGCCGGCCCGTTCCCAGTCTTCCGGCAGCCGCTCCATCCAGCCGGCGGCCTCCTCGGCGAGCGGGGTGAACGGCGCGCCGGCCGGCTGCCAGAGCCGGGGCAGCAGCCCAACCGCCACGTCCAGCGCCTCGTCGGTCCTCAGCGCGTGCAGCGGCGTGCCGGGCACGCACCGCTCGACCAGCAGCGCCCGGCGCTCCGGGTCGTGCGCGAGCAGCCGGGCCGCCCCCACTCCGGCCCAGTGCTCCAACGCCGTCGCCTCGTGGATGCTGTCGGGGTCCGGGTACTGGAGCTTCAGCACCGCCGGCGTGCCGTCGGGCAGTTCGGCGGGCAGGGCCAGCGACGCGAAGGCGTACGCGAAGGGCTGCCCCACCCGCAGCGACCAGCGCGCGGCGCAGTCGGCCAGCCGGCCCGGCAGCGCCGCCAGCCACTCCCGCCCGGCCGGCGTGCCCCGCACCCAGCCCAGCCCGTCCGGAATCAGGAGCTCGGAATCCACCCGCCCATCCTGAACCGACACCCCCCTCCCCGCTCCTCTACCCCCGCGATCTTGCACTTTGCGTCCTCGGATTGCCTGCTTTGCCCTGTTATGTCAGGGCACAAAGTGCAAGATCGCGAGGTGGGGGAGGGGGTGAGGGAGGGGAGGGAGGAGGGGGGTCAGCGGAGGCGGCGGATGTCGCCGTGGGTTCGGTAGAAGCCGCCCCGGCCGGACTCGCGGACCTGGGTGACCAGGTAGCGGGCACCCGGCTCGCGGATGCCCTTGGGGAACTGCACCGACCAGTCCCGGTGGTAGCCGGGGGAGACCACGTGCACGCGCAGCCGGCCGCGGTCCTCGACACACTGCACGATCACGCCGCCGCCGACGTCGCTGGTCACCTCGACCGTCGTCCACGCCGCCGGCTCCGGCATCCGGGACGGGGCCTTGACGTCGACCACCTCCGGCACGCTGCCGGCCTCCGCCGCCCGGATCGCGGGCTCGCTGGCGTCCACGCAGGCCAGGTGGCCGCTGGTGGTGACGACGTAGAGCCGCTCGTCGTGGTATTGCATGGAGTAGGCCGAGCCGCAGCCGGTGCCGAGCTTCCAGAGCCGGTTGCCGGCCTGGTCGAAGCAGTAGATCGAGGACTGGCTGTCGCCGGCGAAGACGTACCGGCCGCCCTCGGCGGTGGCGCAGGAGAAGACCGGGGCGTCGCACCGGTAGGTGCGCTCGGCGCGGCCGTCCTTCGCCAAGCGAACCACCTCGCGGGTGGCGGTGCCCGCGAACACCGCGCCGGGCTCCTGCCAGCCGAAGAGCACCGAGCCGGTGCGGGTGTGCCACAGCTCGCGGCCCGTGCGCCAGTCGTAGCCGGTCACGCCCTGCGAGTGGCCGTGGTAGACCGCGTCGGCGTCGCAGCGCACCATCCACGCCGACCGGCCGCGACCCTGCCGGCGCCAGAGGAACTCGTCCTCGTGGTCGACGGCGACGATGCCGCCGCCCGCGTCGGAGACGCCCAGCACGCCGTCGTGGATGTCCAGCCAGTAGATGTCGATCTCCGGCGCGATCTCGTACGCCACCCGGGGCACCTTGCCGGAGAGGTCGTAGACGTTGCCGTCGTCGCAGCCCGCGTAGACCCAGGCGTCGTCGGCGACGATGCACTTCACCCCGTCGGGCAGGCGGACCTGGTCGAGCACCCGGGCGTCGTGGCCGAGCGTGGTGATGACCCCGCGCTCGTTGCCGACCATGCAGCTCTGCCCGTCGACGAAGATGCCGAAGGCCGGGGCACCGGAGTCGTAGCGCCAGAGCACCGGGGCGGTGCGGGCGGTGGACCGGGTGCTGACGATCTGCCGCCGGGAGACGGCGCGCTTCTGCCGTACGCCGGGGACGGCCGGGGCGTACCCCTTGCGGACCTTCTCGCCGATCTTCTTCGCCGCCGCCGCGCGGGCCTTGGCGTTGTCGGCGTAGGCAGTGGTCTTGACCTGGCCCTGGTCGCCGATCCGTCCGTAGCGGACGGTCAGCGCGGCGTCGTCGACGACGACCTCGTAGAACTTGTGCGCACCGTCCACTTCGGACAGTTCGAGGTAGGTCGTCTCCTGCGACATGGGGCCCTCCGAGGGGTCAGCGACCGGCCCGACATGGCCGGCGCGGCGACAGCGGGCACACGTTAACCGCCACCCCCGACAAGCCCGCCTCCGGTATAGGAAGGGCCCTTCCTATACCTCAGGCGTCAACAAGGTGCCCTTCCTTACCGCTCAAGGGTTGGCGATCGAGGGTTGGGGCCTGGTGCTCAGCGGTTGGTGGCGGCCAGGGCGTCGACGGCCTTGCGGGCGGCGATCAGCACCGGGTCCCAGACCGGGGCGTACGGCGGGGCGTAGCCCAGGTCGAGCGCGGTCATGTCGTCCACCGTCATGCCGTTCCACAGCGCCACCGCGAGGGTGTCGATCCGCTTCGCCGCTTCGGACCAGCCGACGATCTGCGCCCCGAGCAGCCGCCCGCTGGGCTTCTCCGCGATCAGCTTCACCGTCATCGGCCGGGCGCCCGGGTAGTAGCCGGCGCGGTTGGTGGACTCGGCGATCACCGTGACGAACTCGAACCCCGCCGCCGCGGCGTCCTTCTCGCGCAGCCCGGTGCGCCCGACCTCCAACTCGCAGACCTTGGTGACGGCGGTGCCGATCACCCCTGCGAAGGTGGCGTACCCGCCGCCGATGTTGATGCCGGCGACCCGGCCCTGTTTGTTGGCGTGGGTGCCCAGCGGCACGTGCACCGGCAGCCCGGTGACCCGGTGCGTGGTCTCCACACAGTCGCCGGCGGCCCAGACGTCCGGCATCCCCTGCACCCGCATCCGGCGGTCCACCCGGATCCCGCCGGTGGTGCCCAGCGGCAGGCCGGCGGCCTCCGCGAGCGCGGTGTTGGGGCGTACGCCCAGACCGAGGACGACCACGTCGGCGGCGATGGGCCCCTCGTCGGTGACCACCGCGGACACCCGGCCGTCGCTCTCCTCCAGGCCGGTCACCCCGAGGCCGGTGCGGATGGTGACGCCGATGCCCCGCATCGCGTCCGTGACCAGTTCGGCCATGTCCGGGTCGACGGTGGCCATCGGCTGTTCGGCCTGCTCGACCAGGGTGACGGCGAGCCCGCGCTGGATCAGCGCCTCGGCCATCTCCACGCCGATGTAGCCGCCGCCGACCACCACCGCCCGGCGCGGCCGGGGCTCGGAGTCCAGCCAGGCGCGCAGCGCGGCGCCGTCGTCGAGGGTCTGCATCCCGAAGACCCCGCCGGCGTCGGTATCCGCCCAGTCCGGCTTCTTGGGCACCGCGCCGGTGGCGTACATCAGGGTGTCGAAGCGTTCGCGGACGTCCCCGCCGCCGTCGAGGTCCCGCGCGACCACCTCGCGCCGGTCGAGGTCGATCGCGGTCACCTCGTGCCGCAGCCGTACGTCGATGTGGAACTTCTCCCGGAACGTCGCCGGGTCACGGGCGATCAACTGGTCCCGCTCGGGCACCAGCCCGCTGATCCAGTACGGGATTCCGCACGCCGAGTACGACGTGAAGTGTCCCCGCTCGAAGGCGACGATCTCCAGGTCGCCGCGGTCGCGGCGGCGTCGCGCCTGGGACGCCGCCGCCATTCCTGCCGCGTCCCCACCGATGACGATCAACCGTTGCGTCACGGGAACCATCCTGTCACGGGCGCACGCCGCGGGTCTGTCGCGCGACGTCCTCCACCACGTCCACGAGCTTGCCGGTACGCGCGAAGACGGCGCGCTGCCGGGCCGCCCCGCTGCCGTGCCGACGCAGCCCGGCGACGAGATCGGTCACCTCGTCGAGGTCGCCGTGCCGTTCCAGTGCCGGGCGCAGCCGCTCGACGAGCTGGTCGAACAGCTCCCAGGCCGGTCGCAGCTCGCCGTCGGTCAGGTCGACGCCGTCACCCTCCAGCCCGTCGTGGGCGGCCCGCCAGTGCGCGGCGACCAGCAGGTGGTGATCGGTACGCAGAGCGTGCCGGCCGGCGGCCATGTCGTCCATCGCGGTCGCCACCATGGCCCGGACCAGGGCGGCCACGAGCACCGCGTCGTCCACCGACGGGCAGACGTCGCCGATCCGGATCTCCACCGTCGGGTACTTGGCCGACAGCCGGGCGTACCAGTACAGCATTCCCTCGTCGAGCATCACGCCGCTGGCGATGAGCTGCCGGATCAGCCGTTCGTAGTGCTCGTGCGACTCCAGGAACGGGGTGGGCGCCACCGACGGCCAGCGCTCCCACTCCACCGACCGCCAGCTCGCGTACCCGGTGTCCTCGCCCCTGGCGAAGGGCGAGTTGACGGTCACCGCGTGCAGCACCGGCAGCCAGGGCCGGACGTGGTTGAGCACCTGCACCCCGGTCTCCGGGTCCGGCACCCCGACGTGCACGTGCATGCCGTTGTTGCCGGGGCCGGGAACCAGCAGGCGGAACCGCTCGATCATCCGGTCGAAGCGGGGCTTGTCGACCACCGGGGGCACCGGCCCGTCGACCGGCCCGGTGCCGATGGCGAGCAGCCGTACGCCGGCCCGCTCGGCCGCGTCGGAGAGCGCGGCCCGCAGCACGCCGAGGGAGTGCCGGATCGAGGAGAGCTCCAGGCCGGGCGGGCTGCCGATCTCGATCTGGCTGGTCTGGAACTCCCGCTCCACCTGGCCGCGCAGCTCGGGCGGCACCTGCTCCATGACGAGGTCGACGGCCGGCACCGCGGCCCCGGTGTGCGGGTCGACGAGCAGGAACTCCTCCTCGACACCCACCGTGAGCAGGTCGGTCCCCTCGCCCGTCACGCTCGGAGCCTCCGCCACCTGGCCGGTCATCGCCACCACCGTCCGTTCACACCGGTAGCGGTCCGTCCGTACCGGGTCGGTCAGTGGTTACCCACGGTGCGCAGGCGGGAAAACGCGATCCCGGCGTGTCGCCCGTCGCGCCCCGGCTCGCCGGAGCCGCTGCCGGGAGTGTCGCGCAGCTGGGCCGGGCGGGGTGACAGCGGGTCCTAGGCTGGTCGGCGTGCCGGGGCCGCTGGGGATCGTGTGGGGGACGTGGGCGTACGCCTTCGCCCACCTGACCCTGCTCACCGACCGCCCGGCCGGGCTGCTCGCCGGGGCCGCGCTCGCCGCCGTCGCGCTGCTCGTCGTCGTGCTCGCCGTGCACGCGGCCGGCGCCGTCGACGCGCCCCGGGCCGGCCACGCCGCCGCCCTGCGCGCCCTGGCCCGTCGCCGGGTGCCCCGCCAGGTCGATCCGGACGCCGCCGGGCGGCCCCGTCCCCGCGCGCCCGGGGCGTACCCCTCGGCCGCGTAGCACCGTCGCGCGGCCGATTCCGCCGCCATCCGCCCGTCCGGCGAACCTCTTTCTTCCTGCCGGACCGGCACCCGGAATCGGACCGAGGGGTCATCCATGCTCGCCTTCGCACCCTTGCCCGACGCGGTCGGCGCCGCCGGCCGCGCGCTCACCTGGTTCACCACCCTGCTCGAACCGCTGGCCGGCGACGCGGCCACGGCCGCCGCCATCGTCGTCCTCACGGTCGTCGTCCGGTTGCTGATCTCTCCGCTGACCCTCGTGCAGGTCCGTGGGGAGCGGCGTCGCGCGGCGCTCGCCCCCCAGGTCCGCGAGCTCCAGCGGCGGTACGCGGACGATCCCGCGCGGTTGCAGGGCGAGTTGTTCGCGCTCTACCGGGCCAACGGCGCCAGCCCGGTGTCCGGCTGCCTGCCGCTGCTGCTCCAGGCTCCGGTCCTGCTGGTGATGTACCGGCTCTTCACCACCACCGAGGGCGGCACCGGGCTGCTCGACGAGCGGCTGGCCGGGGTGCCGCTTGGCCACCACCTCGGCGACGGATCGGTTGGTGGCGCGCTGCCGCTGTTCGGCGCCCTGCTGGCGGCCCTGCTCGCGTTGGCCTGGTGGACGTCGCGGCGGATGCGGCGTGCGGCGGCGACGGGGACGGCGGCCGGTACGCCGACCCAGGGGCCGGGTGCCGCCGCGCTCGGCCGGTTGCTGCCGTTGCTGCCGTACACGACGGTGCTGGTGGCGCTGGTGCTGCCGCTGGCCGCGGTGATCTACCTGGTCACCACCACCGCCTGGTCGGCGCTGGAGCAGGTGGTGCTGCGCCGCCCACGGCCCGCCCGGACCGCCGAGCCCGCCCGGCCCCTGGACAGAAACAGTTAACACTCCTAATAATGAGCGTCAATGTTGATGCCAGTGGATGTAGTCGGGGTGTGGAGGGTGTCGTGAAAAGATCCAGGTCTCTGGTGTTCTCACTGGTCGCAGCCGTGGTGGCGGCGCTCGGCGCGGTGTGGGTGGCGATGCCCGCATTCGCCGCCGGGGCGACCGCCAGCTTCGTCAAGACGGCCGACTGGGGATCGGGCTGGGAGGGGAAGTACACGATCACGAACGGGGGCGCGTCCACGGTCGACGGCTGGAGCGTCGTCTTCGACCTGCCGGCCGGCACCACCGTCGGCAGCTACTGGGACGCGTTGCTGACCTCGTCGGGCCAGCGGCACACGTTCACCAACCGGTCCTGGAACGGCCGTATCGCCCCGGGCGCCTCGGTCTCGTTCGGCTTCCTCGGCAACGGGCCGGGCGCGCCCACCAACTGCCAGTTCAACGGCGCGCCGTGCGGCGGTGGTCCCACCCCCACCACGGCGCCACCCACCAGCGCACCGCCGACGACCCCGCCTCCGACCACGCCGCCGCCGACCACGCCGCCCCCGACGAGCCCGCCGCCGAACACCGGCCTGCCGCAGCACATCCTCACCGGGTACTGGCACAACTTCGACAACCCCGCGGTCGAGCTGCGGCTGCGTGACGTGCCGGCCGAGTACGACGTCGTCGCGGTCGCCTTCGCCGAGGCCACCGCGACCCCTGGCGCCGTCACCTTCGCCGTCGACCCCGGCCTCTCCACTTCGCTCGGCGGCTACACCGACGCCGACTTCTCCGCCGACGTGCGCACCCTCCAGTCCAGGGGCAAGAAGGTGATCATCTCGGTGGGCGGTGAGACGGGCCGGGTGGCTGTCAACGACGCCGCCTCCGCCGTCGCGTTCAGCGACAGCGTCCACGCGCTGATCCAGCGGTACGGCTTCGACGGGGTCGACATCGACCTGGAGAACGGGCTGAACCCGACCTACATGGCTCAGGCGCTGCGCTCACTGCGGGCCAAGGTGGGTGCCGGACTCATCATCGCGATGGCCCCGCAGACCATCGACATGCAGTCCCCGGGCAGCAGCTACTTCAAGCTGGCGCTCGACATCAAGGACATCCTCACCGTCGTGAACACCCAGTTCTACAACTCTGGCGCGATGCTCGGCTGCGACCGTAACGCCGCGTACTCCCAGGGGACGGTGAACTTCATCGTCGCGCTGGCCTGCATCCAACTGGAGGCCGGGCTGCGCCCGGACCAGGTCGGGCTCGGCCTGCCGGCCGGTCCCGGCGCGGCCGGTGGCGGCATCGTCGCGCCCAGCGTGGTCAACGCCGCCCTCGACTGCCTGTCCCGGGGCACCAACTGCGGCAGCTTCCGCCCGCCGCGCACCTACCCGGGCCTCCGTGGCGCGATGACCTGGTCGGTCAACTGGGACGTGTCCAACGGCAACAACTTCGCCCGCACCGTCGCCCCCCACCTCGACACCCTCCCCTGACCCACCCCGGCCCAGGCCCTCCGGGGCCTGGGCCGGGCACGTGGCAGGGTGGGTCAGGGGGCGGCGTGGGCGCGGCGGCGACGGGTCTTCTTGATCGCCCACCAGGCGATCGCGACGACGAAGGCGGCGATGATGCCGTAGTCGAACCACTTGCTGTACTGCTCGATCTGTTGCCAGCGGGAGCCGAGGGCGTATCCCAGGCCGACGAAGAGCGCGTTCCAGACGCCGCTGCCCAGCGTGGTGAACGCGACGAACTCCGGCAGCGGCATCCGGTTGGCCCCGGCGGGGACGGAGATCAGGCTGCGTACCACCGGCATCATCCGGCCGAAGAGCACCGCCCACCGGCCGTGCCGCTCGAACCAGCGGTCGGCCTTCTCCAGGTCGTCGAGGTCGACCAGGGGCAACCGGTCGAGCCAGCGCTTGAGCCGGTCCTCGCCGGCGGCAGCGCCCAGCCAGTACAGGACGAGCGCCCCGGCCAGGGAACCGACGGTGGCGGCGGCCCACACCAGGACGACGTTGAACCGCCCCTCGCTGGCCAGGTAACCGGCCATCGCCAGGACGATCTCGCTCGGGATCGGCGGGATGATGCTCTCCAGGGCGACCAGCAGGGCCACCCCGATGGCGCCGGCCGCGTCGATGACCCCCGCCACCCAGCCGGTCAGGCCGCCGAGTCGGGTCGGGTCGACGTTCTCGGCGAGTGCCATCGCGATCCTTTCGGCCGGGTCCGGATCAGGTTCTTCTACCCTGCGGCCCGGGCGTCACACCTGCCCGTGAGCCGGCCCACCCCGTTCAGCCCTGCGGGTGCAGCGCCGTGTCGGCCGGCCCCCGCCGCCAGCCGGTGAACCGGACCCGCAGGCCCGCCCGGGTGGGGGAGCAGCAGTACGGCCCGGCCGTCGCCACGGCCTCCGGCGCGAGCGGGGCGAGCCGGACCAGCCGCCACGGCTCGTCGTCGGACCGGGCCCGGACGGTGAGCGCGTCGCGGCCCCGGCTGACCCGGACGGTCACCTCCCGCCCGGCCCACAGCGGCACCGGTGCGACCGACCAGTCGGACACCTCCCGGGTGACCACGGCACCGACCTGCGGTTGGCCGTCGCTGACCTCCACCCCGGCCTTTACCCAGTTCCGCTCGTCGACCCGCACCAGCACGCCGGCCTGGTCGAACTGCTCGCCGTAGTCCAGGTCGAAGGCCACCTCCATCGCCGCGCCGACGGGAAACGGCGCGAGCAGCGCCGGGGCGTCGTCGTGCACGAAGCCGTACGAGGTGTGCCGCCACAGGTCGCTGCCCCCGGCCGGCTGCACCAGCAACTCGCCCGCCGACCCGCGCTCGACCCGTACCGGCTCGTTGCACCACTCACCGTCGGCCCAGTCGACCGCTCCCGCCGCGTCACCCATGCGGCGACGGTACCGCCGTGACCCGGGTCGGTGTGCGGCGGAGGAACGCGGGTCGTCGCGTGTGCGGGCGGGCGTTCTTCTCGACGTAGCGGGGGTGCTGCCCGGCTGGGTGATCGCCGCGGTGTCCTCAGGCCAGCAGCCGTTCGCGCATCGTCGCGCCCGGATTGATCGCACCGACCACCCGGGAACTGGCCGGATCGTGCACGTCGAGGGTGTTGTTGCGGCGCATGAGCGCCCGGACCGCAGGTGGCAGCCGGGGCGGGTCGTCCATGGCTGCGAGGATCTGCCCGGCGGTCGAGATCAGCCGGTCGGCCAAGGCGGCGGCGTCGGTGTCGATCCGCACCCGGCCGTACTCCCAGCCGGCGGTGGTGAGGTCGAGCACCTCGAACACGTGGGTCACGAGCGGGTTCGGGTCGGTCACCCGGTCGAGCCGGGGCGCCTGGCCGCCGACCACCGCGACGGCGGCGGCCAGCTGCGCGTACGGGTGGAAGCCGCACGGCAACGCGGCCAGCGGCCAGCGCAGGGCCTGGCCGGCCTCCATCCACAGCGGCCGGTAGTTCCGGCGGTGCACGAGGAGCCGCCGGCCCGTGCGTCGGTGGATCTCGTGGGCCTGGGACTGCAGGTCCGCGTGGGCCTCGTCGGCGACCTGGCTCACGATCCGGGCCGCCGCCACCAGACCGTCGTCACCGTTCAGCATCGCTGCGACCGCCTCGACCTGCTCGGGAAACCGGATCCGCGCGTGCGCGCCGTACCGGTACTGGAGGTCCTGCAACAGTGCCTGCTGTCGCCCCGGATCGAGCTCGACCCGCCCGCTGCCCAGCAACCGCTGAAGCCAACGCATTTCGCCTCGTTTCAGCAGAGCCGTCCCGGACTGCGGCAATGCTAGTCGTCGGACCTGATCGTGTGTCGAAGGGGGCGGCCGGCGATCCCATCGACGCTGATATGCGTAGAGCGACGGAAACCCGTGGTCACCACCACCGGCCGGGGCTACCATCCCGGCGATGGCGGAGTTCGTGCACATCACCGAGGCCCGATGGGCTCGACGCATCGTGCGTTCAGGCGTCGCTGCGCGCAGCCACGGGCGGGCCGGCGGGCGGGGCGTGTACTGCGTGCCGGTGCTGCCGTCGTTCACTCTCACCTACCAGTGGGTTCGTGAGCTGCGGCGTTGGCACGCAGGCGTGCTGGTCGCGGTGCACCTGCGGCTGCCCGACGACGAGCCGGTGACGGTCGGGCGCTACGGTGCCCGACCGCGCCATGCCACCGCGGCGGAGGCGGTCGCGGCGGTGCGCGAACTTGACGATCCGCGTGGCCAGGAGGTGTTCGTGCCCCGCGCGATCACCAGCACCGAGGTACGACGGATTCGCGACGTCCCGCAGGGAGTCGGTTGGCGCTATCTGCCGGCAGCCCACGGCGGGCGGCCCTGTCCGTGTCCGTCCTGTCTGCCGCGCGGGGAGTACAAGGCGGCAAAGGTGCGCCGCCGATTTTCCCGCGACGAGCCACCGAAACCGAAGACCGAGCTGATGACACGGTTGCGGACAGCGAGCAGTGCCGACGAGATCATCGACGTGCTCTACGAGTTGGGCCGAGCCCGACGCGGCGGCGCCGAGGAGTTGGCATACCTGGCCGAGCATCCCGATCCGTACGTACGCGAGACTCTGGAGAGCGTCCTGCGGGCGTACCGTGGCCGCGAAGCGCGGCGGCTACGCGAGCGGTTGCGGCTCAGCGCTCCGCTGGGCATCGGATAGCCCTGCCGATGACTCGGGCGCCTGCCGCACACTGGCGTCATGGTGCTTCATCTGCTGGCCGCTGCCGGGGTGCTCGGGCTGCTGACCATCGTTCCGGGGCCGGACATGGCGGTGGTGACACGCCGCGCTCTGGTGGGCGGTCAGGGCGATGCCCTGCGCGCCGGGGCGGGCGTGGTCTGCGGGCTCCTGGTGTGGGGATGCCTGGCGGTGCTCGGCCTCACCGCGCTGCTCACCGCCTCGCCGGGGGCGTACCTCGTGGTGAAGGTGGTGGGCGTCGGCTACCTGGCCTTCCTGGGCTTCCAGGCCCTGCGTGGCGGTGGGGGCGACAGCCCCGTGGCCAGCACCGCTCCCACGAGGGGCAGGCCGTTCCTGACGGGCCTCGCCACCAACATGTTGAACCCGAAGATCGCGGTCTTCTACACGGCGCTGCTGCCCACCCTCGCGCCGCCGTCACTCGGTGCCTGGGGGTTGGGGACTCTGGTGCTGATCCACGCCGTCCTGACCCTCGGCTGGCTCAGCGGGTACGCGTACCTGCTCAACCGGGCACGTGCGCTGTTCGAGCGCCGCAGGGTACGGCGTGCTCTCGACCGCGTCACCGGCGTCGTCCTGATCACCTTCGCGGTGCGTCTCGCCACCGAGCGCACCTGACAGCGCCCGCCCGAGCCGCAAAGGGCGGTGCCCCGGGTGGCCCGTGCGCGGGAGGAGGTCTGGCGCCGCGGTCGCACCCCCGCCGCCGAGCCGGTCTTCGTCGGTGTCACGAACGGCTACCCCGTACGGCTGCTCTACGACGTCGAGGTCTACTCGGACACGATCGACTGAGGGGGAGTCGGGCTCGTCTATCTTGTCTCCGCGGATGTATCGACGTAGATGAGATCGAGGGGTGTGGCGTGGCCAAGGAGACAGCGGGAAGGCGGCTGCGGGCGCTCGCGGTCGCCGCGGTCGTCCTGTGCGGACTGGCGCTCGTGCCGGCACAGCCGGCGTACCCGCAGAGCGGGGCGATGATCCAGCCGGTGGGCGGACGGGTCACCGGAGTGCTCGCGAGCAGGTGCGGCAGCATCGACAGCGACCACTACGGGGTGGACATCGCGGGGAACAACGGGATGGCGATCGGCGCCGCCTACCCCGGCACCGTCGTCTTCGCCGGCTGGTCCGCTGGCGGGGGCAACATGGTGACGGTCAACCACGCCAGCGGCTACCAGACCAGATACCTGCACATGGTGCAGCAGCCGGCGGTCACCGTCGGGCAGCAGGTCGGGCAGGGGCAGGTGCTCGGGTACGTCGGCAGCACCGGCAACTCCACCGGCCCGCACCTGCACTTCGAGATCCGGCGCAACGGCGCGGTGTACGACCTCACCCCGGCCTACTCCTGCGGCGGCACGGTCACCAAGGGCGCGGCCATCAACCTGGCGTTCCCGGACCTGGCATCACCGGCCGACCCGGTCCTCGACCGGTTCGCGTTCGTGAATTCGGCGGGTGTGTTGTACGCGAAGGACGGGGCGTACTCGTCGTGGCGGGCGGTGAACTCCGGTGGGGCGTCGAAGGTGGCGTTGAGCGGTAACTGGATCGGTTGGGTGCAGGGTGGGAACTTCTATGCCAAGGACGGCATCTACGGCGAGTGGCTGACCCTGGCGGGGGGTGGGCAGGTGCGGGACATCGCGGTGAGCGGTAACCGGTTCGCGTTCGTGAACTCGGCGGGTGTGTTGTACGCGAAGGACGGGGCGTACTCGTCGTGGCGGGCGGTCAACTCCGGTGGGGCGTCGAAGGTGGCGCTCAGCGGCAACTGGATCGGTTGGGCACAGGGTGGGAACTTCTATGCCAAGGACGGCATCTACGGCGAGTGGCTGACCCTGGCGGGGGGTGGGCAGGTGCGGGACATCGCGGTGAGTGGCAGCCGGTTCGCGTTCGTGAACTCGGCGGGTGTGTTGTACGCGAAGGACGGGGCGTACTCGTCGTGGCAGGCGGTCAACTCCGGTGGGGCGTCGAAGGTGGCGCTCAGCGGCAACTGGATCGGCTGGGCACAGGGCGGCAACTTCTACGCCAAGGACGGCATCTACGGCGGGTGGCTGACCATGGCCGGCGGCGGGCAGGTCAGCGACATCGCGGTCAGCGGGCACGACTGGTTCGCGTTCGTCGGCGGCGGCAACTTCCTCGCCAAGCAGGGCCCGTACGCCGGGTGGCTGACGATGGCCGGGGGCGGGCAGGTCAGCGACATCGACGTCACCACCTGACGGGCCGCACCGTCCGACCGGGCGGCGCGGGCACGCCTCGCCCGCACCGCCCGGTCGGACGTCGAGCACAGCCAACGCCGTGTTTGCCGGGAGCCGGGAGCGGAGACATAAGCCCGGCATGGCTGACAGGTGGTACTCGGAGGCGGTCGTCTACTGCCTCGACATCGACACGTACGCGGACTCCGACGGCGACGGGGTCGGTGACATCCGGGGGCTGATCGGCCGGCTGGACTACCTCGCCCGGCTGGGCGTGACCTGCCTCTGGCTGCATCCCATCCACCCGTCGCCCAACCGCGACGACGGCTACGACGCGACCGACTTCTACAACATCGACCCGCGCTTCGGCACCCTCGGCGACTTCGCGGAACTGCTGCACCAGGCGCAGAACCGCGGCATCCGGGTGATCATCGACCTGGTCGTGAACCACACCTCGAACGAGCACCCGTGGTTCCAGTCCGCCCGCTCCTCGCCGGACTCGCCGTACCGCGACTGGTACGTCTGGGCCGACCACGAGCCCAGCGACCGGCACCAGGGCATGGTCTTCCCCGGCGAGCAGCACGAGACGTGGACCTACGACCGCACCGCCAAGGCCTGGTACTACCACCGCTTCTACAAGTTCCAGCCGGACCTGAACTTCACGAACCCCGAGGTCCGCGAGGAGATCAAGAAGATCGTCTCGTTCTGGCTCCAGCTCGGCGTCTCCGGGTTCCGGATGGACGCGGTGCCGTTCATCATCGAGCTGACCGAGCCGGGCAACCCGAACTCGCCGAAGGACTTCGAGTTCCTCACCGAGCTGCGCCAGCACGTGCAGTGGCGCCGGGGCGACGCCGTCCTGCTCGCCGAGGCCAACGTCGAGCCCGACCAACTGCCGACCTTCTTCGGCGACAGCGGCGGCTCGGGCAACCGGCTGCACATGCTCTTCGACTTCATGCTCAACGGGCGGCTGATGCTGGCCCTGGCCCGGCAGGACCCGGAGCCGATCATCGAGGCGCTGCGGGACACCCCGGCGCTGCCCGAGGGCGGGCAGTGGGCCACCTTCCTGCGTAACCACGACGAGATCGACCTCTCCCGGCTCACCGCCGAACAACGCAACCAGGTGTACGCGGAGTTCGGCCCCGACGAGAACATGCGCATCTACGACCGGGGCATCCGCCGCCGGCTCGCCCCGATGCTCGGCAACGACCGTCGTCGCATCGAGCTGGCGTACGCGTTGCAGTTCTCGCTGCGCGGCACGCCGGTGCTGCGCTACGGCGAGGAGATCGGCATGGGGGAGGACCTGTCGCTGGCCGGGCGGGAGGCGATCCGCACCCCGATGCAGTGGTCGTACCAGCCGAACGCCGGCTTCTCCACTGCCGACCCGGAGAAACTGGTCCGCCCGGTGATCGACAAGGGTGACTTCTCGTACGAGAAGGTAAACGTGACCGCCCAGCGCGGCGACGCGAAGTCGCTGCTCGCCTGGTTCGAGCGGATGATCCGTACGCTCCGTGAGGCCCCCGAGGTGGGCTCGGGCTCGACCACCCACATCGACGTGGCGATGCCGCCGGGGGTGCTGGCGCACCGGGCCGACGGCCGCAGCGGCACGATGGTCTTCGTGCACAACCTCGGCACCGACGACGCCGAGGTGGACCTCAGCATGCTGGAGCCCGAGGCGGACCTCCCCGTCGACGTGCTGGTCGACCGCAACTACGGCGAGGTCGGCAAGCTGGACCGCGTCAAGGTGGCCGGCTACGGCTACCGGTGGATCCGCCTCTGCCGCGGTCGCGGCCTGTAGCGGAGGTTCCGTCCGCCGGTCGTCGTGCCGCCCGCCCGAGGTCACTCGGCTGCGGGACGGCTCGTCGCCGTCCGCAGGGGCCCTGCGGACGCCGGGCCACGGGCGGTCAGAGCCAGCCGCGCGCGGACGCCTCGACGCCGGCCTGGAACCGGGTGGTGGCGCCCAGCCGCTCGATGACGGCGGCGATCCGGCGGGTGGCGGTGCGGGCGCTGACCCCCAACTGGCGGGCGATGACCTCGTCCTTGAGCCCGGCCCTGAGCATCTGGAGCAGCAGCAGGTCCTCGTCGCTCGGCTTGTCGTCGGCCGGCGGGCGGGTGCCACCGAGCGGCGTGGCCCGACCCCAGTAGGCCTGGAACAACTCGATCAGCGCGTCGAGCAGCCCCGAGGGGTGGATCAGCGCGAGGTTGTCGTAGCCCCCACCGGTGAGCGAGATCGCGGCCACCCGCAGGTCCATGATCCGTAGTTTGAACGGCAGGCTGGGGAGCATCCGGGCCTGCTCGCCCGCCTCGACGAGCCTGCTCAACACCTCGAAGCGGCCGGGGCGCCCCATGGACTCAGGACAGTAGACGGTGCGGATGTCCACCCCCCTGGCGATCAGGTCCTCGGTTTCCGCGATCTCCACCTCGTTGGTGTCCGGGGTGCCGTGCACGTGCTTCATGTAGGGCGGGCGGTCGAGCACCCACAGGTGGGTGCGTACGGACATGGTGAGTTCGTCCATCCGGCGGTCGACCGTCTCCCAGCCCGACAGCACCTCGACCCAACGACCCGGATCGCGGAGTCGGGCTGTCTGGAACAGTTGGGTGAAGTCCGCGACGGCGGTCTGTACGCCGTCCAGCGCCGCTTCCGTCTCCAGCCGCCGCCGGGCGACGAGCGCCGTGAGTGCCGCCTGCGGCCCCGTGGCCTCGAATCTGCCGGGCGCTGTCCGTCTCAGCAGGCCGAGCGTGCTCAGTCTGGCGACAGCGTTGCGTACCCGGGCGGTGGTGACGCCCAGGGCAACGGCGCTCTCCGACAGTGGTTGGTCGGGCCGGACCAGCAGGAGACGGTAGACCTGTTCATCGAAGTCGCTGATACCGAGCGCACCCAGCACCGGTTCGTTGCGCACATCCCACCTGCCCCGTGACCATGTCGCCGGCACGTGGCGCGATTCGCCACGTGGCCGAAGACGTCATGAAGATATCTCGACTTCTTTCGGGCTGAGGACGTTCACTACTCACCATCCCACCTGGCGATCTGCCGGCGTGGACAGGCTCTCTCCGTCTCCAGCCCCCAAAGAGGAGCAATGGCCCGTAGGATCCGACAAACCTCCCGCTATGGTGCGGCGATCGCCGCCGCGGCCCTGGCGATCACGATCAGCCCGGTCCAGGCATCCGCCCAGCCGACGCCTCCGGCGTCGCCGAGCGCCCTGCCCGCCGACGCCGGCGGCAGCGGCACCTACATCGTCACCCTGGCCGACAAGCCGCTGGCGACCTACGAGGGCGGGGTCGCCGGGATCGCCGGCACCAAGCCCGCCAAGGGCAGGAAGGTGGACGTGGGCGCCGCCAACGCCCAGCGCTACCGCAGCCACCTGAAGGGCAAGCACGACAAGGTGGCGCGCAGCGTGGGCGCCGAGGCGCTCAAGAGCAACTCCGTGGCCTCGAACAGCTTCGTCGCGGAACTGACCCGGGCACAGGCGATGAAGCTGCTGATCACCGGTGGCGTGGTCTCCGTGGTGCCGGACCGGCTGCACAAGACCACCGACGACCGCAACTCCGTGGACTACCTCGGCCTCTCCGGCCGCAAGGGCGTATGGTCCACGCTCGGCGGCACGGCCAACGCCGGCAAGGGCGTCGTCGTCGGTGTGATCGACACCGGGGTCTGGCCGGAGAGCGCGTCGTTCACCGCGCCGGCGCTCGGCGCGACCGCGCCCACGGCGGCCGACCCGTACCGGCCGTACCGGCAGGGCGCGACCACCGTCATGCACAAGGCCGACGGTGGCACGTTCACCGGCACCTGCCAGACCGGCGAGCAGTTCGCCGCGACCCTCTGCAACGAGAAGGTCATCAGCGCCCGGTACTTCGGGGACTCCTGGATGAGGTCCGTCCCCGCGGAGAAGCGCAAGGACTACGTCTCTCCCCGGGACGCGCAGGGGCACGGGACGCACACCGCAGGCACGGCGGCCGGGAACACCGGGGTCCCGGTCACCGAGCGAGGTGTCAGCTTCGGGGAGATCTCCGGAGTCGCGCCGGGTGCGGCAATCGCGGTCTACAAGGCGCTCTGGCAGGGGACCACCGACCAGACGACCGGCGGGCACACGTCGGACATCATCGCCGCCATCGACCAGGCCGTCGCCGACGGCGTCGATGTCATCAACTACTCGGTGGGCAGCGGGCGCGAATCGTGGCCCAACGACCCGACCCAGCTCGCCTTCCTCAACGCGGCGGCGGCGGGCATCTTCGTCTCCGCGTCCGCCGGCAACTCCGGTCCGGACGCGTCGACGATGGACAACACCGCGCCGTGGAACGTGACGGTCGGCGCCAGCACGGTCGCTCCGTACCCGGCCAGCGTGGAACTGGGCAACGGCGCCCGCTTCAACGGCACCAGCACGACGGTCGCGGCGGCGTTCGGACCCAAGCCGCTGATCGCCTCCCAGGCGGCGAAGGCCGCCAACGTCACCGACACCGACGCCGACAACTGCATGGCCGGAAGCCTCGACCCGTCCAAGGTCGCCGGCAAGGTCGTCGTCTGCCTCCGTGGCGTCATCGCGCGGCCGATCAAGTCCGCGGAGGTCGCGCGGGCCGGCGGCGTCGGGATGGTGCTGGCCAACCCGACCGACCAGGACCTCAGCGGGGACCTGCACAGCGTGCCGACCGTGCACATCAACTCGCCCGACACGCAGGCCGTGCTGGACTACGCGGCGACCGCGGGGGCGCAGGTGACCCTGCTGCCGACCGGCCCGAGCATGCCGTACCCACAGGTGGCGGCGTTCTCCTCGCGTGGTCCCTCGGAGCGCCACTCGGACCTCCTGAAGCCGGACATCGCGGCTCCCGGCGTCGCGATCCTCGCGGCGGTGGCCCCGCCGGGTGCGGAGGGGAAGAACTTCGACTTCTACTCCGGCACCTCGATGGCCGCGCCGCACATCGCCGGTCTGGCCGCGCTCTACCTCGCCAAGTACCCGGACTGGTCGCCGGCGCGGGTCAAGTCCGCGATGATGACCACCACGTTCGACACCAAGACCGCCACCGGAACGCCGAGCAGCGACGTCTTCGCCCAGGGCGCGGGCCACGTCGACCCGGCCCGGATGCTCAACCCCGGCCTGGTCTACGACGCGTCGGAGCAGGACTGGCTGGGCTACCTGGAAGGGCTGGGCGTCCGGACCGGTTCCGGGGTCAAGCTGATCCAGGGCAGCGACCTGAACTACCCGTCCATCGGCGTCGGCAAGCTCTTCGGCACCCGGACGGTCACCCGCAAGGTCACCGCCGTCACCCCCGGCGTGTACCACGCCAAGGTCGACCTGCCCGGGTTGAAGGTCAAGGTGAGCCCCTCCACCCTGAACTTCAAGAAGGCGGGGGAGACCAGGGAGTTCACCGTCACCATGGAGCTCAGGACGGCTCCTGCCGGCGTACCGACCATCGGTTCCCTGACCTGGACGGGTGGCGGCACCGCCGTACGCAGCCCGATCGTGGTGACCCCGCAGAGCGTGCTCGCACCGACTGAGGTCCGGGGCGCCGGTACGGCCGGCTCGGCGTCCTTCGAGGTGACCCCGGCGCTCAAGAAGTTCCCGATCAAGACCTACGGCATGGTGTCGGGGCCGTCGACGTCCGGCACGGCGAGCGTCAGCGACATCTGGGGCAAGGACTTCCCGGTCACGGTGCCCAAGGACACCAAGGCCGTCGAGTTCACCGCACGCGCGGACAACCCTCAGGCGGAGATCGGCATGATCGTCTTCCGGGTGGTGAACGGCAGTCTGGTCTTCCACGACTGGACCGTGTTGGCCAACGACGTGCGCCTCACCTTTGCGAGGCCGGAACCCGGCCTGTACCAGATGACGATCGTCACCCTGTCGGACACGGAAACGTCCTTCAAGGTGAAGGCGAACCTGGTCACCGGCAACGGTGGCGTCGGCGAGCTGGCCGTGACCCCCGGGAAGCCCAAGGTCACCCCGGGCACCCCGCTGACGCTCACGGCCACCTGGTCGGGAGTGCCCGCCGGGCTGCACACGGGCTACATCGAGTACCCGAACGGTGCCGGCACCGTCGTGAGCGTCAACTGACCTGACACCGTACGGATGGCGGGGCCGGACAAGGGATGTCCGGCCCCGCCGCCATGTCGTCACCGACCGGTTCCGGCCGCCCGCGTCCGGCCGGCACGGCGTACGACTGGGTTAAGCTCCTTCGATCGAGCGCAAGTTACCGGGAGGTAGGCATGTCGGAGGAGCAGCGGGTCGCCATCGTCACGGGGGCGGCGCGGGGGATCGGGGCGGCCACCGCCCGCCGGCTCGCGGCCGACGGCCTTGCGGTCGCCGTGGTCGACATCGAGGAGTCGGCGACCAAGGAGACCGCGGACGCCATCGTCGCAGCCGGCGGCCGGGCGCTCGGCGTCGGCGCCGACGTGTCCGACCGGGCCCAGGTCGAGGCGGCCGTCCAACGGGTCGCCGCCGAACTGGGTGCCCCGACGGTGCTGGTCAACAACGCCGGCGTGCTCCGCGACAACCTGCTGTTCAAGATGACCGACGCCGACTGGGACACGGTCATGGGCGTGCACCTGCGCGGCGCGTTCCTGTTCAGCCAGGCCGCCCAGAAGCACATGGTCGAGCAGAAGTGGGGTCGGATCGTCAACCTCTCCAGCACCTCGGCGTTGGGCAACCGGGGCCAGGCGAACTACTCGGCGGCGAAGGCCGGCCTCCAGGGCTTCACCAAGACCCTCGCCATCGAGCTGGGCCCGTTCGGGGTGACCGTCAACGCGGTCGCGCCCGGCTTCATCGTCACCGACATGACCGCCGCCACCGCCGCCCGCATGAAGGTCGACTTCGAGGCGCTCCAGAAGCACGCCGAGTCGGAGACCGCGGTACGCCGGGTCGGCCGGCCCGAGGACATCGCGCACACCGTCTCGTTCCTGGCCAGCGAGGGCGCCTCCTTCGTCTCCGGCCAGGTCATCTACGTAGCCGGCGGCCCCAGGTCCTGACCCCCGCCCCCACCCTCCCCGCCCCGCCCGCCGCTGCCCGCCCTCCCCGCCCCAGCCTCGTCGATCTTGCAGTTATGGCCCCATCTTTGCCGGTTTTGTCGGCTTCGCGGGGTACGAAACTGCAAGATCGACGAGGCTGGGGCGGTGGGGGAGGGGAGCGCGGGGGCGGGGGAGGATGGGGCGTGAGGGTGGGGGTGGGGTGGGTCAGGTTCGGGGTGGGCGGGTGCGCCAGAGCCAGAGCAGGCCGAGTACCGGCAGGACCAGCGGGATGTAGCCGTACCCGCTGCCGAACTGCGACCAGACCGTCTCGTCCGGGAAGAGTTCCGGGTCGACGAGGCTGAGGACCCCGACGCCGAGCACGCCGCCCAGCTCCACGGCGCAGCACGCCAGGGCGACGCGCCGACCGGCGGCGCCCGCGCGGGCCAGCCCCACCGCCGCGACGATGTAGATGACGGCGGCGAGCGCCGAGAGGAGGTACGCCACGGGCGCCTCGTCGAACTTCGTGGCGATCTGGAGGCCGGCGCGGCTCGTCGCGGCGATCGCGAAGAGCAGGTACACCGCGATCAGCAGTCGCCCCGGGCCGGCGTTGGTCCGCTTCCGTTCGGGGGCGCGTACGTCAGCCACCCAGCACCTCCCAGGTCTGCTGGAGCCGTACGACGACCACCGGCGTGACCAGACAGACCGCGCAGACGATCGCCGAGCCCCAGCGCGTCGGCTCCATCCGGGCCAGCACCCAGGCCAGCGGCGGCAGACAGACCAGCGTCGCCAGGTATCCGAAGAAGGCCCCCGGCTCGCCCGGACGCTCGCCCCCGCCGAGGGCGACCAACGCCACCACCGTCAACGCGAGCAGCGCCACCTCCAGTGCGGCCAGGCCGGCGAACTGCACCCGGTCCGGCGCGCGGTGCCGCAGCGTGGCGACCAGCGCCCAGACGGCGACGAGGAGCGACAACACGATCGAGGCGGTCGCGAGGAGCCCGTCCACCGGCGAACCCGCCGTGGCTGCGCTGGTCATCGGGGCCACCCGGGGCGCGGTTCGGTCACCGGCACAGCCTACTAACCCGCGTAGTACACCCCGCCACCCGCCGCCCCGCCAGTCGGCTCCCGGCCACCCGCCGCCCCCGCAGTCGGCTCCCGGCCCCCACCCGCCGCCCCGACGGTCGGCTCCCGGCCGTCTGTGCGGCCGGCGTCCAACGGGTCGTCCGGGCGGGCACGGTAGCGGGCGACTAGCGTGGACCGGGGCCGCGGGTGCCGTGGCGTGTCGACGACGGTGGGGGGTTCCTCGTGGTGCGGTTCGGGTTGTTCGGCACCGGTCACTGGGCGGCGGAGACGCACGGGGCGGCGCTGCACGCGCACCCGGAGGTCGCGTTCGCCGGCGTGTGGGGCCGGGACCCGCGCAAGGCTGCCGCCCTGGCCGAGCGCTACGGGGTGCCGGCGTTCGACGACGTCGACGCGCTCGTCGAGGCCTGCGACGCGGTCGCCGTGGCCCTTCCGCCGGACGTCCAGGCCGACATCGCGGTCCGTGCGGCCACCGCCGGTCGGCACCTGCTGCTGGACAAGCCGCTCGCGTTGACCGTCGCCGACGCCGATCGGGTGGTCGACGCAGCGCAGGCCGCGGGCGTCGCCTCGGTGGTCTTCTTCACCGGCCGCTACCAGCCGGACGTCGCCGCTTTCCTCGCCTCGACGGCTGCCGCCGGCGGTTGGCACACCGCCAAGGCGATCCGGTTCGGGTCCATCTTTCAGCCCGGCAGCCCGTACGGGGCCTCGCCGTGGCGCCGGGAGCACGGCGGGCTGTGGGACATCGGCCCGCACGCCCTGTCGCTCATCCTGCCGGTGCTCGGCCGGGTCGCCCGTGTCGCCGCGATGGACGGGCCGCGCGGGCTCGTCCACCTGCTCCTCACTCACGACGGGGGCGCGACCAGCACGGTCTCGCTGACCCTGGACGCTCCGCCGGAGGCGGTGAGCCGGGAGTTCGTCTTCTACGGCGAGAACGGCGTCGAAACCGTACCGGCGGGCGAGGGCGACTCGGCGACCGCGTTCGGGGTGGCGATCGACCAGTTGCTGGAGGAGATCGGGTCGGGCACCCGGGACCACCGCTGCGACGTGCGCTTCGGCCGTGAGGTGGTCGCCGTGCTCGCCGCCGCCGAGACCGCCCGCGTCGAGGGACGCACCGTCGACCTGCCGTCCTGAGTCGGAGGGCCCGCCGGACGGCGGGCCCGCACCGCACCGGGCCTCGCACCGAGCCTCGCACCGAGCCTCGCACCGAGCCCCCGCACCGGGCCTCGCACCGGCCCGGCATCGGGCCCCGTACCGATCCGCGCACTGGGCCCGCACCGAGGGCCAGGCCCCGGCGAACCTGCTGCCGCCGAGGTGGAGCGCCGGTCCGGGGTGCAGCGCCGCCGTCGAGGCGGAAAAGCGGTCGCCTTCCGGGGGTGGGCGTGGCTAGGGTCGGCGCATGTTCGCGCACGCTGTGATCGAGGAGGTCGGTACGCCGGCCGCCCTCGGGCCGCTCCTGGTGGCCCGCCCGCGAGTCCGGCGTCCGGCCCTGGCCGGCGCGACCCGCGACTGACCCTGCACCGCACACGCGGCGCCACCGCACCGGCATCCCCGGGCGCGGCGCCGCCCCCGCCACGAATCCGGGTGCCATCCCGGGGCTGAGTGCCGCCCGCCGGCGCCACCCCGGTCGTCCGCCCTGCCGTGGCGGGTCGCCGTGCGCCGACCATCCCGCGTTCCGCGTCACGCACAGGGCCGTCCGAGTCCCCGAACCACCCTCGGACAGGCCCCGCTCGCGGCTGCCTGTCCGCTCCGTCGCCGCACGGCGACAGACAGGACGACGACACGTGGCGCCCCGCCGTAACCGAGCAACCGAACGCGACCGGTCCCGTCGCGTACTCTCCCAGAACTTCCTCGCCGATCCGGCCGCGATCGCCCGGCTGGTCGACGCCGCCCGTCCCGGTCCCGACCGGCTCCTGTTGGAGGTGGGCGCCGGCCGGGGCCAGCTCACCCGGGCGCTCGCCGCCCGCTGCCGGCACCTGACGGCGTACGAGGTGGACCCGGCCGCCGGCGTCGAGCTGGCCAGGATCTGCGCGGCCCTGCCGAACGTGACGCACCGGCAGGCCGACTTCCTGACCGTCGCGCCGCCGCGCGAGGAGTTCGACGTGGTCGGCAACATCCCCTGGTCGCTGACCTCGGCCGTGGTGCGCTGGTGCCTGGCCGCGCCCGCGCTGCGCACGGCCACCCTGCTCACCCAGTTGGAGTACGCCCGCCGGCGCAGCGGAGACTACGGCCGGTGGACCCGGCTGACCGTGCTGACCTGGCCGGAGTTCGGCTGGCGGCTCGCCGGGCGGGTGCCCCGCACCGCGTTCCGCCCCGTGCCGAGGGTGGACGCCGGCATCCTGCGGGTCCACCGCCGGCCGGAGCCGCTGCTGCCCGCGTCGGCGCTGCCCGCGTACCGCCGGATGGTGGAGATCGGCTTCGACGGGGTCGGCGGCTCGCTCGCGGCCTCGCTGGCCCGGCACCACCCGCGGGGGCGGCTGTCGGCGGTGCTGCGGGCGACCCGGCTCGACCCGGCCACCCCGGTCGGGCACGTCTGGCCCGAGCAGTGGCTGGTGTTGTTCCGGCTGCTGCACGCCCGCTGACGGTCAGTCGGACGTGTTCAGGGCCTCGTTCAGCTCGGCGGGGGAGTCGAACTCCTCCACCGGCAGGGCCCGGAACGTCTGGAGCGTCTCCGTGCCGACCCCGTTCTCCTGCCCCCAGCGGACGAGGTCCTCCCGGGAGACCGGGTAGTCGAGCCCGGCCAGGTACTCCTGCAACTGCGCGCCCGTGACCGTCATGCCGGCGGGCTACCCGCTCAGCCCGCCGGCACACCGCCCCGCGCGGTCCGTCGGCACACCGTCCCGCGGCGGAGCGGGGCCGTCCGGCGTGCCCCGCCGATCGACGCTCGGCGTTTGCCCGGCGTCGGTCGGCGGTTTGCCCGGCGGCGCGCCGGGTAGCCGCCCGCATGCTGGTTCAGCGGCTCGGCGCGCCGAGCGACTTCGACCCGTTGCTGGAGCGCGTACGGGACGCCCGGATCGTGATGATCGGCGAGGCGACGCACGGCAACTACGACTACTACCGGCTGCGTGAACAGCTCACCCGCCGGCTGATCGCCGAGTGCGGCTTCTCCTTCGTGGCGGTGGAGGGGGACTGGCCCGACTGCGACCGGGTGCACCGCTCGGTGACCGCCGCCCCGGGCGGGGCCGCCGACCCGCGTACCGCGCTGGAGAGCTTCGAGCGCTGGCCGACGTGGATGTGGGCGAACGCCGAGGTGGCCCGGTTCTGTGCCTGGCTGCGGGCGTGGAACGTCGAACGGCCGGAGGACGCCCGGGCCGGCTTCCACGGCCTGGACGTCTACAGCCTCTGGGAGTCCATGCAGGCGATCTTCGACTACCTCGGCGAGGAGGATCCGACGTCGCTGGAGGCGGCGCAGGACGCGTACCGCTGCTTCGAGCCGTACGGCAAGCGGATCGAGGAGTACGGCGCGGCCAGCCGGTTCGTCTCCGCCCGCTGCGAGGAGGAGGTCGTGCGGCTGCTGGCGCGTACCCGGGAACAGGCCGCCGCAGACGGCCCGGACAGCTTCTCGGCCTGGCAGAACGCGGAGGTGGTGGCCGGCGCGGAGCGCTACTACCGGGCGATGGTGCACGGCGGGCCGGAGTCGTGGAACATCCGGGACACCCACATGACGGACACCCTGGACCGGCTGCTGGAGCGCTACGGCCCGGGTGCGCGGGGCATCGTCTGGGCGCACAACACGCACGTCGGCGACGCCCGGTCCACCGACATGGCCGCCGACGGGATGGTCAACATCGGCCAGCTGGCCCGCGAACGGCACGGCGCCGACGAGGTGGTCCTGGTCGGCTTCGGCGGCTACCGGGGCACGGTGATCGCCGCGCCCCGCTGGGGCTCGCCGGCCGAGGCGATGCTGGTGCCGCCGGCCCGCCCCGGCTCGGTCGAACACCGGCTGCACGAGTTGATGCCCGAGCGGGCCGTGCTGGTCTTCGGCGGCGACGACCAGCCCGGCTGGGTCACCGGGACCGCCGACCACCGGGCGATCGGGGTGGTCTACGACCCGTCCTTCGAGTCGTGGGGCAACTACGTGCCGACCCGGCTGGGGGAACGCTACGACGCCTTCGTGTGGTGCGACGAGACCACCGCCCTGCACCCGCTGCCAGCCCTGGCCACCCCCGGCGAGATGGAGACCTACCCCGCCGGGGTCTGACCGCGCTGCCGCCGCAGGCCTGTCGATCGCAGTTGTGGTGCCCGTTCCCGCCGGGTTCGCCGGTGGGGCGGGCACCACAACTGGTTGATCGGCCGAGGTGCGGTCGGGTCAGGTGCGGGCCGGCGCCTTGTCGTCCAGGTGGGCGCGCAGGCCCTCGCCCTCGATGTCGACGTTGGGCAGGATCTTGTCCAACCAGCGCGGGATCCACCAGGCGCTGCGGCCGAGCAGCGACATCACCGCCGGCACGATGGTCATGCGTACCACGAACGCGTCGATGGCGACGCCGATGGCGAGCGCGAAGCCCATCGACTTGATGACCGGGTCGTCGAGGAAGACGAAGCCGCCGAACACCGAGATCATGATCAGCGCGGCGGCGGTCACCACCCGGGCGCCGTGCCCCATCCCGTTGATGGTCGCCTGCTGCGCGGTGTCGCCGTGCACGAAGTCCTCCCGCATCCGGGAGACCAGGAAGACCTCGTAGTCCATCGCCAGGCCGAACAGGATGCCGATCAGCAGGATCGGCAGGAAGCTGACCAGCGGGCCGGGCGTGTCCAGGCCGACCAGGTCGGCGAGGTGACCCTGCTGGAACACCGCCACGGTGATGCCGAAGGTGGCGGCGACGGTGAGCAGGAAGCCCAGTGCGGCCTTGACCGGCACCAGCAGCGAGCGGAAGACGAGCATCAGCAGCAGCACCGAGAGCCCGACCACCAGCAGCAGGTAGACCGGCAGGGCGTCGGAGAGCTTCTCGGAGACGTCGATGCCGATGGCGGTCGCCCCGGTCAGCAGCACGTCGACGTCGCGGAACTCGCCCACCGCCGCCCGGACGTCGTTGACCAGCGTCTCCGTGGCCTCGTCGGTCGGGCCGGTCTTCGGCACCACTCCGAGCAGCGCGGTACGGCCGTCGGGGCTGAGCTGCGGCGGGGCCACCGCGAGGACGTTCTCGGTGCCCTGGATCAGCGCGGTGACCTGCGGGACGGCGGCGGAGGTCTCCTGCGGGGTGTCCCCGGCCACCACCACCGCGAGGCGGCCGGTGAACCCCGGCCCGAAGCCCGCGGTGATCAGGTCGTTCGACTCCCGGGCCGGCGAACCGGCCGGCGCGGTGCTCGCGTCGGGCAGCGCCAGCCGCATGTCGGGCGCGGGCAGCGCGAGCAGGCCCAGCCCGAGCAGCCCGACCAGGATCACCGGCACCCGGAACCGGGTGACGGCGTGCGCCCAGCGGAACCCGAAGCCGGACCGGTCCTCGGCGGCCGCCACGGTGGGCCCGGCGGGGGTGTCCGCCCGGCTCGCGTCGGCGGTGCCGTCCGCCCCGTCCGTGGCCGGCAGCGCCGAGCGCAGCTTGCGGGGGAGCACCCGGCGGCCGGCGAAGCCGAGCAGGGCCGGCTGGAGCGTGATCGCGACCAGTACCGCGATGGTGACCGTGGCGGCGGCGGCCAGACCCATCACGGTCAGGAACGGGATGTTCACCACGGCCAGTCCGGCCAGCGCGATGACCACGGTGGCGCCGGCGAAGACCACGGCCGACCCGGCGGTGCCCACGGCGCGGCCCACCGCCTCGTCCGGCGGCAACCCCTCGATCAGGTTCTGCCGGTAGCGGGAGGTGATGAAGAGCGAGTAGTCGATGCCGACCGCGAGGCCGAGCATCAGGGCGAGGATCGGCGCGGTGCTGCTCAGGTCGACCACGCTGCTGATCGCGAAGAGGCCCGCCATGCCGACGCCCACGCCGATCAGCGCGTTGAGCATGGTCATCCCGGCCGCCACCAGCGAGCCGAACGTGACCACCAGGACGATCGCGGCGACCGCGACACCGATCGCCTCGGTGGAGCCCACCTCCGGCACGCTGTTGAGCACCTCGCCGCCGGGCGAGACCTGCCAGCCCTGGGCCTCGGCCCGCTCGCCGACCCTCTCGTACGCGTCGCGCTGGGCGTCGGTCACCTCGTCGGCGCCGGTGGCGAACTGGACCTGGACCAGCGCGTACCGGCCGTCGGGGGAGACCGCCCCCACCTGGAACGGGTCGACGGCACCGACGACGCCGGGCAGCGTCGCGGCCTCCTGGGCGAGTTCCTTCACCACGGCCTGCCCCTGCGGGCTGCCGAGCGCGCCGTCGGCCGGTGCCTTGACCGCGATCGTGCCGGTCGCGCCGCTGGCCGCCGGGAACTGCTCGGCGAGCAGGTCCAGGGCGCGCTGCGACTCCGTGCCGGGCATGGTGAAGTTGTCGGCTATCGGGCCGCGCAGGGTCGCGGCACCGAGGCCGAGACCGACGAGTACGACGAGCCAGAGCGCCGCGACGAGTCGCCGCCGGCGCATCGAGCCCCGGCCGAGCCGGTAGAGCAGGGTGGCCATGAGTTCCTTGTCCTCGGTCGTGGATGGTGGGAAACGGGTCAGTCGACGGGCTCCAGCGCCCGCCTGGTCAGCGCCAGCAGGGCGGCGCGCAGCTCCTCGTCGGGTACGTCGACGAACTCCCCGCAGGTCTCGGAGATGCCGGCGAGCAGCACCAGCGCCGTGATCCGGGCGGAGGGGCGGTCCGGGTGCCCGGCGAGCGCGTCGACCAGCCGCTCGGAGATCCGCTGGATGTGCGCGAAGGCGGGTTGCTGGAGCAGCTCCGGGAACTCGCCCCGGAGCAGGGCGATCTCGCGCCGGAACCGGACCGCGAGGTCGACGAAGCCCTCGGCGGCGACCCGCTGGGCGGCTGCGCCGCGGTGCGCGCGGATCCTCTCGTCGAGGGACTGGAGGACGCCGATCGCCGGGGCCATCAGCTTGGTGAGGATGGCCTCCTTGTTGGCGAAATGGTAGAGCACCGTCGCCTTGGAGCAGCCCACCTCGCGGGCGATGTCCTGCAGAGAGGTGCCCCGGTAGCCGGTCGTCGCGAAGCGTCGCGTCGCCGCGGCGAGAATCTCGTCGTGCGTCTCCGGAACCATCCGCGCCATGCCGGTCCACCTCCCCGACCAGGATGCCTGACCGATCGGTCAGACACTGACCGATCGGTCAGATCAGTGGCGTTCCCCACACGCCGGCTACCAGCGCGCCGGTGAGATGCCCGGGGCCGTCGGCGCGTCAGTCGGCCGTGCCGTGCGCCCGGTCGTACGTGGCCCGGGCGTCGGCGATCGCGCTCCGGTGCCGTTCCGCCCAGCTGGTCAGGGCGACCAGCGACTCGTAGAGCTCCAGCGCGATCGGCGTGGCCGTGTACTCGACCTTCGGCGGGACGGTCGGGTAGACCGTCCGGTGCAGCAGCCCGTCGCGTTCCAGGTTGCGCAGGGTCAGGGTGAGCATCCGGCGGCTGATCCCCTCCACGCAGCGCTCCAGCTCCGTGAAGCGGACCGGCCCCTGGGAGGCGGCCACGAGGATGCCGATGCTCCACTTGCCGCCCACCCGGTCGAGCACCTCGCGGACCGTGCACGCCTTGGCCTGACCGGGGGTGAAGGGCTCGTCGACCGCCCCGCACGCCTGCGGTGCCCGGCCGATGGTCACATCGCTGTTCCCCTGGGACATGAAAGTGCCTCCTTACGCTCCGCCGCATGGTCACAGAGGATGACCTCGGTAACAAACCATGCACCTAGGAGGCTTCCGATGTCCACCCGTACCGTCGAGTCCCGCTGGCCGGCGCTGCTCCTGCTCTGCGCCGGCAGCTTGATGATCATCCTGGACGGCAGCATCGTCGCCGTGGCGCTGCCGGCCATCCAGCGGGACCTCGGCTTCACCGCCACCGGCCTGGCCTGGGTGGTCAACGCCTACCTCGTCGCGTTCGGCGGGCTGCTGCTGCTCGCCGGGCGCCTCGGCGACCTGCTCGGCCGCCGTACCGTCTTCCTGGCCGGTGTCGCGCTGTTCACCCTGGCCTCGCTGCTCTGCGCGGTCGCGACCGGTCCGGCGGTGCTCGTCGCGGCCCGCTTCCTCCAGGGCGTGGGCGGGGCGCTCACCATGGCGGTCAGCCTCGGCATGATCGTCCGGCTCTTCCCCGCCCCGGCCGAGCGGGCGCGGGCCATCGCCGTCTTCAGCTTCACCGGTGCCGCCGGCTCGTCGATCGGCATGCTGGCCGGGGGCGTGCTCACCGACCTCGCCGGTTGGCCCGCCATCTTCGGGATCAACCTGCCGATCGGGCTGGGGATCCTGCTGGGCGCCGTACGCCTGCTCGAAGCCGACCGTGGCATCGGGCTGCGGGCCGGGCTCGACCTGCTCGGCGCGGGGCTGGTCACCGCCGGTCTGATGCTCGCCGTCCTGGCGATCGTGGGCACCGCCGAGCACGGCTGGGCCTCGGCCCGGACGCTCGGTGCCGCCGGGCTCGCGGCGGCCCTGCTCGCGGCGTTCGCGCTGCGGCAGCGCGCGGTGGCGACCCCGTTGCTGCCGCCACGGGTGCTGCGTACCCCCGACCTGGTCGCCGCCAACGTCGTGCAGTTCCTGATGGTCGCCGCGTTCTTCGGCTTCCAGTTCCTGCTCGCGCTGGAACTCCAGCTGGTGCAGGGCCTCGACGCGGCGGCCACCGGGCTGGCCTTCCTGCCCACGCCGGTGGCGATCGCGGTGGTCTCGCTCGGCCTCGCCGGCCGGCTGACCGCCCGGTACGGCGCCCGGCCGGTGCTGCTCACCGGGCTCACGCTGGCCGTGCTCGGGTTCCTGCTGCTCGCCCGGCTCCCGGCCGACGGCGGCTACCTGGCCGACGTGCTTCCCGCGATGCTCGTCTTCGGGGTCGCCGGTGGGCTCTCCCTGCCGGCGGTGACCACCCTCGCGATGGCCGGCGCCGATCCGGCGGACGCGGGGCTCGCCTCCGGGCTGGTCAACACCACCCAGCAGGTCGGCGGCGCGCTCGGGCTGGCCGCGCTCGCCACCCTGGCCGCCAGCCGGGCCGAGGACCTGCGGGGCGCCGGCTGGATGGAGGCCGACGCGCTCGCCGCCGGATACCGGACCGCGTTCCTCGTGGCCGCCGCCCTCGTCACGGCCGCCCTGCTCGTCGCCCTGGCCACCCTGCGCCGCCGACCGGCAGGGCGGCCCAGTCCAGCGGCAGGGGATCGGAGCTTGGAGACGAGCCCCGGCCGGCCGGGAATCGGCGGATGACCGACGACCTCGACGCCGTACGGGCCGGCGGCGGTCCGTACGGCGCGGAACGTCCCGCCGTGTCCGGTTGACCGTCGGCCCACGGGCCGCGAAGGTGGTCGGATGAGTGGTGCTGACGAGACCCGCGACGGGGTGTCGCTGACCAACCTCGACCAGCCGCTGTTCGACGGGGCCGGCGCGACCAAGCGGGACCTGGTCGACTACCTCGACGCGGTGCGCGAGCGGATCCTGCCGCCGTTGCGCGGCCGGCCGCTGTCGGTGATCCGGGTACGGCCGGGGCAGCCGCCGTTCATGCAGAAGAACCTGCCGAAGTACACCCCGGACTGGGTACCCCGTACGCCGGTCTGGGCCGAGGCGTCGCACCGCGAGATCTCGTACGCGCTCTGCGACGACCGGCGCACCCTGCTCTGGTTCGCCAACCAGCGCGCGGTGGAATACCACCCCACCCTGGCCACGGTCGACGACCTGCACCGCCCCACCCACCTGGTGCTCGACCTCGACCCGCCGGAGGGGGACTCCTTCGGCCTGGCGGTCGCCGCCGCGCGGCTGGTCCGGCAGGCACTCGCCGACGCGGGACTCTCCGGTGCGGTCAAGACCAGCGGGGCCAAGGGTGTGCACGTCTTCGTACCGGTGGCGGAAGGCGCCACGGTGGAGGACATGGCCGCCGCGACCCGGGCAGTGGCGGCCCGCGCCGAGCAGTTGGACCCGGCGCTGGCCACCACCGCCTTCATCCGCGAGGACCGGGGCGGCAAAGTGTTCGTCGACTCGACCCGGGCCGGCGGGGCGACCGTGGTGGCCGCCTACAGTCCCCGGCTGCGGCCGGGCGTGCCGGTCTCCTTCCCGGTCGACTGGGCCGACCTGGGCGACGTCGTCCCGGCGGACTTCACGATCCGCAGCGTCCCGGCGTTGGTCGCCGAGCGCGACCCGTGGGCCGAGCGGCTGCCCGCGCCGCAGCGACTCCCGGCCGACCTGGTCGCGCAGGGGCACACCATCCCGGTCGCCCGGGTGCAGGCCATGCACGAGGGCAAGCGCCGGGCCCGCGCCCGCCGCGCCACCGGCTGACGTACGCGGGCCGCCCGTCAACCGGTGCGGGCGACGTCGGGCGGCGACCGATCCACACCGCCGTACGTCCAGAGGCGACCTCGCGTTCGCGTCGTCGGGCCGCCGACAGACGTGCGCGGCGGCCGACCTGGCGCCAGGTCGGCCGCCGAGTTCGTCGCAGGGCACCGGGTGCGGCTGGTGGGCGGGGCGATGACCGCCGTGCTGGCGCTCGTCGCCCTGCTGCGCTGGTCACGTGCCACTGCGCCGCGAACCTGACGGGCCTGCGGGCGCGGTGTCGAATCATGCAAGGAACCGACCATTACTAGGCCCATATTGACGATCTCCTGAGGAATTTTCGGAGATGTGCAGGAGAACCGTTGGTTCGGCGGTGGGGCCGTGCCAAACTCCCCGGCATTCTGACGGTCGCCGGAAGGAACAGATGATGCCATCGCTGCCCGCCCCCGAACCTGCTCGTCTTCCGATGGACCGCCGCCGGCTGCTCGGCCTGGGTGTCGGTGCGGTCGCCGCGGCGGCCACCGGCGCGGTGGCAGGTGGTTCGCCCGCGGTGGCCGGCCCGCCCGCGCACGGTGGGCCCTGGTCCGCGGGGTTCGCGCTGCTGGGGGACACCCAGATCGACGTGGACCTTCCGGAGCGGACCGAGGGGGTGCGCTGGGCGTACGAGCAGATCGCCGCCCGGAACCCGTCGATCGTCTGCCACGTCGGCGACATCGTCGAGCACGGCTCGGTGGACGAGTACGACACCTACTTCGACACCATCCCCACGGCGTTGCGGCCCCGCATCCGGCACGTGCCGGGCAACCACGACTGGCGGTGGGACAGCACGGCCGGCGAGCGCTACGGCTCGCTGTTCGGGCCGAGCCGGTACTCGTTCGACTTCGACGGCCTGCACTTCGTCGCGCTGGACCCCAGCCACCTGCTCCAGGAACCCGGCGGGTTCGGCGAGTCCGGCATCCGTTGGCTGACCCGGGACCTGGACAGGGTCGCCCCCGGGGTGCCGATCATCCTGCTGTGCCACTTCCCGTTCGGCGGCGACAACTACTACGTCTCCGATCAGGAGCGGCTGCTGGAGCTGCTCGACCGCTACAACGTGCGGGCCGTGTTCGCCGGTCACGTGCACGCCGAGCAGGTGCAGCGGTTCAACGGGGTGACCCAGCTGGCGGTCGACGACACCCGCGGCTCGGCGATCTACTACTGGGTGCAGCGCACGGCCGGCCCCGACGGCCAGGTGCTCAAGGTGACGGCCGTGCAGCGGGCCGCCGACGGCAGCGCCGAGTCCCGCCCGGTGCTGGACATTCCGGTTTCCGGCCCACGTACCGCCGTCGAGCAGCGGCCCCAGGCGGTCTCGCTCGACCCGGCCGGCGCCGCGCTGGCCGTGTCGGTACGGCTCGCTCCGCACGCCCGCGCCGCCAACGTGAAGGCCCAGCTCTACCCGCAGCACACGTACGGGCTCAAGGACGCCGGCCAGTGGCGGAACCTGACCTCCGACGGCGCCGGCCGCCGCTACACCGGCGGCCTGGACATCACCTCGCTGCCGCCGGGCGAGCACCGGATGACGGTACGCGTCACCGACGCCGACGGCGCCTGGTACGAGCAGACCCGCACCTTCGACCTCCCCGGCACCGCCCGCCGCGTGCGTTGGAGCGAGCAGCTCGGGGCGCCCGTGCAGGCCGGCCTGGCCGTCCGGGACGATCTGCTGGTCGTCGCGACCACCGGCGGGACCGTCATCGGCGCCCGGCCCACCCGCCGGGGACTGTCCCGGCGCTGGCGGGAGCGGATCGGCCCGGTGCACGGCCGGCCGGCGTTCGCCCCCGACGGAAGGACCGTCTACGTCCCCTCCGACGACCACCGCCTCTACGCCCTTGACCCGGCCACCGGCCGGCGCCGGTTCACCCACGACGCCGGTGCCCCGGTGCTCGGCAGCCCACTGGTGACGACGGTCGACGGTCGTACCGTGGTCGTGCTCTCCGCCGGCCAGACCCGGCAGGCCATCGACGCGCGGACCGGCGACACGGTGTGGAACGTGGCCGGAAAGGGCATGTTCGCCGGTCGCGCGGCCAGCGACGGCACCCGCGTCTACGCCGGCGCCGGCGACGGAAACGTCTACGCCCACGACGCCCGTACCGGCGCCATGCTGTGGTCGTTCTCCACGACCACCCGCACGACCGTCTACAGCCGCCTCATCTACGGCCCCTGGGCGGACAACCTGGAGGTGCTGCCCAACGGCCTGGTCCTGGTGTCCACCGTGACCAGCGCGTTCGCGCTGGACCCCGCCACCGGCGAGCTGCGCTGGTCGATGGCCGGCTCCTACATCTACGCCCCGAAGCTCCTGCTCGACAACGGCGACGTGCTGATGTTCGACGACGGCGGCCGTACCGCCTCCCGGGTGGACCCGGCCACCGGCCAGGCCCGGTGGACCGCCGGCCTCGGCGCCCGCCCGGTCAGCACCGGCGCGGCGATCCACGACGGCGTCGCGTGGACCCCCACCACCACCGGCCTGCTGGTCGCACTCGACCTCGCCACCGGATCGGTCCGGACCCGGTTGCAGCTGACTACCAGCGCCTACTGCTACAGCCCGCCGGTGGTCATCGGCGACATGCTCATGGTCGGCGACCAGGACGGCTTCCTGCACGGCATCGCCGTGGACTGACGACCCGGTGGTGCCGCCAGCCTGTCCGGCACGGGTGTCCGTCGAGCCCGTGCCGGACGGTGCGCTCGTGCCGGACGGTGCGCTCGTGCCGGACGGTGCGCTCGTGCCGGACGGTGCGCCCGTGCCCGACGGTGCGCCCGTGCCGGACGGCCGGGGTGCCGGGGGGTGCTGATCTGTGAGGGTGCTGATGGGCCGGCGGTGGTGGGTGGCTACCGGTGCTGGCCGGAGATACGAGAAAGGCCGCTGAACCGGATTGCCCGGTCAGCGGCCTTTCTGTTGCTTATCGGTGGTGCCCCCGGCAGGATTCGAACCTGCGCCCCCGCCTCCGGAGGGCGGTGCTCTATCCCCTGAGCTACGGGGGCTCAGCGACTGGAGAAGACTAGCAAACGGCTCCCCGGAACGCCGAATCGGTATCCGGTGCCTGCCCTCATGTCGCCCATGCCCGGTGCTGCTGGTGCCCTGTGCCCGGTCCCGCCGTGCCGTGTGCCGCCAGCCCTGTTTCCCGTGCCGCCGTGGCTCCTGTTCGTCGTGCCTTGTGCCCCGTGCCGTCGTGCCCTTTGCCGCCGCGTCCTGTGCCTCGTGCCGTCGAGACCTTGTCGCCGTGTCTTGTTCCGCCTTGCGCCTGACGCCTGTCGGGGCGGGAGTGAGGACGTGGGTGCACGCCCCGGCCCGGCCGACCTGCCCGAGATAGCTGCGGCGCGGGGCTGCCGGCGATCAGCTGCAACACTGCGGCGACCAGACGAGTGGAACATCAGGGTTGTGTCCCGGCATGGGATACAGCCCTGGTGTTCCACTCGTCGACGCGCCCGCCGGCGTGACCGGGGCGCCCACTGGCTCCGGCTGTCACGATCGGCTTTCAGGCATCAGGCTCCAAGCTCGGCCTCCCATGCCGGGCTCCCATGCTTGGCTCCCACGTCGGCGTCCGATGCCGGGCTCCCACGCTCGGCTTCCCACACTCGGGCTCCCACATCGGGCTCCCACATCGGGCTCCCGGGCGGCGCGGGGTGGCTGCCTTGGCCTCCCACGCCCGGCTTCGGGCGGCGCCGGGTGGTTGCTCGGCCTCCGCGCCGGGCTTCGGGCGGCGCGGGTGGTTGCCGGCAGCGGAGTGGTCGGGCGGAGTGTGGGCCGGTCAGGCGGCGACGGCGCGACCGCAACTGGGCAGCGGGTGCAGCACGATGCGGCGGGGCAGGCGTCGGGGCCACTCGTTGCGGGGCCAGGAGCCGTCGACGATCAGGTGCACGGTCCGCTGTTCCTCGCCGCTGAGCCGCAGCACGAAGTCGCGGGGGAGGGGCGGGTCGACCGACGGCGTGGTGATCATGAAGCGTACCCGGCCACGGGAGGAGACGGCGGAGATGACGTCCGCCGCCGGCATCGTGCCACGCAGGCGTACCCGGCCGATCCAGTAGACCTCGGCGAGGTGCTCCTGCGCGGCCCGGGTGATGGCGGGGTACTCGTTGCGTACCCAGCGCTCCACCGCGCCGACGCAGAGCCCGCAGGCCCGTTCCCGGGGCTCCCGCGGACCCAACCCCCAGGCCCGCAGGTACGCCCCGACCGCCCCGGCGTCCATCGGCAGCTCGAAGCGGCGTTGGATGAGGGTGTGCAGGCTCTGCCGCGTCCACAGCTCCTCGTCCAGGGCCAGCTCGTCGGGGTAGACGCCCCGCAGGACGTCGATGAGTTCGAGTTCCTGTTCGCGGCTGAGCGTTCCCGGCTCGCCCTGCCGCTGTCCGCGACGGACGGCTGCCACCGCCCCGTCACCGCCGATGGTGTGGCGCCGGCACCAGCTGGTGACCGAACGCCGTGCGTCTCTCAGTGCAACCCCCACATTCCGGGTAACGATGCACTTCCTATCAAGTGACTCAATACCACCAAATGCCCCCTTAGCTGGGCATGTGGTGCGAGTGAGGGTGACCCGGGGCCCGCGATGAGCCCGGGCCCGGGGGGTCATGCGGTGGGGGCTCGGTCACTCTTTGTGTCGCGGGGCGCGGTCTCGGTTCGCCGCAGCTTGGTGCCGCAGCATCCTGGCGTGCGAAGAAGTGTTCAGCGGCAGCGCCGCAACCGCTGCCGAGCAAAGTCACGCACAGTCAAGCCCTATTCCGCAGGGATGATTTGCTTGACGTGGTCTCGTCGGTGGTCGATATAGTTGCGGCGTCGCGCTGCAGAGGCGGCGGGATGCACAGTCACGGGGGCTGTGGATGTTTGGCGGCAGGGTGCGTGCGCTGCCCAAATTTCCGCCCTCCCTTGCGTAAGCGTCTGTGCGCGTATTGCGCCACGAGGCCAGCTTGCCGGCTGCGCTCCTGCAGGGGATGGGAAAGGCGGTTTCTTGTATACGCAAATCCTTGCGAATCTCGGCTTGCCGTCGCTTCGAGTGGGAGTGAGCGGCGAACGCTGGGCCTTCTCAGGCTTGAGCGGTGTCGGCTACCGCGGGTGTGGCGTCGTTGTGGCTTGAATTGGTTGCCTGGGGCGGTCTCATGGCGAATTGCGGATGCCGCGAAGGGTTCCAGCAGATTCAGGCACGAGATTGGGTTGGGTGTGCGGAAGTGCAGCGCTGGCCTCGCACAGCGTTTGTGCCGGACGCTCCATCGCCGACCTGAGGTATACGAGATTCCGGTCAGGCTGTGCTGCTGCTGGCCGCCGTGCTCGCCCCTGCCATCCAGGTTGTTTTCCCGAGGCTCTGGCGGCTGAAGTTGAAGGGGGCACTGACCCCTTCTCTGTGCGGAGGGCCGCCTTGCCTCGAGTTTCATACGCGCTGCTCAAGCCGCCGAGATGGATTGGCGATGCCTTGCGCGCGGGCGTTCGGTTGTGGCGCACTCGAACTGATAACTAATAAATCCACGTCTATGTTCTTTAAGGGCAGCGCGAAAATCTGTCGTGTTGTACAGTCCCGGAACAAGTACCACCCGACAGAAGGGAAAAGCATGTTCAAGAAGCTGGAAGAGCTCAGCGAAAAGGTGCTCAACAGGTTCGTGCCCGCCACGACGGCATCCGCGAGTTGCCCGTGTGGGTCCTACCCGTACACCGGGCCGTGCTACTACTACCTGCCCTGTGGCATGACCGGCACGAAGAAGTGCCTTTGCAAGGACAGTGCCTCGTACATCCAGTGCTACGCCTGCGTGGAGCAGTGATCAACCGGTTGCCGCCACCGCGTACGCGGTGGCGGCAACCGCCTCGCGTACGCACTAGGTAAAAGAGACAGGGAGAGCCAGTAGCATGTACGTCGTCATAGTGGTCTGCGTCCTGATCACGGCGTTCAACCTGTTCCTGCTGCTCGGGGTCACCAAGCGGCTCCGCGATCAGTCCAAGCAGTTGGCGCACTTGATGAGTAACACGCCCATGCCGGAGTCGATGATCGCCGTCGGCTCGCGACCCGACCCGTTCTCTGCCCGTACCGTCAACGGTGAGCATGTGACCGAGGCGGTGTTCGCCTCCGGCGGTCTTGTCGGATTCTTTTCCCCGACCTGCCCCGCGTGCGCCGAGTGGCTACCCCGGTTCGTCGACGCCGCCGCCGCGCTGCCGGGCGGCCGCGGTGAGGTTCTGGCAGTGGTGGTCGCCGAGACATCGGCCGAGGGGGCGGACCTGGTTGCCGAACTGCGTGAGGTGGCAATGGTGGTCGTCGAGCGGGCGGGCGGGCCGTTGGTCACGAGCTTCCAGGTCAAGGGATACCCTTCAGTTGGTCGGTTCGGTACGGACGGGACCCTCGTGAGCAACGAGCCGCCGGCGGCCCTCGCCGTCCCGGCGGTGACGTGAACAGGTATGCCGGCGGGAGTGAATCGCTCCCGGCGCGGACAATGGCGCGGCACGCCCTGACGGCCGGCGGTCTCGCCTGGCGTGCCGCGCCGCGCTATGTCCTGGCGATGCTGGTGCTGGCCATGGTGGCCGGCGGCGCGCCAGTGGTCGTTGCTTGGCTCACCAAGCTCACCCTCGACGGGCTGGTTGGTGGACTGTCTCCGCACCGGTTGGTCGGGCTTGCGGCGATCCTCGCTGCCGCCGGCGTCGCTGCCGTCGCACTGCCCGCTCTGACCCGCTACACGGAGTCGGAGTTTGGCCGCCGGGTACGGGTGGCCGCCGTCTCGCGACTGTTCACCGCCATGCGCGAGCGACTGATCGGTTTGGCGAAGCTGGAGGATTCGGCCTTCCACACCCGGCTGCGGCTGGCGCAGCAGGCCGGCAGCACCGGCCCCAGCGATCTCGTCAGCGGCGTGATCGGGATCGCGACGAGCGCCGTGACACTCACCGGCTTCTCGGTCACCCTCGCCCTGATCAATCCCTGGTTGGTGATCGCGGTCGCGGTCAGCGCGATCCCCACCCTTCGGGCCGAGTTGCGCCTGAGTCGGCTGCGGGCAGGGGCGATGTGGCGCATCGGCTACGCCGCGCGCCGTCAGTATTTCTACGCCAGCCTGCTGAGCGAGCCCCGAGAGGCCAAGGAGGTGCGGCTGTTCGGGCTGGGCGGGTTCTTCCAGCAGCGGATGGTCACTGAACTGCTGTCAGCCAACGCCGAGAACCGCCGGCTGGACCGCCGGGAGCTTGGCGTGCAGGCTGTCCTGGGCGTTCTCGGTGCGGTGATCGCCGGTGGCGGGCTGGTGTGGGCGATCATGGCGGCTCGCGCGGGCCGGCTGAGTATCGGTGACGTGACCGTGTTCGCGACCGCTGTCGCTGCGGTCCAGGGCGCGATGGCGACCACCGTGTCGCGGTTCGCCGCCGTGCACGAGGCGCTGCTGATGCTCGATCACTACCACGCCGCGACCACTGTCCCGACCGACCTGCCGGTGCCGGAGCGGCCTCGGGCGGTGCCACCGCTCAGGGAGGGGATCACCTTTCAGGACGTCTGGTTCCGGTACGGCCCGGATCAGCCGTGGGTTCTACGCGGGGTCGACCTTCTGATTGCGGCCGGCCGCGCGACGGCGCTGGTCGGGTTGAACGGCGCGGGCAAGAGCACCGTTGTGAAGCTGCTCTGCCGGCTCTACGATCCGGTCCGGGGGTCGATCCGCTGGGACGGCGTCGACTTGCGGGAGTTCGACCCGGCCGAGCTGCGGGAGCGGATCGGCACCGTGTTCCAGGATTACATGGAGTATGAACTGTCCGCCGCCGAGAACATCGGCTTGGGTGACCTGACCCGTCTCGACGACCGAGCTGGCATCGAGGAAGCTGCCCGCCGCGCCGGTATGCACGACGTGCTGACCAGGCTGCCGAAGGGCTACGACACGTTGCTGACCCGGATGTACATCGAGGGGATCGATTCCTCGGACAGTGATACCGGGGTGCTGCTCTCCGGCGGTCAGGGGCAGCGGGTCGCGTTCGCTCGCGCGCTGTTCCGCGGTGACCGCGACCTGTTGATCCTCGACGAACCCAGTTCCGGGCTCGACGCCGAGGCGGAGGTGGCGATGCACCGGCAGCTTCGGGAGCACCGCCGCGGCCGCACCAGCCTACTGATCTCTCACCGCCTGGGTACGCTTCGCGACGCCGACGACATCGCCGTCCTCTCCGAGGGAGTGATTGCCGAGCGCGGCGACCACGACCGGCTGATCCGCGCCGGCGGCAGCTATGCCCGGCTGTTCCATTTGCAGGCTGACGGCTACGTCGGAGCGGCGGGCCGGCCGTGAGCTGGTTATTGCTCGCCTGCGCTGTGGCCGCCGCGCTGACAGGTGGTGCGACGTGGTTGCGTCGCCAGCATCTCGTGGTGACCGTGCGTGGCCTGAGTATGGCTCCAACCTACATGCACGGAGATCGGGTGCTGGTGCGTCGGTCGCGCCCAGGTCGAGTGCGCGCCGGACAGGTTGTCGTAGTGGACCTGCCGGAACGGTTGCGACCCGTACCGACCGGCGTCGACCCGGCCGAGGCGTTGCTGCAACGGAGGGTGATCAAACGCGTGGTGGCCATGGCCGGTGAGCCTGTACCTGCGGCAATCGACACTGCGACCACCGTGGTACCACCGAATCGGATGGTGCTGCTTGGTGACAACCCTGAGGCCAGTGGCGACTCACGGCAGTACGGGTTCGTCCCGCTCGACGCGGTCGTCGGGGTCGTGGTGCGGCGGATGAGCGGCCCGGACCCCCGGAGCGCTGCTACCGGCACTGGACAGGTGAGGGTGCGATGACCGTGGTGGCACTGGCTCTCCGACTGACACTCGTCTTCGTGCTGGCGGCGGCCGTGGTCGGCAAGCTACACAGCCGGGCGTCGCGCGCGGACTACCGGCAGATGTTTACGGCCATGGACGTCCCGGCGCCGTTGCGTGCCCCGGTCGCGGTCGCGCTGGTGGCCGCCGAGATCGTGACCGCGCCGCTTCTCCTCGTCCCGTCGACCGTGATCCTCGGGTCGGCGATGGCGGCGGCGCTGTTCGGTGTTCTTGCCGCAGGGGTCTACCACATCGTGCGTGGTGCCAGGCGCGTCAGATGCAACTGCTTCGGCGGCGCGAGCGGCGTCGAACTGTCGGCGCTTCACGTGGTCCGCAACGTGGTCCTGGCGGTAGTCGCCTTGGCTGCTCTCGTCCTGTCGTTCGCTGTTGGCGCCGTGGCGACGCAGGGGATCGCGATCGCTGTAGCCGCCGCGCTGGTGCTCGCGGCGATCGTGGTTCGCCTCGACGACTTGATCTACCTGACCGGCTGGGACTTCGAGCGCCGCTGACGATCACGATCGCCGCACCCTGTGCAGACAGCAGAAAAGTATCGGCCCGCAGACGACTCTGCGGGCCGATACTCTGCCGTCTCGCCAGCCGGTTATTGCGTTGCCTGCTGCAGTTGGCGCATCTCGGTGACTTCCTGTTGCTGCAACCGCTTCATCGCCTCGGCCATCTTGATCACCTCTGGGCGATCGGACGCGGCCAGGGCTGCGTCGGCCATGTGGATACCGCCGAGGTGGTGCATGATCATCAACTCCAGGAAGATCCGGTCCACGTCGGATCCACGCGCCTCATGCAGCTCGATGATCTGCTCGCGGGTGGCCATTCCGGGCATCAAACCATCTGGACCTACCTGGGCCCCGTCCGACATCCAGGCCATGGCCGGACGTGAGCCGGTCGGTAGCAACTCCCATTCCTGCAGCCAGCGCTGCATCTGCCCGATCTGGGCCTGCTGGGTCAGGGCCATGTCGTAGCCGACCTGCCGTACAGCGGGATCCGCCCCTTTTGCGTACGCGACCATAGCCATTTCCACCGCCTGAGCGTGGTGTCGGGACATGTCCCGAGCGAAGCCCGCTTCAACCGAGGTGTCGCTCGGTGTGCGCCCGGTGGTCAGGATGGCTGCTGTCCAGCCCAGCCCGAGTAGTAGCAGGGCGGCAACGGCGAGGGTCAGGTACCGCAGCACCCGCGAGGGTTGGTGTTTCGTCACCGGATCTTCCTCCACGACCGGGACCTCCTGCAGCGCGTTCGGCATCTCAGCCTCCCGTGGGGGGCGCCAACTCGCGTGGCTCGGTGCCGGTGCCGGTGGTGTAGTTGCCGGATGAGCAGGGCACACCCGGCTCGATCGAGGCGTTCTGCGCGAGCGTGGTGGCAAACTCCTTGATCCGCGGGTCGTTCGCACTGTCGACCTTGAGCTGGTAGCCCCACGCCTGGAGCGAGATCGGCTTGTCGAGTCCCTCGAACGGGCTCATGAGCATGAAGTCGTTGCCCCGGATCACGCCAGCCAGCTTCTCCACGTCCTCCTTCGGCAGGTCGGGGCGGTAGGTGAGCCACACCGCTCCGTGCTCCAGGCTGTGCACGGCGTGCTCGCTGGCGATCGGTGCCTCGTACACGTCGCCCAGGCAACGCTGCCACGTGTTGTTATGTCCGCCACCAGCCGGAGGGGTGTACTTGTACGACACCTTCCCCGCCTGGTGCGACTCGTACTTGAGACTCTCAGGGTCCTTATCGCGGTAATTCACGATGCCCTCGATGTCGGCCGCCCGGTCCTCCCAGGGCTTGGCACCGTTGAACGACGCCCAGGCGCCGTAGCCGATGATCGACACGGCGAGCAGGCCCACGGCGACGAAGAGCGCGATCGGGCCCCAGGAGCGGCCCTGGCTCACCTTCACCGGGGCGATGGGCTTGCGACCCTTGCCACCGGCGCCGGGGCGGGGACCGGTCGGCTTGCCGGACCCGGTCTTGGCGCTGCCGGACCCGGGCTTGCCGCCGGCTGCCGGCCGGCCCGCCGCCGGCTTCTTGCCGGTGCTGACCACGGACGGACGGCGCTCGGGGCCGCCACCCGGTGTGCTGATGCTCATGGTGCCTCGTCAGGTCGGTCGGTCGGGGGATCCGGCGGGCCGGTCTCACACACTGGGTCGCCGCCGCGGGTGCCGAGTCTACCCCCGATAACATGGATAGGTGACTCCCGCAGAACTCGCCGAGGTCGTCCTCTCCGCAGCCCACGCCGTCTTCACCGAGCGGGGCCTGGACCGTTCCGCTCTGCCGGAGCGGACGGCGGTCGAGCGACCCCGCAACCCCGAGCACGGCGACTACGCCTCCACGCTGGCGCTTCAGCTCAGCAAGAAGGTGGGCGTCGCGCCGCGCGAGCTGGCCACGGCCCTCGCCGAGCAGCTCGGTCGGGCCCCGGGGGTCAAGTCGGTGGAGATCGCCGGGCCGGGCTTCCTCAACATCCGGCTCGACGCGGCCTCCGCCGGCCAGCTCGCCCGGACGATCGTCGAGGCCGGCGAGGCGTACGGCCGCAGCGACCGGCTCGCCGGCCAGCGGATGAACCTGGAGTTCGTCTCGGCGAACCCGACCGGCCCGGTGCACATCGGCGGCGTCCGGTGGGCGGCCGTCGGCGACGCGCTCAGCCGGCTCCTGCGCGCCACCGGCGCCGACGTCGGCACGGAATACTATTTCAACGACGCCGGCTCGCAGATCGACCGGTTCGCCCGCTCGCTGCTCGCCGCCGCCAAGGGCGAGCCGGCCCCGGAGGACGGGTACGCCGGGGCGTACATCACCGAGATCGCCGACGCCGTCCGGGGCATCCGTCCGGACGTGCTGGAGCTGGACGAGGCCGCCGCCCAGGAGGTCTTCCGGGTCGAGGGCGTGCAGCTCATGTTCGCCGAGATCAAGTCCTCGCTGCGCGGTTTCGGGGTGGAGTTCGACACCTACTTCAACGAGAAGGACCTGCACGACCGGGGCGAGCTGGATCTCGCCCTCCAGCGGCTGCGCGAGCAGGGCCGGGTGTTCGAGTCCGACGGCGCGACCTGGCTGCGCACCACCGACTTCGCCGACGACAAGGACCGGGTGCTGCGCAAGTCCAACGGCGAGTGGACGTACTTCGCCGCCGACTGCGCCTACTACCTCGACAAGCGGGAGCGCGGCTTCGACCGGGTCGTGATCATGCTCGGGGCCGACCACCACGGCTACATCGGCCGGATGAAGGCGATGGCCGCCTGCTTCGGCGACGACCCGGAGCGCAGCCTGGAGATCCTGATCGGCCAGATGGTCAACCTGGTCCGCGACGGCGCCCCGGTCCGGATGAGCAAGCGGGCCGGCACCGTGGTGACCCTGGAGGACATGGTCGACGCGATCGGCGTGGACGCCTCCCGGTACGCGCTGGCCCGCTACTCCAGCGACTCCCCGATCGACATCGACGTCGAGCTGTGGACCCGGGCCACCCGCGACAACCCGGTCTACTACGTGCAGTACGTGGCCGCCCGGACGGCCAGCGTGGGCCGCAACGCCGCCGAGGTGGGGCTGACCCGGGGCGACGCCGAGGCGTTCCGCCCCGAGCTGCTCGGCCACGAGAAGGAGAACGAGCTGCTCAAGGCGCTCGCCGAGTTCCCCGCCGTGGTCGCGGCGGCGGCCGAGCTGCGCGGCCCGCACCGGGTGGCGCGCTACCTGGAGGAGCTGGCCGGGGCCTACCACCGGTTCTACGACGAGTGCCGGATCCTGCCGCGCGGCGACGAGGAGATCACCGACCTGCACCGCGCCCGGCTCTGGCTCAACGACGCCACCCGTACGGTGATCGCCAACGGCCTGCGCCTGCTCGGCGTCTCGGCCCCGGAAAGGATGTAGCTCGCTCATGCGAGCGCGAGGAGTGAGCTTGCGAGCCCCGCAGGCGCGAAGGGAAGAGCGGTAATGCGCGCTCACGAGGCCGGTGCGCTGCACGGTGACATCGGCAGCCGGGGGCCGGCGTGGCTGCGTACCCCGGCCGACGTCAACGCCCTGGTGCCGCAGCTGTGGCCGCGCAACGTGACGCGCGGCGGTGACGGCGTGCTCGCCGTGGCCGGGCTCGGCGTCCGCGACATCGCGGCCGAGTTCGGCACCCCGGTGTACGTCCTCGACGAGGACGACCTGCGCTCGCGTTGCCGCGACTTCCGCACCGCCTTCGACGGCGTCGACGTCTACTACGCGGGCAAGGCGTTCCTCTGCCGCGCGGTGGTCCGGATGATCGCCGAGGAGGGCCTGCACCTCGACGTGTGCACCGGGGGCGAACTGGCCACCGCGTTGTCGGCCGGGATGCCGCCCGAGCGGATCGGCTTCCACGGCAACAACAAGTCGGTGGCCGAGCTGACCCGGGCGTTGGACGCCGGGGTCGGCCGGATCATCCTCGACTCGTTCGACGAGATCGACCGGCTCACCGCGCTCGCCCGCGAGCGGGGCGTACGCCCCCGGGTGATGATCCGGGTCACGGTCGGCGTCGAGGCGCACACCCACGAGTTCATCGCCACCGCCCACGAGGACCAGAAGTTCGGCTTCTCCCTCGCGGGCGGGGCGGCGGCCGAGGCGGCCTTCCGGGTGCTCGACGAGGGCGTGCTGGAGCTGCGCGGGCTGCACTCGCACATCGGCTCGCAGATCTTCGACGCCAGCGGCTTCGAGGTCTCCGCCCGCCGGGTGCTCGGCCTCCAGGCGCAGATCCGCGACGCGCGCGGGGTGGAGCTGCCCGAGCTGGACCTCGGCGGCGGCTTCGGCATCGCGTACACCACCCAGGACGACCCGGCCGCCCCCCAGGACCTGGCGAAGCGGCTGCGCCGGATCGTCGAGTCCGAGTGCGCCGTGGAGCGGCTGGCGGTGCCGCACCTGTCGATCGAGCCGGGCCGGGCGATCGTGGGACCGGCCGTGTTCACCCTCTACGAGGTGGGCACGGTGAAGTCCGTGCCGGTGGGCGCCGGCGGTGACTCGGCCGACGGGCGGCGTGCCTACGTGAGCGTCGACGGGGGGATGAGCGACAACATCCGCACCGCCCTCTACGACGCGTCCTACTCGGCGACGCTGGCGTCCCGCGCGTCGGCCGCCGGGCCGCTGCTCGCCCGCGTGGTGGGAAAGCACTGTGAGTCCGGGGACATCGTGGTGAAGGATGAATTCCTGCCCGCCGACGTGCGGCCCGGAGATCTTGTCGCGGTGCCGGGCACCGGCGCCTACTGCCGGAGCATGGCCAGCAACTACAACCATGTGCCCCGCCCCCCGGTGGTCGCGGTGCGGGACGGCCGGGCGCGCCTGATCGTCCGGCGGGAGACCGAAGAGGACCTGCTGGCATTGGACGTGGGATGACAACACCTGTGCGCCTGGCACTGCTCGGCTGCGGCACGGTTGGTAGCGAGGTGGTCCGGCTGCTGCACGAGCAGGCCGCCGACCTCGCCGCCCGGATCGGCGCCCCGCTGGAGATCGCCGGCATCGCCGTACGCCGTCTCGGCCGCGACCGGGGCGACCTGCCCGTCGATGAGGCCCTGTTCACCACCGACGTGCTCGGCCTGGTCAAGCGCGACGACGTGGACGTGGTCATCGAGGTGGTCGGCGGCATCGAGCCGGCGCGCAGTTGGCTGGTGGAGGCGCTGCGGGCCGGCAAGAGCGTGGTCACGGCCAACAAGGCGCTGCTCGCGGAGGACGGCGCGGCCCTGCACGACGCGGCGGCCGACGGCGGCGGCGACCTCTACTACGAGGCGTCCGTGGCGGGGGCGATCCCGCTGCTGCGCCCGCTGCGCGAGTCGCTGCACGGCGACCGGATCAACCGGGTCACCGGCATCGTCAACGGCACCACCAACTTCATCCTGTCCGCCATGGACGCCACCGGCGCCGGCTTCGCGGAGGCGCTGGAGGAGGCCACCGAGCTGGGCTACGCCGAGGCCGACCCGACCGCCGACGTGGAGGGCTTCGACGCTGCGGCCAAGGCGGCCATCCTCGCCTCGCTGGCGTTCCACACCCGGGTGGGCGCGGCCGACGTGCACCGGGAGGGCATCACCGAGGTCACCGCGGCCGACGTGGCCAGCGCCAAGGCGATGGGATGCACCATCAAGCTGCTCTGCATCGCCGCCCGGGGCGCCGACGCCGCCGGCCGGGAGACGGTCAGCGTGCGGGTGCACCCGGCGATGATCCCGCTGGGCCACCCGCTGGCCAGCGTCGGCGACGCGTTCAACGCCGTCTTCGTCGAGGCCGAGGCGGCCGGGCCGCTGATGTTCTACGGCCGGGGCGCGGGCGGCGCGCCGACCGCCAGCGCGGTGCTCGGCGACGTGGTGGCGGTCTCCCGCAACCGGCTCGCCGGGGTGCGCTCGGCCAGCGAGAGCGCGTACGCCGACCTGCCGGTGCGGCCGATGGGTGAGGCGCTGACCCGCTACCACATCAGCCTGGACGTGGCTGACCGGCCGGGTGTGCTGGAGGCGGTGGCCGGGGTGTTCGCCCGGCACGACGTGTCGATCGCCACCGTGCGGCAGGGGCCGGCGGGCGGCGGCGCGGCCGGCCGGGGCGAGGACGCGGATTTGGTCATCGTCACCCACGTGGCGCCGGACGCGGCGCTGGCCGCCACCGTGGGCGAGCTGCGCGGGCTGGACATCGTCCGCTCGGTGGCGAGCGTGCTGCGGGTGGAGGGCGGCCTGTGACCGGCCCGTTCGCGGCCCCGGCGGGGCGGGCGCTTCCGCGTCTCGCCTGATGGTTAACTGCGGGTGCGCCGACGGGGGCCCGGTGATGCTGGTCCAGGCTAACGGCGTACCCGGCTGGGCGGGGCGGTAGAGGCGAGGGAGAGCGACATGTGGCGGGGCCTGATCGACGCGTACCGGGACCGGCTGCCGGTCACCGATGCCACCCCGGTCGTGACCCTGCACGAGGGGAACACCCCGCTGCTGCCCGCGCCGGTGCTCTCCGCCCGGCTCGGCTGCGACGTGTATCTGAAGGTGGAGGGCGCGAACCCGACGGGCTCGTTCAAGGACCGGGGCATGACGGTCGCGGTCTCCAAGGCGGTCGAGGCCGGCAACAAGGCGATCATCTGCGCCTCCACCGGCAACACCAGCGCCTCCGCGGCGGCGTACGCGGCCCGCGCCGGCCTGACCTGTGCGGTGCTCGTGCCGCAGGGCAAGATCGCACTGGGCAAGCTGGCCCAGGCGCTCGTACACGGGGCGAGGCTGCTCCAGGTGCAGGGCAACTTCGACGACTGCCTGGCGCTGGCCGCGAAGCTCGCCCAGGACTACCCGGTCGCCCTGGTCAACTCGGTCAACATCGACCGGCTGCACGGCCAGAAGACGGCCGCGTTCGAGATCGTCGAGGCGTTGGGCGACGCGCCCGACATCCACTGCCTGCCGGTCGGCAACGCCGGCAACGTCTCCGCCTACTGGATGGGCTACTCGGAGGACCTGCGGGACGGCAACGCCACCCGGGCCCCGAAGATGTACGGCTTCCAGGCGGCCGGCGCCGCCCCGATCGTCACCGGCCAGGTGGTCCGCGAGCCGTCCACGATCGCCACGGCCATCCGGATCGGCAACCCGGCGAGCTGGACCAGGGCGCTCGACGCCCGGGACGCCTCCGGCGGTCTGATCGCCGCCGTCACCGATCGGGAGATCCTGGCCGCGTACCGGCTGCTGGCCCGTGAGGTCGGGGTCTTCGTGGAGCTGGGCAGCGCGGCGAGCGTGGCCGGCCTGCTCCAGCAGGCCGCCGCAGGTCGGGTCCCGGCCGGCTCGACGGTGGTCTGCACGGTCACCGGTCACGGCCTGAAGGACCCGGAGTGGGCCATCTCCACCGCGCCCGTGCCCACCACCATCGCCAACGATCCCCTGGCCGCCGCACGCTGTCTCGACCTCGCCTGATCCACCGGCGACTGCCAACGGTCGCAGCCACCGGCCGGCGGCCGACAGCGATGGGCGACGCGACCGTTGACGGCGGTGGGCGAGGACTGTCGGCCGACGGCGCGACGGCGGGCGGCTCGTCGTCGAGCAGCACGGGCGTGGCCAGGGCGACGGGTGTCGGTTTCTGGGCGCCGGGCGAGGGCAGGGCCGACAGGGGCCGGTCGGGCCGCGTGGGGGAGAATCCGTACCCCGCCAATCGCCTTTCCAGGAGTGAGTCACGCCGATGTCGCTGCTCGCCAGATTCAGCCTCGCCAACCGGGGGCTGATCGCCCTCATCGCGGTGGTGACAACGCTGTTCGGGGCGTTCGCCGTACCGTCACTGAAGCAGCAGCTCCTGCCGTCGCTGGAGTTCCCGGCCGCGTTCATCGTGGCGGTCTACCCCGGCGCCGGGCCCGAGGTCGTCGAGTCGCAGGTCACCGAGCCGATCGAGAACAGCCTCCAGGGCATCCCCGGGCTGGACAAGGTCACTTCGACCTCCCGTGAGGGATCCGCCACCGTCCAGGTCCAGTACGAGTTCGGCACCGACCTGGACGACGTCGTCAACAAGATGCAGACCGCGCTCAACCGGATCGACGCGCAGCTGCCGGAGGGGGTGGACCCGCAGGTCATCGCGGGCAGCACCGACGACCTGCCCGCGGTGGTGCTCGCCGCCTCCGGCGGTGCCGACCAGCGTGTCCTCGCGGAGAAGCTGCGCGCCACGGTCCTGCCCGACCTGGAGGCGATCGAGGGGGTACGGACGGTCGACCTGACCGGCGCCCGCGACGACGTCCTGGTGGTCACCCCGGATCCGGCCAAGTTGGCGGCGGCGAAGCTCCAGCCCACGGCCCTCGGCGCGGCGCTGAAGACCAACGGCGTGACGGTGCCGGCCGGTGCCGTGACCGACGGCACCCGTGCGCTCCCGGTGCAGGTCGGCACCCGGCTCGCCACGCTGGACGACCTGCGTGGCGTCGTGGTCGCACCGGCGACGGGCCGGGCGGCCCCGGTCCGCCTCGGCGACGTGGCCACCGTCGAGCAGCAGCTCGCCCCGGCCACCGCGATCACCCGCACCAACGGCAAGGACAGCCTGGGCATCGCGATCACCGCCGCCCCGGACGGCAACGCGGTGGAGATCTCCCACGAGATCCGGGACCGCCTCGCCGACCTGCGGGAGGCTTCCGGCGCCGAGCTGACCGTCGTCTTCGACCAGGCGCCGTTCGTCGAGAAGTCGATCGAGAGCCTGACCACCGAGGGACTGTTGGGCCTGGTCATGGCCGTCGTGGTCATCCTCGTCTTCCTGCTGTCGGTCCGCTCCACCGTGGTCACCGCCGTCTCCATTCCGCTCTCGGTGGTCGTCGCCCTGATCGCCCTCTGGATCGGCGACCACTCGCTCAACCTGCTCACCCTCGGCGCGCTCACCATCGCGGTCGGCCGGGTGGTCGACGACTCGATCGTCGTGCTGGAGAACATCAAGAGACATCTGGAGTACGGCGAGCCGAAGCGGGAGGCGATCCTCGCCGGCGTCCGCGAGGTGGCCGGCGCGGTGACCGCGTCCACCCTCACCACCGTCGCCGTCTTCGCGCCGATCGCACTGGTGGGCGGCTTCGTCGGGCAGCTCTTCGCGCCGTTCGCGATCACCGTCACGGTGGCCCTGCTCGCCTCGCTGCTGGTCTCGCTGACCGTCATCCCGGTGCTCGCGTACTGGTTCCTGAAGCCCTCGGGCGGTACGGCCGACGACGCCGCGGTGCGTCGGGAGGCGGAGGAGAAGGAGCTGCGCAACCCGTTGCAGCGGGCGTACCTGCCGGTGATCGGGTTCGCGACGCGTAAGCGGGCCAACCGGTGGATCACGCTGGGGCTCGGCGTGCTCGTGCTGTTCGGCACCTTCGGCCTGTCCCGTCAGCTGGAGACCAACTTCATCGACGACTCCGGTCAGGACACCCTGAGCATCACCCAGGAGCTGCCGGCGGGCACCGGGCTGGCCGGCACCGACGCGGCGGCGCGGCAGATCGAGGCGGTGCTGGAGCGTACCGGGGACGTCGAGACGTACCAGGTCACGGCGGGCGGCGGGGACAACCCGTTCGGCGGCGGCGGCAACAACGTAGCCAACTGGTCGCTGGCCCTGGGCGACGGGACCGACGCCCAGCAGATGCGGGAGACCCTGCGCCGGGAGTTCGACGCGCTGGGCGAGGGCGTCGGCGAGATCAGCTTCGGTGCCGGCCAGGGTGGGGCGGCCGCCAACCAGATCGCGGTGGTCGTCCAGGGCGCCGACCCGGAGACCCTGAACCGGGCCGCCGAGGAGGTCCGTTCGGCGATGGCCGGGCTGAAGGGCGTCGAGGACGTCTCCACCAGCCTGGCCACGCGGGTGCCGCGCGTCGACGTCACCGTCGACCGGGTCGCCGCCGGTCGGGTCGGGCTCACCGAGGCCGCTGTCGGCCAGGTGGTGGCCCAGGCGTTCCGGGGCGCGCCCCTGGGGCAGGTCACGCTCGACGACGGGCAGCGGGACGTGGTGCTGCGGTTCGCGGGCAAGCCGCCTGCCACCGTGGAGGAGTTGCGGGCGATGCGGGTCGGGCCGGTGAAGCTCGACGACATCGCCGAGGTCACCCAGACCGAGGGCCCGCAGCAGGTGAGCCGGATCGACGGCGAGCGCAGCGTCTCCGTCACCGGTACGGCCACCGGCTCGAACCTCGGTGCCATCACCAAGGAGTTGCAGAAGAAGCTGGACGGCATCAACGTGCGGGGGGCGAGCTTCGCCGTCGGCGGGGTCAGCGCGGACCAGGCGGAGGCCTTCGCCGACCTGGGCCTGGCGGTGCTCGCGGCCATCGCGATCGTCTTCCTGATCATGGTGGCGACGTTCCGCAGCCTGGTCCAGGCGCTGATCCTGCTGATCTCCATCCCGTTCGCGGCGACCGGCGCGATCGGCCTGCTGCTGGCCACCGGCACCCCGCTGGGCGTGCCGGCGCTGATCGGCGTACTCATGCTCGTCGGCATCGTGGTTACCAACGCGATCGTGCTGCTGGATCTGGTCAACCAGTACCGGGAGCAGGGCATGGGGGTCCAGGAGGCGGTGGTCGAGGGTGGCCGGCGCCGGCTGCGGCCGATCCTGATGACCGCGGTCGCCACCATCTTCGCGCTGCTGCCGATGGCGCTCGGCCTCACGGGGGAGGGCGGCTTCATCTCCAAGCCGCTGGCGATCGTGGTGATCGGCGGCCTGCTCAGCTCGACGCTGCTCACCCTGATCCTGGTGCCGACGCTCTACGCGATGGCGGAGAACACCAAGGAGTCGTTCCGGTCCCGACGGGCTGCCCGCCGGGCGGGCGGGACGGCGCCGGCCGCCCCGGCGGGCGACGACGGCGGGGCGCCCGCCGCCGAGCCGGTCCCGGTGTCCGTCTCGGGCTCCCCGTCCGCCGCCGTTGCGGAGGGCTCCGCCGCCCCGGCGTCCCGTTCGACATCGTCGGGTGCGCTGGTGGACGGCACCGACCAGTTCGAGGTGCTGCGGCTGCCGAAGAGCCGCAGGTCCCCGCTGCCGCCCACCGAGTAGCGGTACGTCCGCGAACGCCCCCGACGGGTTCCGCCCGGCGGGGGCGTTCGCGTTGGGTCAGGTACCCGCCGTACGGCTGGCCCGCCGGTCACCGCCCGGTAGGGTCCCGGACGTGCCGTCCACCGTCTCGGTTCTCACCCGCAACCGAAACTTCCGCAACCTCTTCCTCGCCGAACTGGTGGTCTTCGGCGCCGACTGGTTCGTCATGGTGCCGCTGCTGGTGCTGCTGCCGGACCTGACCGGCAGCGGCGTCTGGGGTGCGCTGGTGCTCGCCGCCGACACCGGAATCGTGGCGTTGCTGCTGCCGTACACCGGCACGATCGCCGACCGGTTCGACCGGCGCAAGGTCATGATCATCTCGAACGTCGCAGCCCTGATCGGCGTGCTGATGCTGCTCGGCGTACGCAGCGCCGGGACGGCCTGGCTGGCGATGGCCGGGATCGGTGTGGTGGCGGTCGCCAAGGCGTTCTACTCCCCGGCAGCGCAGGCGGCCCTGCCCAACGTGCTCGACCCCGACGAGCTGGCCGCCGGCAACGCCGTCGCCGGTTCGGCCTGGGGCACCATGACCATCGTCGGCGCCTCCCTCGGCGGCGTGCTCAGCGCCGCAGTCGGCCCGTACGCCTGCTTCTGGGTGGCGGCCGTGGGCCTGGTGATCGCCGCGGGCCTGGCGACGCTGATCCGCCGGCCGTTGCAGGCACCCCGCGACGTCGACCGCCCGGCGCAGCGGACCTGGCCCGCGATCCGTGAGGCGCTGGGCTACATCGGGCACCGGCCGAGGGTGCTGGCGCTGGTCACCGTGAAGTCGGCCGTCGGCCTCGGCAACGGTGTGCTGACGGTGTTCCCGCTGCTGGCGGCGGTGTACGGCGTGGGTCCGGTCGGCACCGGGCTGCTCTTCGCGGTGCGTGGCGCGGGGGCGCTCGTCGGGCCGATCCTGATGCGCCGGGTGCTGACCAACCGGGCCTGGCTGCTGCCCGGGCTGGCGCTGTCCATGTCCATCTACGGCCTGGCCTACCTCGGCACCTCGGTCGCGAGCTGGTTCCCGCTGGTGCTGGTCCTGGTCTTCGTCGCCCACTTCGCGGGCGGCAGCAACTGGGTGATGTCGAACTTCGCGCTCCAAGGCGAGGTGCCGGACCGGCTGCGGGGCCGCGTGTTCGCCACCGACATGATGCTGGCGACCCTGGCCGTCTCGGTGAGCCAGCTCGCGGTGGCCGCCGTGGTGGACACGGTGGACGAGCGGGTGGTGCTGGCCAGTTGTGGGCTCGTCACGGTGGTCTACGCGGTCGGCTGGCGCATCGCCACCCGGCGGCTCTCGCTCACGGACCCGGCGGCGCAGCCGACCCCGAGCGTCGCCCACTGACCCTGCCGGCCATCTTCCTGCCGGTGGCCGCCGCCGAACGGGCCGGCCTCCGCGCCGCCCGCCCGCCGTCCGGCCAGCGCGGCCGCGATCAGCAGACCCGTCCCGAGCGGGTACGCCAGGGCCAGCACCCCGCCGTAGGCCAAGTTGAGCAGTGCGAAGTTCGACGCCCCCAGTCGGCGTCGAACAGCCGGGGCAGCAGCAGGTTCCAGGCCACGTTGAGCACCGTGCTGACCAGCAGCACACCGAGCCCGGAGAACGCCAGCAGCCGGGGCTTGCGGGACAGCCGTTGCCCGGCCGTGGCGGCCAGTACGAGGCCGACCAGCACGACCAACACCGTGGGCGCCTGGAAGGCGGCTGTCGTCGCCACGTACTCGAATTCGAGCATCCCTGCCTCCAGCCGCCGTCGGTCGGGTCAGGCTAACGGACCGGCGAGGCCGCCACCGTCCGGCAAAGGCGACCGGCCCCGACCCGCCCCACCCGGCGGGCGGGGACCGGGTCGTCGGTGCGGAGCCCTAGCATGAGCCCGTGCGCACCAACTTCACCTCCGGCCCGGTCCGGGTCCGGGTCCCCGCCACCAGCGCCAACCTGGGGCCGGGGTTCGACGCCCTGGGGCTCGCCCTGGCTCTGCACGACGACGTGGCCGCCGAGGTGACGGCGGAGGGCGTCACGGTGGCCGTGACCGGCCAGGGCGCCGGGGAGCTCCCGGCCGACGACCGGCACCTGGTCGTCCGCGCCATGCGGGCGGCCTTCGACGTGCTCGGCGGGCAGCCGCCGGGCCTGGCCGTGGAATGCGTGAACCGCATCCCGCAGGCTCGTGGGCTGGGCTCCTCGTCCGCGGCGATCGTCGCCGGCGTGCTGCTGGCCCGCGGGCTGGTCACCGACGGCGAGACCCGCCTCGACGACGCCGCCACGCTGCGGCTCGCCGCCGAGATCGAGGGCCATCCGGACAACGTGGCGCCGTGCCTGCTCGGCGGTTTCACGCTGGCCTGGACGGAGCCCTCCGGAGCCCGGGCGGTGTCGCTGCCCGTCGCCGACGGCGTACGACCGACGGTCTTCGTGCCGGCGGAGCGCGGCCTGACGGCGACCGCGCGCGCCGCGCTGCCGACCACCGTGCCCCACGATGACGCGGCGCTGAACGCCGGCCGTGCCGCGCTGCTGGTGCACGCGCTGACCGCCGACCCGGGTCTGCTGCTGCCGGCCACCGTCGACCGGCTGCACCAGGATTATCGTGCCGACGGCATGCCCGGCAGTGCCGCTCTGGTGAAAGTGCTGCGTGCGGCGGGTGTGGCCGCTGTGATCAGCGGGGCGGGACCGACCGTCCTGGCCCTGACCGACCTGCCTGAGGGCTTCGATCCGGGAACAGGTTGGCAGGTCTGGCGGTTGGATCCAGACGGGCGCGGAGCACAGGTTGCCCGGGGTAGACTGGGACACGCAGAGCGGGACCCTGTTGCCGCAGGTCGGAAGAGTTGATTACGCTCTAGACTTAGCACAGCCGCGAAGCATGCGATCTCCCTGCGGGTCGGCGCACCCCCGAAGCTTTCGGCGGTCAGCCCGTCACCCCTGCCTAGGCCCACGCCGCACCGCAGTCTTCACAGGTCGCCGCAGGCGGCGAGACCTGCTCACCGACGTTGGTGAGTCGGGAAACCGACCGGCTGCTGTGTCACAGACTCCCGCGACGCGTCCATGCGAGGCGGGTGCACCGAGGCCGCCCGGCCACCTTGCTTTTCGACTCCGGGCAGTCCCGGCCTATCGAGGGAAGGAATCCATTGAGCGACACCACCGACGTGACGTCGGATGTTTCCAACGTCGCTGGCGATGCCACCACCGCCGCCGCCCCCGCCCGTCGTCGGCGCAGCGGCACCGGCCTGTCGGCGATGCTGCTGCCGGAGCTGCAGAGCCTGGCCGCGTCGCTCGGCATCTCGGGTACGGCTCGCATGCGCAAGGGCGAGCTGATCAGCGCGATCTCCGAGCGGCAGGGCGGCGCCGCCGCCGGGACCCCTCGACCGCGGGCCGAGGTGGCGGCCGCGGCCGCTGCCGCTCCCGCCCGTGAAGAGGTCCACGCCGAGGTCCGCGAGGCCACCGAGCGGCCGGCGGCCGCGCGGCGCACCGCGGAGAAGGCTCCGGCGGAGCCGGCGGCTGGGGAGTCCGAGCCTCGTGGCCGGACCCGGCGCAGCCGGGCCGCCGCTGCCGAGGCGCGGGCCGCCGAGGCCCGTCCGGCGGAGGCCCGTCCGGCAGAAACACGTCCGGCAGAGGTACGTCCGGCGGAAACACGTCCGGCAGAGGCACGTCCAGCGGAGACGCGTACGGACGAGGCCGAGGCAGCCGACCGGGGCGAGGGCCGCGGGCGGGCCGAGCGGGCTGACCGTGGCGAGCGTACGGAGCGCGGCGACCGTGCTGACCGCGGTGCCGAGCGCGGCGAGCGTGCCGAGCGCGGCGAGCGTGCCGAGCGGGGTGACCGTGCCGACCGTAACGAGCGTGCCGATCGTTCCGAGCGGGGCGACCGTAACGAGCGCGGTGAGCGTGCGGAGCGCGGCGACCGTAACGAGCGGGGCGACCGGGGTCAGCGTGACGAGCGCGGCGACCGGGGTCAGCGTGCCGAGCGTGACAACGACGGCGACGACGACGAGGGCGGCGGCCGGCGCGGTCGGCGCAGCCGGTTCCGGGACCGCCGCCGCGGCCGTGGTGAGCGTGCCGAGGGCGGCGGCGACGGCGGGCGCGAGCCGCAGGTCGGCGAGGACGACGTGCTCGTCCCGGTGGCCGGCATCATCGACGTGCTCGACAACTACGCCTTCGTGCGGACCACCGGCTACCTGGCTGGCGCGAACGACGTCTACGTCTCGATGTCGCAGATCAAGAAGTACGGTCTGCGGCGTGGCGACGCCATCACCGGTGCGGTACGCGCCTCGCGTGACGGCGAGCAGCGGCGGGACAAGTACAACCCGCTGGTGCGGCTGGACACCATCAACGGGATGGAGCCGGACGAGGCGAAGCGCCGGCCGGAGTTCTACAAGCTCACCCCGCTCTACCCGCAGGAGCGGCTGCGGCTGGAGACCGAGCCGCACATCCTCACCACCCGGGTCATCGACCTGGTCATGCCGCTCGGCAAGGGCCAGCGCGCGCTGATCGTGTCGCCGCCGAAGGCGGGCAAGACGATGGTGCTCCAGGCCATCGCGAATGCGATCACGCACAACAACCCGGAGTGCCACCTGATGGTGGTGCTGGTGGACGAGCGGCCCGAAGAGGTCACCGACATGCAGCGGTCGGTGAAGGGCGAGGTCATCGCGGCGACGTTCGACCGTCCGCCGCAGGACCACACCACGGTGGCCGAGCTGGCGATCGAGCGGGCGAAGCGCCTGGTCGAGTTGGGCCACGACGTGGTCGTGCTGCTGGACTCGGTGACCCGCCTCGGTCGGTCGTACAACCTGGCGGCGCCGGCCAGCGGCCGGATCATGTCGGGTGGTATCGACTCCACCGCGCTCTACCCGCCGAAGCGCTTCCTGGGTGCTGCCCGCAACATCGAGAACGGCGGCTCGCTGACCATCCTCGCCACCGCGCTGGTGGAGACCGGTTCCATGGCGGACACGGTCATCTTCGAGGAGTTCAAGGGCACCGGCAACGCGGAGCTGAAGCTGGACCGGAAGATCGCCGACAAGCGCATCTTCCCGGCCATCGACATCCACCCGTCCGGCACGCGTAAGGAGGAGATCCTGCTCGCGCCGGAGGAACTGGCCATCATCCACAAGCTCCGCAAGGTTCTGCACTCGCTGGATTCGCAGGCGGCGCTGGACCTGCTGCTCGACAAGCTCAAGCAGACCCGCACCAACATCGAGTTCCTGATGCAGATCGCCAAGTCGACGCCGGGGGAGTGACCCTCCCAGGGTGAGACGAGCGAGAAGGGCGCGGCCACGAGGCCGTGCCCTTCTCGCATTCCTGCCTGTGGTTCCGTCGTGAGCTGCGGCGTCCGCCTCCGCACTTGGCTGTCCGGGCGCTCCACAGTCGCCAGTCCTAACGTGATTCGTGACCGAGATCCTGGGCCGCGTCGGTGACCATCGGTAACGGACCAGCGTCGCGCCCACAGTATTACTCTTTGTGACTGACTTCCGTGCTGCGGCAAGCCTCCCTGCTCGCCTGCGGCTGCTGGTGCCTCGTGACCAGGTGTTTCGTCGAAGGGCCCACTCCCGCCGCGCCACCTTCCACGCCCCCTTTGCTCTGCAGCCAGATGCGCACCGCTGACGCAGCGTGTCCGGTGTCGATAGGGCTGCAGAGCAAAGGGGGTGGAGTGAGGGTGTGGGAGGGCTCGGCTTGGCCACCCTCCGTGACTGGGCGCGGAAGCCGCGCATCCCCCGTGCACTGTGGCGCGCGGGCGGGGCGCGGGGGCGGGGCTGCGGTGAGGTGGGCCGTACCGCGCGGCTCGGGGCGGGAACGTTGCTGAAGGGGCGGTGCTGGCAGCCGGGAGGACGACAACCGGACGAGTGGAGTTTTCCTTCGCTTTGGCCGTCGGGTATTGAAACTTCTATTCACTGTCCGGTTGACTGTCGCCCATGCGTACCCGCAGACGATCCGCCCGGCTCGCAGGCGCCCTGCTGCTGACGCCGTTGCTCACTCTGGCCGGCACCGTGCCGGCGACCGCCGGTGCGTCGGCTCCGGCCACCGACCCCTCCGCCACCGCAGCCGAGGACGCACCGCGTGCCTCCTCGCACCCCACGGACTCCGTCACGCTCGCCGCCGACCCGGCCGGGAGCACGTCGGCCGCCACGGCCCAGACCGGCGTGGAGCCGGCCGGCGGGCTGGAGACCGCGAAGACCACCCGCCCGGTCGCCCCGGGTCTCGCCCTCACCTCCTTCGACCGGTACGACGCCGACGGCTGGCTGCGTGCCGACGCGCTCACCGCCGACCTCACCGGCGGCCTCACCGTGGACTACGTCAACTCCGGCGCGGTCAGCCGGGCCGAGCCGCTGCGCGGCGCCGTCGACGAGGCCCGTGCGGTCGCCGCCGTCAACGGCGACTTCTTCGACATCAACAACTCCGGTGCGGCCCAGGGCGTCGGCATCCGCGACGGCCAGCTGGTCCAGTCCGCGGTCAGCGGCCACCGCAACGCCGTCGCGATCACCTCCGAGGGACTCGGCCGGGTGATCGAGGTGAACTTCGACGGCACTGCGACGCTGCCCACCGGTCCGGTGACGTTGACCCAGTTCAACAACATGATCCAGGCGAACGGGATCGGCGTGTTCACCGCGCTCTGGGGGACGTACACCCGGGAACGTGCGGTCTCCGGCGCCAACCGCGTCACTGAGGTCACGGTGGTCGACGGCCGCGTCGCCACCGTCGGCGGTACGGCCGGAAGCGGGCCGATCCCGGCCGGCACCACGGTGCTGCTCGGCCGGGACGCCGGCGCGGACGCTCTCGCCGGCCTGCGCCCCGGCGACCCGGTGACGGTCGCCTACCAGCCCAAGCCGGCAGACGGCAGCACGCTGCACGCGGCGGTCGGCGGCAGCCACGTGCTGGTCCGCGACGGCGTGGTGCAGAGCATCGCCGACGCGTCGCTGGCCCCGCGTACGTCGGTCGGCTTCTCCGCCGACGGGCGCCGCATGATCATGCTGACGGTGGACGGCCGGCAGGTCGACAGCCGCGGCGTCACCCTGACCGAGATGGGCCGCATGATGGCCGAACTCGGCGCGCACCACGCGCTCAACCTCGACGGCGGCGGCTCCTCGACGCTGCTCGCCCGCGAGCCGGGCGCGGCGGGCGTGCAGGTGGAGAACAACCCGTCCGACGGCAGTGAACGTGCCGTGCCCAACGGCCTGGCCATCTACGCGCCCAAGGGCAGCGGTCGGCTCACCGGGTACTGGCTGGAGACCGCCAGCGACCCGACCACCGCCCCCGGCGTCGCGCCGGTGCGCGGCGGTCGGCCCGACCGGGTCTTCCCCGGCCTGACCCGGCGGCTCACCGCCGCAGGCCACGACGAGACGTACGGCCCGGCGGCCGGCGCGCCGAAGTGGCGGGCCAACCCGGCGGTGCACGGCATCGTCGACAGCCAGGGCCGCTTCCGGGCCGGCCTGCCGGGGCGCACCACGGTCACCGCCTGGCGGGACGAAGCCCAGGGCACCCTCGACCTGACCGTGCTCGGGCCGCTGGCCCGGATCGACTCCACCGTGGAGCGGGTCGGCCTGACCGGCGCGCAGGGCAACGCCCTGTTCGGCGTGGTCGGCTACGACGCCGAGGGCAACACCGCCCCGATCGAGCCGGCCGACCTGAAGCTCGACTACGACAAGGACCTGCTTCGGATCACCCCGACCGCCGACGGGAACCTCGCGGTCACCGCCCTGCGGGACACCGGCTCGGCGCTGGTCACCGTCCGGGTCGGCCCGAGCAGCACCGTCCTGCCGGTCACCGTCGGGCTCACCGACGTGCCGGTGGCCGGCTTCGACGACGCGGCGGCCTGGAAGTTCAGCCAGGCCCGGGCCAGCGGCGCGGTCGCGCCCGCGCCGGGCCGCACCGGCACGGGCCTGAAGATGACGTACGACTTCAGCCAGTCCACCGGCACCCGGGCCGCGTACGCGGACCCGCCGGCCTGGATCGAGGTGGCCGGCCAGCCGCAGGCGTTCGGCATGTGGATCCACGGCAACGGCACCGGCGAGTGGCCCAGCCTGCACCTGCACGACGCGCAGAACACCCAGCACGTGCTGCGTGGCCCGCTGATCACCTGGACGGGCTGGAAGTACGTCGAGTTCGCCGTACCGGCCGGGGTGCAGTACCCGGTGCGGATCCGCCGGTTCTACGTGGCGGAGACCAACGCCGCCGCGCAGTACCGCAGCGAGGTCGTCATCGACGACCTGGTGGCGAAGGTGCCGCCGACGGTCGACGTGCCGGCCGAGACGCCGCGCACCGACCGGGTGGTGCTCCGCGACGGCACGGTGGACGGCGCGCCCTGGCGCTTTGCGGTCATGTCCGACACGCAGTTCGTCGCGGCGAATCCGGACAGCGACCTGGTCGCCCAGGCCCGCCGTACGCTGCGCGAGGTGAAGGCCGCGAAGCCGGACTTCCTGGTGATCAACGGCGACTTCGTGGACACCGCCTACCCGGCTGACTTCGCGCTGGCCAAGCGGCTGCTGGACGAGGAACTCGGCGGGGAACTGCCGTACCACTACGTGCCCGGCAACCACGAGATCATGGGCGCCCCGATCGCCAACTTCCGGGCCGTCTTCGGCGACACCGAGCGGACCTTCGACCACCGGGGCACCCGGTTCGTCACGCTGAACTCGTCGACGGGCTCGCTGCGCGGCGGCGGCTTCGACCAGGTGCGGATGCTGCGCGAGGCGCTCGACTCGGCGGCCGGTGACCCGGCCGTCGGCTCGGTGGTCGTGCTGCACCACCACCCGCCGCGCGACCCGAGCCCGGCCAAGGCCAGCCAGCTCGGTGACCGGAAGGAGGCGGCGCTGCTGGAGCAGTGGCTGGCCGACTTCCAGCACCGCACCGGCAAGGGGGCCGCGTTCGTCGGCGGGCACGTCGGCACCTTCCACGCCGACCGGGTCGACGGGGTGCCGTACCTGATCAACGGCAACTCGGGCAAGAACCCCTCCACCCCCGCCGACCAGGGCGGTTTCACCGGGTGGACGGAGTTCGGGGTGGACCCGGTGACCCCGGCCGAGGCCGACCGGGCCCGGCGCAACCCTCTCGTCGAGGGCCCGCGCTGGGTGGCCGCCGAGTTCCACGCGCACGTCGACGCGCTCGCGCTCGCCGCCCCGGCCAGCGTCGCGGTCGGCACGCCGGCGACGGTCACCGCCACGCTGACCCAGCCCGGTGGTCGTACGGTGCCGGTGGCGGCGCCGGTCAGCGCGGACTGGTCCGCCTCGCCGAACGTGCACGTCGGCTCGATCCTCGGGCTGAAGCCCTGGCACGTGGCCCGCTTCGACCCGGCCACCGGCCGGCTCACGGCCCTGCGCCCCGGCGCGCAGGTCAAGCTGGCCGTAGCGGTCAACGGCACGAACGCCGAGGCGACGATCACCCTGACGGCAGCCGCCGCGGCTCCCGCCGCCTGAGGTGTCCCGAGGCCCGCACCGACTCTTCGGTGCGGGCCTCGGGTGGTGACGGGTGTCGACGTCAGAAGTCGCCCTCGGCGACCTGGAAGACGGTGAGGCCGAGGGCGCGCCACATCCGCACCACCTGCTGGCGGTCGTCGAAGACGCCGACCACCCGGTAGCGGTCGGCGATCTCGCGCTCGTAGATCTCCCGCTTGACCACGGAGTCCTTCCGGTTGTCGCCGACGGCGCGCAGGTGCAGGTCGAGGTAGGGGATCCGGACGTGCCGGGCCAGCCACGCCTCGGTGGCGGCGCGGGCGGTGGCGTCCCGGCCCGAGCAGAACACCACCCCGTACCCGGCGGCGTGCATCGCCCGGACCGCCGCGATCACCGCCGGGTTCGGCTCGTCCTCGGCGACCCGGGTCATGTCGTACGGGCTGCGCGAGACGTTCAGCGCGACCGTGCCGTCGATGTCGACCAGGACGATCTCCGGCGGCTCGGTCGACGGGGCGTGCACGGTGGCGGGCCGTCCCGTCCGGGCCTGCGGCACGGGCAGCGGCAGCGTACGACCCTCCAGGTAGCGCTCGTGCAGCCGGCGGATCCACGCCTCGCCGACCGACCCGGTCGGCCTCGGGGCGGGCGGCGTCACGGCGCAGGCACTCCGCCAGCGGCACGTCGGTGAAGTCGTGCACCTCGAACTCGGCGCCGTGCCGGGCGGCCAGTTCGGCCCAGTCGCGCAGGGTACGGGACCGCAGGTTGGTGTCGTCGACGCAGACGTCGGCCCGGGTCCGCAGCAGCGCCTCGACCTGGGCCCGCTGCACGACGGTGACCTGCCATTCCGCCCACTGGGTGAACAGCCGCTCGCCGTGCAGCATCCGGCGCAGGTCGTTCCGGTTGACCCGGAGGACGGACGGCTGGAGCGTGCGGGCGAACGTGGTCTTGCCGGAGGCGGGCAGTCCCCGGGTGGCGATCAGGCGGGCCATCAGCTCCTCCGTGTCGTACGTCATCGGGGCTGCCGTCGTGCCCCGGACGGGGCACGACCGGACGGCGGCCGTGCCGGGGTGAATGCCCGGCCACGCGGCGGGAATGCGGGAGGTGAGGTGTGCGTTGTCGCTGCCGGACCAGCCGTGCGGCCCGACTGCCGGGCCGGCGTACGCCCATGGCACACTGGTCAATCGGCCACCGGTTCCGGTTCACGCCCGAGCCCGCCGCACACCCGCGACGGACACCGACGGCGACCCGGCGACCACCCACGAGAGGACCGAGGCGAGATGAAGCCCAACATCCACCCGGAGTACGTGACCACCGAGGTCACCTGCTCCTGCGGTAACACGTTCACCACCCGCAGCACCGCCAAGGGCGGCTCGATCCACGTCGAGACCTGCAGCGCCTGCCACCCGTTCTACACCGGCAAGCAGCGCGTCCTGGACACCGCGGGCCGGGTGGCGAAGTTCCAGCAGAAGTACGCCAAGGTTCAGGCCAAGAAGGCCAAGTAGCTCCTCGTTCGGCGCCCGCGCCCGGTTTCGTGCCGGACGCGGGCGTCGTCCGTCTTCCCCCGGATCCTGCCCTCGTCGCCGAAGGAGCCTCCCCCGCATGAGCAGCGAGCGTCTGGCCGCCCTCCTCGACGAGTACGCCGAGTTGGAGAAGCGGCTGGCGGACCCGGCCATCCACGCCGACCAGGGCGCCGCCCGCCGGGTCGGTCGCCGGTACGCCGAGCTGGTGCCGCTGCACAAGGCCGCCGGGGAACTGGAGCAGGCCCGCGCCGATCTCGCCGCCGCCCGGGAGTTGGCGGCCGAGGACGCGTCCTTCGCCGCCGAGGCGGAGTCGATCGCGGAGGGCCTGCCGGCGCTGGAGGAACGGCTGGCGGAGCTGCTGATCCCGCGCGACCCGCACGACGCCAAGGACGTGATCGTCGAGATCAAGGCGGGCGAGGGCGGCGAGGAGTCGGCGCTGTTCGCCGGTGACCTGCTGCGGATGTACACCCGGTACGCCGAGCGGCGCGGCTGGCTCACCGAGGTGCTCGACGCGCAGGACTCGGACCTCGGCGGGGTGAAGGACGTCTCGCTGGCGATCAAGACCAAGGGCGTGCCCGAGGGCGGCAACGGCGTCTGGTCCCGGCTCAAGTGGGAGGGCGGCGTGCACCGGGTGCAGCGCGTCCCGGTCACCGAGTCGCAGGGCCGCATCCACACCAGCGCCGCTGGCGTGCTGGTGCTGCCGGAGGCCGAGGACGTCGACGTCACCATCGACCCGAACGAGCTGCGGATCGACGTGTTCCGCTCGTCGGGGCCGGGCGGCCAGTCGGTGAACACGACCGACTCGGCGGTCCGGATCACGCACGTCCCGACCGGCATCGTGGTCTCCTGCCAGAACGAGAAGTCCCAGTTGCAGAACCGGGAGCAGGCGATGCGGATCCTGCGGGCCCGGCTGCTGGCGGCGGCCCAGGAGCAGGCCGACGCGGCCGCCTCGGACGCCCGCAAGGCGCAGGTGCGCACCGTGGACCGCTCCGAGCGGATCCGCACCTACAACTTTCCGCAGAACCGGATCACCGACCACCGGATCGGCTACACCGCGTACAACCTCGACCTGGCGCTCGCCGGTGACCTGGACGGGGTCCTTGACGCCCTGGTCGAGGCGGACCGCGCGGCCCGCCTCGCCGGTGACACCGAGCTGGCCCGCCGCTGACCGCCGTCAGGAGGCGCGGGGGCGGTTCTTCGCGCGGAGCATCTCGCGGTCGGCGGCCTCGAAGGCGGTGCTGAGGGCGTCGCGCAGGCCCGGGCCGCTGGCCCCCACCTCGGCGAAGCCGACGCTGACCCCGACCGGGGTGCCGGGCACCAGCGACTCCCAGTCCTCCGCGCGTACCGCGGCGTCGATGCGGCGGCCCACCTCGGCCGCCTCGGCCATGCCGGCGCCGGGGAGCACCACCACGAACTCGTCCCCGCCGTAGCGGGCCACGAAGTCGCCCCGGCGCATCACCCGGTTGATCACCCCGGCGATGCGCTGGAGCACCAGGTCGCCGGAGTGGTGCCCGTGCCGGGTGTTGACGGCCTTGAAGCCGTCCAGGTCGCAGACGCCGATCACCACCCGGTCGCCGTGGGCGACGACGGTGGCGATGTAGCGCTCCAGCCGCCGCCGGTTGGGCAGCCCGGTCAGCGGGTCGGTCAACGCCTCGCCCTCGAAGCGGGCCGCCTCGCGGCGCATCTCCTCGTGGTCGATGCGGGCGGCGATGCCGTCGATGTAGACGTCCCGGAGCCGGTCGTTGCGCTGGGCGGCCAGCCGGAACGCCAGCCGGTCGGCCCGGTGCGCCCCCGCGTGGTCGCCGGCGCGGGTCAGGGCGATGCTGCGCAGCCGGGCCGGTTCGGCCGCGCCCAGCGTCTCGGTGGAGACCTGGACGGTGTCCAGCCGGGTGACGGCCTCGATCGGCCGTCCCTCGGCGATGGCCAGGCAGACCTGGCCGAGCTGGCGCATGTCGCGGGCCCGGGCGCTGTCTCCGCCGTGGCCGAGCAGCCGGGCCGGGGCGGCCTCCGTGTCGACGGCCAGCCGGTCGCCCAGTGCCGCCCGCCGGGCGGCGGCGTAGCCGTACGCGGCGAGGCTGCTCGGGCGCAGCTTGCCGGCCCGCCCGCCGCGCAGGAACCGGTCGAGGTCGGCGGCGACGTCCCGCAGCACCCGCAGGCAGCCGTCGCTGTCGCCGTTGTGGTCGAGCGCCACCGCGTTACGCAGCCGGATGCCGGGGGCGGCGAAGGTCTCCTCCGGGATGCCGGCGGTCGTGCCGAGCTGCCGGGCCCGTTCGATCGCGCCGAGGGCGTAGCCGTGGAAGCTGAGGTACGAGTAGGCCATCGCCAGGTCGTGCCAGCCCCACGCGGTGTCCCGGTCGGGGTCCGCCACCGCGCCCAGCGCCCGGGCGGCCTTCACCAGGTGGGTGACGCAGCGGTCCAGGGCGCCCTGGTGGTGCGCGGCGAGCGCGGCGAGCGCGTTGAGGTGCCCGAGCAGGTAGGGCTCGGCGAGGTCGCGGACGGCGGTGGAGGCCTCCTCGACGGCCCGGGTGTACTCCGCCGTGCGTCCCAGGTTGATGACCGCGCAGAGGCGCTGCACCAGGGCGTCGGCCCGTGCGTACGGGTCGGTGGTGGTGGCGGCGATCCGGTCGAGGATCGAGTACGCCTCGGCGGAGCGGCTGGACTCCTGGAGGGCCCGCGCGCGCGTGAGGGCGTCAACCTGGTCGGTGACCCGGTCGAGCCAACCCACCGCGACCTCCCTGTCGGTGTGCGTCCGGACGCATCCACTCGAGATGTCCAGCGCGACGCCCCATGATTATCTCGTGACCACCGTGCCGCAACACCCGTCCGAAGGGACGAGACGGCAGCGCCCTTCCGTGGCGTTGGCCCGGGCGTCCCGGGCGCTCGCCGACGCCGGCATCGCCTCGGCCCGGTCCGAGGCGGAGCAGTTGGCCGCGTACGTGCTGGCCGTGCCCCGGGGGCGGCTGGCGCTGGCCGACGACTTCACCGCCGAGCAGCTCGACCGGTTCGACGAGTTGGTCGGGCGACGGGTCGGACGGGAGCCGTTGCAGCATCTCACGGGCAGCGCCGGCTTCCGACACCTGGAGCTGGCCGTCGGGCCGGGCGTCTTCGTGCCCCGCCCGGAGACCGAGCTGCTCGCCGGCTGGGGGATCGAGCAGGGCCGGCGCCTGGGCGCCGGGTTGGTGGTGGACCTGTGCGGCGGCTCGGGGGCGATCGCGCTCTCGGTCGCCCAGGAGCTGCCGGCGGCCCGGGTGGTGGTGGTGGAACGGTCGGCGGCGGCGCTGTCCTGGCTGCGGCGCAACGCGGCGGCCCGGGCCGCCGCGGGCGATCGGCCGATCGAGGTGGTGGCGGCCGACGTGACCGCGCCCGACCTGCTCGCCGACCTGGTGGGCCGGGTCGACGTGCTGCTCTGCAACCCGCCGTACGTGCCGTCGGACGTGGCGGTGCCCCCGGAGGTGAGCGGGCACGATCCGGCGAGCGCGGTCTTCGGCGGCGCGGACGGCCTGGCGGTGATCCGGCCGGTGATCGCCCGGGCGGCGGCGCTGTTGCGTCCGGGCGGGGTGTTCGGCGTCGAGCACGACGACACGCACGGCACGGCGGTGCCGGATCTGCTCGTCGCGGACGGCCGGTTCGAGGCGATCGCCGGCCACCCGGACCTGACCGGGCGGCCCCGCTTCGCGACCGCGTCCCGGCGGGCGGACGGCCAGCACGCCGCCGCCGACGCGACGTGGCAGACTGACTCCCCGTGATGCTCTACGACTGCCGGTCGCCCGCCGACCGGGACCGCGGCATCGCTGCGGCCATCGACGCGGTCAAGAACGGCGAACTGGTCGTCCTGCCGACCGACACGGTCTACGGGATCGGCGCGGACGCGTTCACCCCGTACGCGGTCAAGGCCCTGCTGGACGCCAAGGGCGGCCGTCAGGTGCCGCCGCCCGTGCTGATCGGCTCCCGGCACACCCTCGACGGCCTGGTCTACTCGCTGCCCCAGGCGGCCCGGGACCTCGTGGAGGCGTTCTGGCCCGGGGCGCTGACCATCATCGTGACGCACTCGCCGAGCCTGCGTTGGGATCTCGGCGACAACTCCGGGACGGTGGCGGTGCGGATGCCGCTGCATCCGGTGGCGCTGGAGGTGCTGCGCGAGACCGGCCCGATGGCCGTCGCCTCGGCGAACAAGACCGGCCAGCCGGCCGCCCTCACCGCCGAGGAGGCCCGCGACCAGCTCGCCTACTCGGTGCGGGCCTATCTGGAGGCCGGGCCCTGCCCGGACCCGGTGCCGAGCACGATCGTGGACCTCACCGGCGAGGTGCCGCAGGTCCTTCGCCAGGGCGCCGTCCCGCTGGAGAAGCTCCGCGACGTGGTGCCCGACATCCTCGCCGGCCAGGGGGTCTGAGTGCCTCCGTTCACCGTGTTGCACGTCTGCATGGGCAACATCTGCCGGTCCCCGATGGCCGAGCGGCTGCTGGCCCTCGCCGTCCGGGAGCGGCTGGCCCGCCGCGAGCTCGACCCGGGTCGCGCCGACGAGCTGCTGCACAGCCACAGCGCCGGCACCGGCGGCTGGCACGCCGGCGAGGAGATGAACCCGCCGGCGTCCCGTCAGGTCAACTCCCGGGGCGGCAGCGTCGCCGGCTTCGCCGCGCGCAAGCTGCGGTCGGACCACATCGACGCCGCCGACCTCGTCCTCACCGCCACGGCCGACCAGCAGGAGTACGTGGTGGCGTTGCGGCCCGACGCGGCGTCGCGCACGTTCGTGCTGGGCGAGTTCGGCCGGCTGCTCGCCGGGGTGGACGCGGCCGGGCTGCCGGTGGCCGAGGCGACCCCCGACGGGGTGTACGCGCGCGGTGTGGCACTGGTGGAGGCCGCCAACGCGGCCCGGCTGGGCATTGTGTCGCTGCCCACCGACGATCTCGACGACCCGTGGGGGCGCGGCGACCAGTGCTTCAGCCGGGTCGCCGACGAGATCGAGGAGACCGTCCACCCGCTCGCCGCCGCGCTCCTGCCGTAACCCGCCCGAGGTACCCGCGCGCGTGAGTTTCCTGCGGGTTTGGGGGAAAGGGGCGGTCAAGAGGGGCTTTCGGGTCATTCTGGGTGGGTCCTGACCGGCTCCTGCGGGGAGAGCTGATGACCCGGGCACGCCTCGACAAACTGTTCACCGTGCTGCTCGCCGGCGCACTGGCCGGACTGGCGCTGGCGATGGCGGCCCTACCGGCCGCGCTGGTCTTCGGGATCGGGTTCTCGGCGCTCGCGGCGCCGTACTCGGAGCTGCCGAACACGCTGCGTACGCCGCCCACGGCCCAGCGTTCGAACCTCTACGCCAACGACGGCACCACCCTGATCACCTCCTTCTACCAGGAGGACCGGGTGGACGTGCCGCTGGCAGAGGTGGCGCCGGTCATGCGGCAGGCGATCATCGCCGCCGAGGACACCCGGTTTCACGAGCACAGCGGGGTCGACCTGCGTGGCGTGGTGCGGGCCTTCACCGTCAACCAGGGGGCCGGGGAGACCCGGCAGGGCGCGTCCACCCTGACCATGCAGTACGTCCGCAACGTGCTCAGCAACGACCCCCGGCTGAGCGAGCGGCAGCGCGCCGCCGCCACCGAGCTGAGCACCGCGCGCAAGATCCAGGAGATGCGGTACGCGCTGGCCCTGGAGCGGGAGCTGAGCAAGGACGAGATCCTCGCCCGCTACCTCAACATCGCCTACTTCGGCGCGGGCGCGTACGGGGTGGCCGCCGCGAGCAAACGCTACTTCTCCAAGCCGCCGGCGGAACTCACCCTGGCCGAGGCGGCGCTGCTGGCCGGCCTGGTCCGCTCCCCGCACAGTGACGACCCGATCAACGGCGACGCGGATGCCGCGCTCGCCCGCCGGACGTACGTGCTCGACCGGCTGGTGGAGTCCGGGCAGGTCCCGGCCGAGGCGGCGGACCGCGCCAGGGCCGAGCAGTTGAAGCTGCGCCCCAGCCAGACGCCGAACGACTGCACGGCGGTGCCGGCGGAGCACAACGACTGGGCCTTCTTCTGCGACTGGTTCACCCGCTGGTGGAACGCCCAGCCGGCGTTCGGCTCGACGGTCGACGAGCGGCAGCTCACGCTGCGGCGGGGCGGCTTCTCCATCGTCTCTTCGCTCGACCCGGCGGTGCAGCGCGCCACCACCGAGCAGGTCCGCCGCATCTACTCGATGGACGACCGCCGGGCGGCGCCGACGGCCGTGGTGCAGCCCGGCACGGGCCGGGTGCTGGCGATGGCGGTGAACCGCAACTACGGCGTGGACGCCAACCCGCGCGGGCAGAAGAACCACCCGAACACGGTCAACCAGCTGGTCGCCGGTGGCGGGGCGATCCAGGGCTACCAGGCCGGCTCCACGTTCAAGCTCTTCACCGTGCTGGCCGCGCTGGAGTCCGGGCTGCCGCTGAGCACGGAGTTCGACGCGCCGGAGCGGATCATGACCGACTACGCGGCGAGCGGGGCCGCGAGCTGCGACGGGTACTGGTGCCCGAGGAACGCCAGCGACCTGATGGACGGCCGGCACACCATGTGGACCGCGTTCGGCGAGTCGGTCAACACGTACTTCGCGTGGCTGACCGAACGGGTCGGCGCGGACCGGGTGGTGGAGATGGCCGAGCGGCTCGGCATCGTCTTCCGCGCCGAGGACGACGCCCGGCTGGCCCGGCACGGCGCGCGCGAGTGGGGTCCGTTCACCCTCGGCGTCTCCGCCACCACCCCGCTCGACCTGGCCGGCGCGTACGCCGCCGTGGCGGCCGAGGGGACGTGGTGCGCTCCGGTGCCGGTCGTCTCGATCGCCGACGCGGCCGGCCGGCCGGTGGCCGCCGGCCGGCCGGACTGCCGGCAGGCGGTCGACGCGGACGTGGCCCGGGCGGCGGCCGACGTGGCCCGCTGCCCGGTCGGCGACCAGTCGATGTACCGGGAGTGCGACGGCGGCACCGCCGAGGGGCTGCGTCGACAGCTCGGCCGCCCGGTGGCGGGCAAGACGGGCAGCTCGGACGGGTACGCGACGGAGACCGTGGTCGCCTTCACCCCGCAACTGGCGGTCGCCTCGATCGCGGCCAATCCCGACGACCCGCGCGACGCGGTCGGCCAGCGGGTGCAGGGCCAACTGGTCGAGGCGGTGGGTGAGGTGCTCGCGTTCGCGCTGCGCGACGAGCCGGTCCGCGACTTCGTGCCGCCCAGCGAGTCGGCCGCCTTCCGGTTCACCGGTGCCCGCGCCGGCAACTGAGCGGCTGCCGCACCGGGCTCACGCCGGCGCCTCGCCCCGACCGGTCAGCGCGACTCAGCCGTGGCCGGTCGGGACGGCGGGCCCGTGGGCCGCCTGCTCGGCCTGGCGGGCGATGTTGCGGGCCATCCCGCCGAAGACCACCGCGTGGAAGGGCGCCACCGCGCCCCAGTACGCGTGCCCGGGCAGCCCGTGCGGCAGGAACACCGCCCGCTGGTGGTAGCGGGTGCCCTCGCCGTCCGCCCGGACCACCCGCATCTCCAGCCAGGCCCGGCCCGGCAGCAGCATCTCGGCGCGCAGCCGCAGCAGTTCGCCGGGCACGATCTCCTCCACCCGCCAGAAGTCCAGCGCCTCGCCGACCTGGAGGCGGTGCGGGTCGCGCCGGCCGCGGCGCAGCCCCACGCCGCCGATCAGCCGGTCCAGCCAGCCCCGCACCGACCAGGCCAGCGGGAACGAGTACCAGCCGTGCTCACCGCCGACCCCCTCGATGACCCGCCACAGGGCGTCCGGCCCCGCGTGCACCGCCCGCTCGCGCACGTCGGTGTAGGCGGTACCGCCGGACCACTCCGGGTCGCTGGGCAGCGGCTCGGCGGGCGCGTCGGGGCCGCTCGCCGTCGACCAGCGGGTCTCGACCTCGCCGTCGCGGATCTTCGCCAGGGCCGCCGCGACCGCCTGGTCGAAGCCGGTCAGCCCCTCCGGCGGGTCGGGGACGTACGTGGCGATGTCGTGTTCGCGGGCGACCGCCTCGTGGACCAGGCTCTCCACCAGCGGCCGGGCGATCGCGTTCGGCACGGGGGTGACCAGCCCGACCCAGTACGAGGAGAGCGACGGCGTCAGCGGTCGTACCGGCACGATGGCCCGTCGGCGCAGCCCGGCCACCCGCGCGTACCGCTGCATCATGTCCTCGAAGGTGAGGACGTCCGGCCCGCCGATGTCGAAGGCGCGGTTCACCTCCGGCGGCAGGCTCGCGCAGCCGACCAGGTAGCGCAGCACGTCGCGGACGGCGATCGGCTGGATCCGGTTGCGGACCCAGCGGGGCGTGACCATGGCCGGCAGCCGCTCGGTCAGGTATCGCAGCATCTCGAACGAGGCCGACCCGGATCCGATGATCACCGCGGCCCGCAGTACCGCCGTCGGCACCCCGCTGTCCAGCAGGATCCGTCCCACCTCGGCCCGGGAGCGCAGGTGCGCCGACGGGACCTCCCGGTCCGCCGCCGGCTCCGGCCCGCCCAGGTAGACGATCCGGCGTACGCCCGCGGCCTGTGCGGCCTCGGCGAACCGGGTGGCGGCCTCCCGGTCGGCGGCCTCGAAGCCGGCCTGGCCGAGCGAGTGCACCAGGTAGTAGGCGACGTCCACGCCCTCGAAGGCGGCCGGCAGCGTCTCCGGCCTGCGCAGGTCGCCCTCGGCGATCTCGGTTCGCGCCGCCCACGGCACGTCCCGCAGCCGTCCCGCCTTGCGGGCCAGGCAGCGCACCGGGTGCCCCTCGGCCAGCAGCCGGGGCGCGAGGCGCCCGCCGATGTAACCTGTCGCTCCGGTGACCAGGCATCTCACGGCCTCCAGTGTGCGGCCCAATAGACTCTGGCGCTGTGGCTACTGAGACGAGCACCTTCTGGGGGCCGGACTTCGACCAGCTCCGCACCACCGACCCGGAGATCGCCGGGGTGGTGCTCGGCGAACTGGACCGGCTCCGGGGCGGGCTGCAACTGATCGCCAGCGAGAACCTCACCTCGCCGGCGGTGCTGGCCGCGCTCGGCTCGACCCTGACCAACAAGTACGCCGAGGGCTACCCGGGCCGGCGCTACTACGGCGGCTGCGCCGAGGTCGACCGGGCGGAGGAGATCGGCATCGCGCGGGCGAAGGAGCTCTTCGGCGCCGAGCACGCCAACCTCCAGCCGCACTCCGGGGCGAGCGCCAACCTGGCCGCGTACGCCGCGCTGGTGCAGCCGGGGGACACGGTGCTCGCCATGGAGTTGCCGCACGGCGGCCACCTCACCCACGGCAGCCGGGTCAACTTCTCCGGCAGGTGGTTCCACACCGTCGGTTACACGGTCCGGCGGGACACCGAGCTGATCGACTACGACGAGGTGCGCGACCTGGCTCTCGCGCACCGGCCCAAGATGATCATCTGTGGGGCCACGGCGTACCCACGGTTGATCGACTTCGCGCGGTTCCGCGAGATCGCCGACGAGGTCAACGCGTACCTGATGGTCGACGCCGCGCACTTCATCGGGCTGGTCGCCGGGAAGGCCGTCCCGTCGCCGGTGCCGTACGCCGACGTCGTCTGCTTCACCACCCACAAGGTGCTGCGCGGGCCGCGCGGCGGCATGATCCTCTGCCGGGAGCCACTGGCCCAGCGCATCGACAAGGCGGTCTTCCCGTTCACCCAGGGCGGGCCGCTGATGCACGCCGTCGCCGCCAAGGCGGTGGCGCTGCACGAGGCCGCCCAACCCGGGTTCCGCGCCTACGCGGCCCAGGTGGTGGCGAACGCGCAGGCCCTCGCCGCCGGGCTGGCCGACGAGGGGACGCGCCCGGTCTCCGGGGGCACCGACACCCACCTCGCCCTGTTCGACCTGCGCGAGCTCGGCGTGACCGGCGCGGACGCCGAGGCGCGCTGCGACGCCGCCACCATCACCCTGAACAAGAACGCGATCCCGTACGACCCGCAGAAGCCGATGGTCGCCTCGGGCATCCGGGTGGGCACTCCGAGCGTCACCACCCAGGGCATGCGCGAGCCGGAGATGCGGCAGGTCGCGTCGCTGATCGCCCGCGCCGTGCGCACCGATCCGGCCGCCCCGGGGGGCACCGACACCCTCGCCGGCATCGCCCGCGAGGTCGCCGAGCTGGCCGCCGCCTTCCCGGCGTACCCCCGATGAGCGAGCCGCGCGCGGGCGAGCCGGGCGCCATCCGGTCCCGGCTGCCGCACCTGCGCCTGCCGTTGCTGGCCTGCGGGGTGCTCGCGCTGGTCGGAGTTCCGGTCGCGGCGGTGCTGCGGGGGGCCACCGGCGCGGCCGGCGTGGCCGCCGGGATCGCGCTGGTCATCGCCAGCTACCTGATCTCCGGCCTCTCGGTGGCCTGGGCCGACGCGATCAACCCTCGGATGATCATGTCGGTGGGGCTGGTCACCTACGCCACGAAGATCGTGGTGCTCGGGGTGGCGATGGCCGCCGTGGCGGCCACCGGCTGGCCCGGCCTGCCGGACATGGGGGTGGCCATCATCGCGGCCGTGGTGGTCTGGACGGGCACCCACCTGGGCTGGGCCCTGCGTACGCCACTGCCCACTTTCGAGCGACGCGATGAGTGAGCGTTCTGTCGGATCTGCGTCCGGCATTTCGGGCTGCCGCGGCGGGCCACACGGGAGTAACCTGACCAACGACTTTCGCGCCCGCACCACGCGCCCGCACGCTGTCCGCAGTGTGGGGGGTGCCGCACACTCCCGCGCGTCCCTGCTGATATTGTTCGCCACGTCATGGCCGAAGACCCACACTCCCGCCCTTCTGGCGAGCACTCGTCGGAGGGTGTGGCAGGAGCCGTTCTGGGCTACCTGCTCGCCGGCATCGTGGTGTGGGGTTTCCTCGGGTGGTTGGCGGAGCGACTTCTCGATCTGCGAACCGGTGTCGGGGTCGCCGTCGGCATGATCTTCGGCGCGGCCGGAGCGATTTACCTGATCATGAAGAGGCTCAGTGCTTGAGTGCCAGCACGCGCGGGTCTGACGAGTGCGGAGGATGACACGGTGAGTGGACAGCTCGTCGCCGCCGAGGGGCTTCCCTGGCCCCCCAGCGTCGGAGATTTCTACCCGCCGGACGTGGCTGGCCCCTGGGTCACCAAGTTCGGGATCATGGTCTGGCTCGCGGTCGCGCTGCTGATCATCTTCTTCATGGTCGCCTACCGGAAGCCGACCCTGGTCCCCGGCAAGACCCAGTGGTACGCCGAGGCGGTCTACGGCCTGGTCCGCGACAACATCGCCAAGGAGCAGATGGGCTCCGCGGGCATCCGGTTCGCGCCCTACTTCACGGTGCTGTTCAGCTTCATCCTGCTGACCAACATCTTCGCCATCGTGCCCGGCTTGCAGATCTCGCCGAACTCGCACATCGCCTTCCCGATCGTGCTCGCGGCGATCTCCTACGTGATGTACCTCTACATCGGCGCCCGTAAGCACGGCCTGGGCAAGTACCTCAAGATGAGCCTGATCATCCCCGGCGTGCCGTGGCCCATGCACATCCTGCTGGTCCCGATCGAGTTCCTGCAGACGTTCATCGTCCGGCCGGTCACCCTGGCCCTCCGGCTCTTCGCCAACCTGTTCGCCGGCCACCTGCTCCTGCTGGTGTTCACCGTCGGCGGTTTCGTGATGCTCAACTCGAGCAGCCTGTTCGTCCAGGTGACCTCGGTCTTCTCCTTCCTGATGGCGATCGTGATGGCCTTCTTCGAGGTCCTGGTCTCTGTCCTGCAGGCCTACGTCTTCGTCACGCTGAGCGCGAACTACATCGGAAGTTCGCTCGCCGACGAGCACTGATCGGGCTCGGCGGGCCACCCGGCCCGACCAAGCTTCTGGTACCGACCCGCGTACGCGTGAGACCTCACGCGTCGAACAGGAGGAATACCCGCAATGACTGTTCTTGCCGAAATCGGCGGCAGCGTCAACACCATCGGCTACGGCCTCGCCGCCATCGGCCCCGGTATCGGTGTCGCCCTGGTCTTCGCGGCCTACATCCAGTCGAGCGCCCGCCAGCCGGAGTCCGCCGGCTACAACCGCACCTGGCTGGTCCTGGGCTTCGCCCTGGTCGAGGCGCTCGCGCTCTTCGGTCTGGTGCTCGCCTTCGCCGTCCAGGGCTGACGAGAGCTCTCTGCCGACCCGGAGGTCCGACATGTTCATCGCCGCAGAAGGTGTGGAACACAACCCGATCCTGCCGATCTGGCAGGAGATGGTCATCGGGACCATCTCCTTCGCCCTGCTCTGCTTCGTCCTGCTGAAGTTCGTCATGCCCCGCATGGAGGCGATGTACCAGGCGCGGGTCGACGCGATCGAGGGTGGCCTCAAGCGGGCCGAAACCGCCCAGGCCGAGGCGAACCAGTTGCTGGAGCAGTACCGGACCCAGCTCGCCGAGGTGCGTAACGAGGCGGCCCGGATCCGGGACGACGCCCGGGCCGACGCCGAGGGCATCCGCCAGGACGTCCTCGCCAAGGCGCGGGAGGAGTCCGACCGGATCATCGCGGCCGGCAAGGAGCAGCTCGCCGCCGAGCGGGCCACCATCGTGCGCGAGCTGCGCACGGAGGTCGGCACGATCGCGGTGGACCTGGCCAGCAAGATCGTCGGTGAGTCCCTCGCCGACGAGGCACGCCGCAAGGGCACCGTCGACCGGTTCCTGAGCAACCTCGAGAGCGCGGGGGCCCGCTGATGCAGGCCGCCAGCCGGGAGTCGTACAAGGTCGCGGCCGAGCGCCTCGACGCGTACGTCCGCGGCGCGGAGCCGTCGGCGGTGGCCACCACCGCCGCCGACATCCTCTCCGTCGCCGACCTGCTGCGGCGCGAGCCGCGGCTGCGCCGGGCGCTCTCCGACCCGGCCCGCTCGGGTGCCGACCGCACCACCCTGCTCGGTGAGCTGCTGCGCGGCAAGGTCGGCGCCGATGCGCTGGACCTGGTCGCCTCGCTGGTGTCCGGCCGTTGGTCGGCGCCCTCGGAGCTGCTCGACGCAGCCGAGCGGATCGGCGTGGAGGCGCTGCTGGCCAGCGCCGACTCCGCCGGCGACCTCGGCGAGGTCGAGGACGAGCTGTTCCGCTTCGGTCAGGTCGTCGCCGGTCAGCCCGCGCTCTCCAACGCGCTGGCCGACCCGATCGCCCCGATCGGGCAGCGGACCGCCCTGGTCCGCGAGTTGCTCGCCGGCAAGGCCCGCCCGGTCACCGTCAGCCTCGTCGAGGCGGCGCTGAACGGGTTCGGGGGGCGCTCCTTCTCCGGGGCGCTCACCCGGCTGGTCGAGCTTGCCGCCGACCGGCGGGACCGGCAGGTGGCGTACGTGACCGCCGCGGCCCCGTTGAGTGAAGAGGACGAGCGTCGGCTGGGCGCGAGTCTCTCCGCGATATACGGTCGAGAGGTTTCCGTCAAGCAGACGGTGGACCCCACAGTTCTCGGTGGCGTGAGTGTGCGGGTCGGCTCCGACCTGTACGACGGCACCGTCCTGCGCCGCCTCAACGAGAGCCGCAACGCGCTCGCGAAGCGCTGACGCGGCACCGCCGCCCAGCGCCTGTGAATAGACGCCATTCGGACCGGTCGGTACTAGGTATCCCGGGCCCCTGATACTTAAGGAAGCAGAGGATGGCCGAGCTGACCATCTCGACGGAGGAGATCCGCGGCGCTCTGGAGCGCTACGTCTCTTCCTACTCGTCCGAACTCTCCCGCGAGGAGGTCGGTACCGTCGCCGACACCGGTGACGGCATCGCCCACGTCGAGGGTCTCCCCTCGACCATGACCAACGAGCTCCTGGAGTTCGAGGACGGCACCCTGGGTGTGGCGCTGAACCTCGACGTCCGGGAGATCGGTGTCGTCGTCCTCGGTGACTCCGCCAATCTCGAAGAGGGGCAGCGCGTCAAGCGCACCGGCCGGGTGCTCTCCGTACCGGTCGGCGACGCCTTCCTCGGCCGCGTGGTCAACGCGCTCGGCCACCCGATCGACGGGCTCGGCGACATCGCCAACGAGGGCTTCCGCGAGCTGGAGCTCCAGGCCCCGAACGTGATGGCCCGGCAGTCGGTCGACGAGCCGCTGCAGACCGGCCTCAAGGCCGTCGACGCCATGACCCCGATCGGCCGCGGTCAGCGTCAGCTGATCATCGGCGACCGGAAGACGGGCAAGACCACCGTCGCGCTGGACACCATCCTCAACCAGCGGGAGAACTGGCGCTCCGGCGACCCGAAGAAGCAGGTCCGCTGCATCTACGTCGCCATCGGCCAGAAGGCCTCCACGATCGCCTCGATCAAGGGCATCCTGGAGGAGGCGGGCGCGCTGGAGTACACGACCATCGTCGCCTCCCCGGCCTCCGACCCGGCCGGCTTCAAGTACCTCGCCCCCTACACCGGCTCGTCCATCGGGCAGCACTGGATGTACGGCGGCAAGCACGTCCTGATCGTCTTCGACGACCTGAGCAAGCAGGCCGAGGCGTACCGCGCCGTGTCCCTGCTGCTGCGCCGCCCGCCGGGCCGCGAGGCGTACCCGGGTGACGTCTTCTACCTGCACTCCCGCCTGCTGGAGCGCTGCGCGAAGCTCTCCGACGAGCTGGGTGGCGGCTCGATGACCGGCCTGCCGATCATCGAGACGAAGGCCAACGACATCTCGGCCTTCATCCCGACCAACGTCATCTCCATCACCGACGGCCAGATCTTCCTGGAGACCGACCTGTTCAACCAGGGCGTCCGGCCGGCCATCAACGTCGGCACCTCGGTCTCCCGGGTCGGTGGCGCCGCGCAGGTGAAGCCGATGAAGAAGGTCGCCGGTTCGCTGCGGCTCAACCTGGCCCAGTTCCGTGAGCTGGAGGCGTTCGCCGCCTTCGCCTCCGACCTGGACAAGGCCTCCCGGGCCCAGCTCGACCGCGGCTCCCGCCTGGTCGAGCTGCTCAAGCAGTCGAACTACGCGCCGTTCCCGGTGCAGGAGCAGGTCGTCTCCGTCTGGGCCGGCACCGAGGGCAAGCTGGACGACGTCCCGGTCGGGGAGATCCGCCGCTTCGAGTCGGAGTTCCTCCAGTACCTCCGCCACAAGCACGAGGGCGTCCTGGCCAGCATCGCCGACCACCAGTGGAACGACGACATCGTCGGCTCGCTCGACGCCGCCATCGCCGACTTCAAGCAGATCTTCCTCGGCAAGGAAGACGAGCGGCGGATCAACGAGGCCCCGGCCGCGCCGCTGGAGGGCGAGGAGAACCGCGAGACGGTGACCCGTTTCCGGGACGGCGCGAGCGACCGCTCCGCCGAGAAGCAGTAAGGGCTGACTCATGGCGGCCCAGGTACGCGTTCTTCGTCAACGGATTCGCTCGGCGAAGGGGATGAAGAAGATCACCAAGGCGATGGAGCTCGTGGCGACGAGCCGGATCGCCAAGGCCCAGGCCCGGGTGGAGGCGTCCCTGCCGTACGCCCAGGCGGTCACCGGCGTGCTCACGGCGCTGGCGTCCAACGCGCGGATCGACCACCCGCTGCTCACCGCGCGTCCGCAGGTGCGGCGGGCGGGTGTCCTGCTGGTCACCTCCGACCGTGGCCTCGCCGGTGGTTACAGCTCCAACGCCATCAAGATGGCCGAGTCGCTGATCGCCCGGCTCCGGGCCGACGGCAAGGAGCCGGTGCTCTACGTCATCGGGCGCAAGGGCGTCGGGTTCTTCCGGTTCCGGGACCGGCCGATCGAGGCCAACTGGACCGGGTTCTCGGAGCAGCCGACCTTCGCCGACGCCCGCACCGTGGGTGAGACGCTGATCAAGGCGTTCACCGCCGGTGCGGACGACGTCGACGGCGGCGCCGGGCCGGACGGGATCCGCGGGGTCGACGAGCTGCACATCGTCTACACCGAGTTCCACTCCCTGATGACCCAGACCCCGGTCACCAGGATCATCGGCCCCATGCAGGTCGAGGACCGGCCGCGGTCCGAGGGCGCGCTGCCGGCGTACGAGTTCGAGCCGGACGCGGAGGCGCTGCTCGACGCGCTGCTGCCGAAGTACATCAACACGCGGATCTACGCGGCGTTGCTGGAGTCGGCGGCGAGCGAGTCGGCGGCCCGTCGGCGGGCGATGAAGAGCGCCACCGACAACGCCGAAGAGATGATCGAGAAGTACACGCGTGAGATGAACTCGGCCCGCCAGGCCGGGATCACCCAGGAGATCAGCGAGATCGTCGGCGGCGCGAACGCGCTGGCCGCGTCGGGAAGTGAAGTGTGATGACTGCCCCAGTAGAGACCAAGACGGCCACGGGTCGCGTGGTCCGGGTCATCGGCCCGGTCGTCGACGCCGAGTTCCCGCGCGACGCCATGCCGGCCCTGTTCAACGCCCTGCACGTGAACGTGACGCTCTCCGGCGGCGAGAAGACGCTGACCCTGGAGGTCGCCCAGCACCTGGGTGACAACATGGTCCGCGCCATCTCGATGCAGCCGACCGACGGCCTGGTCCGTGGCACCGAGGTGCGCGACACCGGCTCGCCGATCACCGTTCCGGTGGGCGACACGGTCAAGGGTCACGTGTTCAACGCGATCGGCGAGTGCCTCAACCTCACCGAGGGCGAGACGCTCCAGCCGGACGACCACTGGGGCATCCACCGCAAGGCCCCGGCCTTCGCGGACCTGGAGCCGAAGACCGAGATGCTGGAGACCGGCATCAAGGTCATCGACCTGCTCGCCCCGTACGTCAAGGGCGGCAAGATCGGCCTGTTCGGCGGTGCCGGCGTGGGCAAGACGGTGCTCATCCAGGAGATGATCACCCGTGTCGCCCGGAACTTCGGTGGTACGTCGGTCTTCGCCGGCGTGGGTGAGCGCACCCGCGAGGGCAACGACCTCATCGCCGAGATGACCGAGTCCGGCGTCATCGACAAGACCGCGCTGGTCTACGGCCAGATGGACGAGCCGCCGGGCACCCGGCTGCGGGTCGCCCTCTCCGCGCTGACCATGGCGGAGTACTTCCGTGACGTGAAGAAGCAGGAGGTGCTGCTCTTCATCGACAACATCTTCCGCTTCACGCAGGCCGGTTCGGAGGTCTCCACCCTGCTCGGCCGGATGCCGAGCGCGGTGGGCTACCAGCCGACCCTGGCCGACGAGATGGGCGAGCTCCAGGAGCGGATCACCTCCGTCCGGGGCCAGGCCATCACCTCGATGCAGGCGATCTACGTGCCGGCGGACGACTACACCGACCCCGCCCCGGCCACCACGTTCGCCCACCTCGACGCGACCACCAACCTGGAGCGGTCGATCTCCGACAAGGGCATCTACCCGGCCGTGGACCCGCTGGCGTCCTCGTCCCGGATCCTCGCCCCGGAGTTCGTCGGCGCCGAGCACTTCGCGGTGGCGACCGAGGTGAAGCGGATCCTGCAGAAGTACAAGGACCTGCAGGACATCATCGCCATCCTCGGTATCGAGGAGCTCTCCGAGGAAGACAAGATCACCGTGCAGCGCGCGCGGCGGATCGAGCGCTTCCTGTCGCAGAACACCTACGCGGCGGAGCAGTTCACCGGCGTGCCGGGCTCGACGGTCCCGATCCAGGAGACCATCGAGGCCTTCAAGAAGATCAGCGAGGGCGAGTACGACCACTTCCCCGAGCAGGCCTTCTTCATGTGCGGTGGCCTGGAGGACCTGGAGCGCAAGGCAGCGGAGCTGATGAAGGGCTGACCTGTCGGTCCTGAGGTGAGGCCGTCCCGGCACTGCCGGGGCGGCCTTTCGCCGTCCTCAGGGCGCGCGCTGATCGCCCTTTCCGGCTGCGCGTGCTCGGCGATCATGCGGTACGCGAGGTAACGTCGATCCGCCTGCGTACCACGTGGGCGTCGATCTGTGCAACGAAATCGGCTGCGTGCGCCCGTCTCCTGATCGTGGGCGTGACGAACGGAGATGATCGTGGGTAAGGCCGGCAAGGGCGGCGGTAGGTCGTCCAGGTGGTCGGGGGTGCCGCGCTGGGCCCGGGCCTGCACCGTGTTCGGTGCCGTCCTGATGCTGCTCAGCGGCGCGGTGCTGGTCGGCACCGAGGTGCTGATGGCCCGCTACGAGGGCGCCGTCGGAAAGGCCGATCTCTTCGGCGACCAGGCGGCCGGGGCGAAGGAACGCAGGAGCGACATCAAGGGCCCGCTCAACATCCTGCTGGTGGGCATCGACCCGCGCAATCCGGAGATGCCGCCGCTGGCCGACTCGATCATGGTGCTGCACGTGCCGGCGGAGCTGGACCGGGCCTACCTCTTCTCGATGCCGCGCGACCTCATCGTGGAGATCCCCGAGTTCGCCCGGGCGGAGTTCAGGGGCGGCACCGACAAGCTCAACTCGGCGATGTCGTACGGCAGTCGGGTGCCCGGCGCCAACCCGGACGCGGCCCGCGGCTTCGAGTTGCTGGCGACGACGGTGCAGGACGTCACCGGCATCGAGCGCTTCGACGCCGGCGCGATCATCAACTTCAGCGGCTTCAAGAGCATCGTCGACGCGATGGGTGGCGTCACCATGCAGATCGAGCGCGAGGTGCGCTCCGAGCACCGCGAGCCGGACGGCAAGCACCGCAAGGGCAACCCCAACGGTGAGGGCTACGTCGGCCCGCAGGCGGTCTACAAGAAGGGCAGCCAGCACCTCAGCGGCTGGCAGGCGCTCGACTACGTCCGGCAGCGCTACCCGAAGAACGGCGTACCCGACGGCGACTACGGGCGGCAGCGGCACCAGCAGCAGTTCGTCAAGGCGATGGCGGGTCAGGCGCTCAGTGCCGACGTGGTGACCAATCCGGTCAAGCTGGACCGGGTGCTGCGGGCGGCCGGGCAGTCGCTGATCTTCAACGGTCGGGGCAACAGCGTGGTCGACTTCGGGCTGGCGCTCAAGAACATCCGCCCGGAGACGATTCAGATGATCAAGCTGCCGGGTGGTTCGGTGACCCAGAACGGGAAGTACCAGGGCGAACGGTTCGAGCCAGCCGTGGACGACTTCTTCGCCGCCCTGCGGAAGGAGCAGTTGGACGCGTTCCTGGTGGAGCATCCCGACTTCCAGAACAAGGCGAAGTAGCCGTGGCGCAGGTCTCGCCACCCGCGTTGGGGGCGGGTCGGGGGCACGACTAGACTTTCGACAATCCGCCGCCGCAGCAAGGAGACAGCGTGGCAAAGCAGCTTCACGTCGAGCTCGTAGCCGTCGAGGAGAAGGTCTGGTCCGGCGAGGCCGAGATGGTCGTCGCCCGCACGACCGAGGGCGAGCTGGGTGTGCTGGCGGGGCACGCGCCCCTGCTCGGCCAGCTTGCCGAGCCCGGCCAGGTGCGCATCAAGCTTCCCGGCGGCGAGCAGGTCTCCTACGAGGTGGCCGGTGGCTTCCTGTCGGTGACCGCCGAGCGCGTGACCGTCCTGGCCGAGAGCGCCACCCCGGTTTCCGCCGCGCAGAGCCGCTGAGCCGAAACGCCGATGGAGATCGTCGGAGGGATCGGAATCGGCGTCGCCGTCATCCTCGGCGCACTCCTGATCCTCTTCGCCCGGCGGGCTGTCGTCACCCGCAGCGGGGGCATCATCCGGCTCGGCGTCCGGACCTCCACGATGCTCGACGGCCGCGGCTGGTCTCCCGGCTTCGGCCGCTTCGTCGGTGACCAACTCCGCTGGTACCGGCTGTTCAGTTTCGCCATCCGACCCACCCGCGTGCTCTCCCGCAAGGGGCTGGTCGTCGAGCGGCGACGGCTCCCCGAAGGGCAGGAGCGTCTCTCGATGCCCGCCGACTGGGTCATCCTCCGCTGTACGAGCGACCACGCCCCGGTGGAGATCGCCATGGCCCGGTCCACCGTCACCGGGTTCCTGTCCTGGCTCGAGGCCGCCCCTCCGGGGGCGGTCTCGCCGCGTCTGGCCTCCCAGGACTGGCCCGCCGCCTGAATCGGGCCTCGTCCCCGGAAACACCTCACGTCCCTGGCGCGTCCTCAGGTGCCTTTCGTCTCGCACGGTCCCCGTCAGCGGATCCGACGAGTTCGACCTCGTATCCCTGGTTGTCGGTGAGGTAGGCGGCGTAAGTCTGCGGCCCGCCGGCGTGGGGATGGCGGTCCGGGAAGAGCAGCGTCCAGCCGTACGCGGGCGCGGCCTCCACCAACCGGTCCACGGCGGCCGGCGGGCCGGCGTGGAAGGCCAGGTGGTTGAGGCCGGGGGCGAGCCGGTCATGCAGCCGCCCGCGCAGCGCCGGTGACCGCTCCAGCACCAGGTACGTGAGGCCGAGCCGCCAGGAACGGCCGGCCGGCCACTCCTGGAACGGCGTCCAGCCCAGCTCACCGAGCAACCAGCCCCAACTGTGAATAGCTGCGGCCAGATCGGGCACCCAGACCTCGACGTGGTGCAGCGTTCCCACCGGAGACTCCGGCGGGAACGCGGGGCGGGTGGTCAGCGGTCGCCGCCCGGCACCCATAGCACATCTCCGTCCGGATTTGCCGTTCTTGACAGGATGAAGAGCAGGTCAGAGAGCCGGTTGAGATACTTTGCCGGGAGCGCGCCGGTCCGCTCGGGGTCGTGCGCGACCAGGGCCCATGCCGACCGCTCGGCGCGTCGGGCGATCGTCCGCGCCACGTGCAGCAGCGCCGCGCCCGCGGTGCCGCCGGGGAGGATGAAGGAGTCGAGCTTGCTCAGGCGTGCGTTGTACTCGTCGCACCAGCCCTCCAGGCGCTCGACGTACGCCTCGGTGACCCGCAGCGGCGGGTACTTCGGATCCGGCTCGACCGGGGTGGACAGGTCTGCGCCCACGTCGAACATGTCGTTCTGGATCGACGCCAGGACGACGCGCAGCTCGTCGTCGAGCTGCCCCAGGGCGAGCGCCACGCCGATCGCGGCGTTGCACTCGTCGACGTCCGCGTACGCGGAGATGCGCGGATCGGTCTTCGGCACCTGCTCGTTGTTGCTCAGCCTGGTCATGCCGGCATCGCCGGCCTTCGTGTAGATGCGCGTGAGGTGGACGGCCATGACGCACAGCCTACGGATACCGGACCTGACGATCCCGGAGCGCCCGGGCGGCACCGCCGTCCGGCCGGTCGGGTGGGGCCCCGGCGACGCCGGTGATCCGGCGGTCAACGACGTCGACGTCATCCGGGTACGCGGTGACGCGCGCCTGGCCGGCACGGTGCACGTCGTCGGCGCCAAGAACTCGGCCCTGAAGCTGATGGCCGCCGCGCTGCTCGCCCCGGGCCGCAGCGTGATCACCAACGTGCCGCGGATCACCGACATCGCGATCATGGGCGAGGTGCTCCGCCGGCTCGGCTGTGGCGTCCGCTTCGACGCCGACGACCCGGTCGACCCGATGGTCGCGCACGGCGGGGTGGCCCGGTCCCGGTCGGTCGTCATCGACGTGCCCGAGCAGCCCGGCGCCGAGGCGGACTACGACCTCGTACGCCGGCTGCGTGCCTCGATCTGCGTGCTGGGCCCGCTGCTGGCCCGCCGGGGGTACGTGCGGGTGGCCCACCCCGGCGGGGACGCCATCGGCTCGCGGGGCCTGGACATGCACATCTCCGGGCTGACCCGGATGGGCGCCGAGATCTCCGGCGAGCACGGCTTCGTCATCGCGTCGGCGCCGTACGGGCTGCACGGCGCGGAGATCGTGCTCGACTTCCCCAGCGTCGGCGCGACGGAGAACCTGGTCATGGCGGCGGTGCTGGCCCGGGGGCCGAGCCTCATCGACAACGCCGCCCGCGAGCCGGAGATCGTCGACATCTGCACCATGCTCAACCAGATGGGCGCCCGGATCGCCGGCGCGGGTACCTCCACCCTGCACATCGAGGGGGTGCCCGGGCTGCGGCCGGTGCGGCACGCCACGGTGGGGGACCGGATCGTGGCCGGCACCTGGGCGTTCGGTGCGGCGATGACCCGGGGGGACGTCACGGTCACCGGGGTGGAGCCGGCGTTCCTGGAGGTCGCGCTCGACAAGCTGGTCTCCGCCGGTGGGCTGGTGGAGACCCGCGGCGACGCGTTCCGGATCCGGATGGACGACCGGCCGACGGCGGTGGACGTCGTCACGCTGCCGTACCCGGGCTTCGCCACCGACCTGCTGCCGATGGCGATCGGGCTGGCCGCGGTCAGCGACGGCGCGTCCCTGATCACCGAGAACATCTTCGACGGCCGGTTCATGTTCGCCAACGAGATGATGCGGCTCGGGGCGGACATCAAGACCGACGGCCACCACGCGGTGGTCCGGGGCCACGACCGGCTCTCCGGCGCTCCCGTGCGGGCCACCGACATCCGCGCCGGCGCCGGGCTGATCATCGCCGGGCTCTGCGCCGAGGGGGTCACCGAGGTCTCCCACGTGCACCACGTCGACCGGGGCTACCCGGACTTCGCGGCCGACCTGCGCGCGCTCGGGGTCGGGGTGGAACGGGGCACCGCACCGGAGGAACCGGACCTGACCATCTGATCCCGCCGGTCGGACACGCCTTAGCACCCGTTCAGGCCCGCCGACTAGGGTGCTGGCAGATACTCAATCAGGCGAGGGAGAAGCAGATGGCGGGTCGACTCGCGGTCGTCGGGGCCGGGCTGATGGGCTCTGGCATCGCCCAGGTGGCGGCGCAGGCGGGCTGGCAGGTGACGCTGCGGGACCTGGACGACGCGGCCACCGGGCGGGGCCTGGACGGCATCCGCAAGTCGCTGACCAGGTTCGCCGAGAAGGGGAAGATCGAGGCGTCCGAGGTCGAGGCGACGCTGGGCCGGATCACCCCGACCACCGACCTGGAGGCGGCGGCCGACGCGGACATCGTGGTCGAGGCGGTCTTCGAGCGGCTGGAGATCAAGCACGAGGTGTTCCGCGCGCTGGACAAGATCTGCAAGTCCGACGCCGTGCTCGCGACCAACACCTCGGCCATCCCGGTGACCCAGATCGCCGCGGTGACCGAGCGCCCGGAGGCGGTCGTCGGCACCCACTTCTTCTCGCCGGTGCCGATGATGAAGCTCTGCGAGCTGGTGCGCGGCTACAAGACCAGCGACGAGACCCTGGCGACGGTGAAGACGTTCGCCGAGGAGATCGGCAAGACCGTCGTGGTGGTCAACCGGGACATCGCGGGCTTCGTCACCACCCGGCTGATCGCGGCGCTGGTCGTCGAGGCCGTCAAGCTGGTCGAGTCGGGTGTGGTGTCGGCCGAGGACCTGGACACCGCCTGCCGGCTCGGCTTCGGCCACGCGATGGGCCCGCTGGCCACCACCGACCTGACCGGCGTGGACGTGCTGATGCACGCGTCGAAGAACATCTACACCGACACGGCGGACGAGAAGTTCTTCCCGCCGGAGCTGCTCCAGCGCATGGTCACGGCCGGCGACCTCGGCCGCAAGACCGGCAAGGGCTTCTACACGTACTGACGGGCAGCCGGGGGCGCGACATCCCCCCCGGCCGCTCAGCGGACCGCCTCCAGCGGCGCGGGGGCGGTCCGCCGCAGCCCGGCGGTGAGCACGAGCGTGGCGACCAGCGACGCCGTGGCGAGCAGCGTGACGGCCCAACTCGCCGGGACCAGGTCCGCGACCGTGCCGGCGAGCACGGCACACAGCGCCTGCGTGGCCAGCATGCCGTTGTGGTGCAGGCCGAGCACCTGGCCCCGGATCTCAGTGGGCGAGTGGGCGATCAGCCGCTCCTGCAACGGCAGCCCGGCGGCGAAGCCCGCCGAGGCGACGACCGCGACGACCATGGCCAGCGGCAGCGCCGGCGACAGCGCGAAAGCCAGGTAGGGCAGGGCGAGCAGCAGTCGCAGGGCGGGGACCAGCCGCTCCCGCCGGGCCGGCGGCAGGAGCCGCCCCACCACGATGTCGCCCGCCAGCATGCCGAGGGCTGCGGCGGCGTAGAGGAAGCCGGCCCGGTCCCCGGCGTAGGGCACGAACAGCGCCTCGCAACCGACGACCAGGCCGCCCGGCACCCACAGGTTGAGCAACAGGGATCGGCGGCCGGGGTCCGCCCACAGTTCCCGGTTCACCCTGAGCGTGCGCCCGACCGTCGTCCGGGCGGTGGTCCGGGCCGGGCGCTCCGACAGCCCGAACCACCCGACCGCCGCCGCCACCACCCGCAGCACCGCCGCGAGCAGGAACACCTCGTACGGGTTCAGCCAGACCAGCAGGACACCGGCCAGTCCGAATCCGGCGATCTGCATCGCCCCGACGCTCGTGTTCATGGTGGATCTGCCCAGCACGTAGGCGTCGGACGGCAGGATGTCGGTGAGCAGCGCCCACCGGGCCCCGGCGGTGATCGAGCCGACATACGCGCCGGCGAAGATGACCGTGAACCGCGCCCACAGCGGCAGGCCGGGCACAGCCTGTAGCGCCGCTCCGACGGCGACCAGCACGGCGGCGAGGGTCAGCGCCCGTCGGGGCGGCACGCTGTCCGCAGCCGACAGCAACGTCAGGCTGCCGAGCACGCCGGCGAGCGGTGCGCCGAACATGCTCAGCGCGGTGAGCAGCGCCGAGCCGGTCGACGCGTAGGTCAGCGCGCCCAGCGCCAGCGCCGACGTCGTGTGCGCCGCGATCCCCGCGCAGTTTGCCAGGAACAGGTTGCGGAACTCCCGGACCGCGAACAGGTCTGCGTACGTTCTCACGGGCGCCATCGTGTGGGACGCCGGGTGGATCTCGTAGAGTTACGTCTGGAGGCGAAACGTGGCCGTCTGGCAGGTGCCATCGGATCTACTCGCGCGGAGCCGCTTCACGGTCTCGCCGATGGTCGACACGATCGCCGCGCTGCGCGCGCTGTACGACCCGCGTACCCCGTGGCAGCGGGCATGGCGAGGGCGTCACGTCGAGCCGTTCCGACGAATGCTGGCCGGTCGGCCGGTGGTCCGGGCGCTGCTGCCCGCGTCGTTCCACCCCCGGTGGACCGCGGACTTCCTCACCGTCGCGCCCGCCACGCCGGAACCGACGTTCGCGACGGAGCTGGCGGCCGTCGGGCGGTTGTCCGACGAGCGGATCCGGGCCGACCTACGTGCCACCCGGCCGGAGCCGCTCGACGCCGAGTTGCTGGCGGACGGTCTCACCGGGCAGGTGGTGGAACTCCTCGGCTGGGTCTGGACGCACACCGTCGAGCCGGAGTGGCCGGAGCGGGAACGCCGGCTCCGGGCGGACATCGTGGCCCGCACCGCCGCGTTGAGCACGGGCGGCTGGGCCGGGGTGTTCACCGACCTCAACCGCAACATGCGCTGGCTGGGCGACGGCCGTCTCCAGGTCAACGACTACCCGGAGCCGCCGCTGTCGCTGGACGAGGCCGAGCAGTTGGTCTTCCTACCTGCGCACTGCCGTCGCGGCTGGGTGGTTTGGGACAAGCCAACCCGGTTCGGAATGGTTTATCCCGTGCGCGGGATCCTGGTCGATCCCACCTCACCGGCACCCGACGGGCTCGCCCGGCTGATCGGTGCAAACCGGGCCAACATCCTGGCCAGGCTGGACACACCGCTGAGCACCTCGCAGCTCGTGGTGGTGACCGGGCTGTCCCTCGGGACGGTGAGCGACCACCTGCGGGTGCTGCTGGACGCGGGCGCCGTCGGCAAGCGGCGGTCCGGGCGCGAGGTGCTCTACTGGCGCACGCCGCTCGGCGGCGCGCTCGCCGCCGGCGGGTGAGCGAGGTCGTTCGGCGGCGCGAAGGGCTGCCCCGCCTCGCTCAGCCGTCGCGCTTGGTCGTCCAGCGGAACGTGGTCAGGCAGAGCACCAGGCCGATCACACACCATGCGACGAGCACCAGGGCGACCCGGTCCAGCTCGAACGAGCCGGCCGGCTCGCGGGCGCCGAAGGAATCCGGCAGGAAGACCGAGCGCAGGCCCTGACACATCCACTTCAGCGGGAAGAACGCCGCAACCTGCTGCATCCACGCCGGCAGCTCGGTGAAGACGAAGAACACCCCGGAGATGAACTGGAGCACCAACGCGACCGGGGTGACCACCGCCGAGCCGCTGCGGGCGGTGCGGGCCAGCGACGAGATGGCGATGCCGCACAGCGTGCAGGCGGTGACGCCGAGCACCGACACCCAGCCGAAGGTGAGCCACTTCGTGGCGGTGCCGGGCAGTTCCAGGTCGAACATCGCCGCCGAGACCACGATCAGCAGCACCGTTTCGGCGATGCCGATCACCACCACCATGAGCACCTTGCCGGCGAACCAGACCCAACTCGGCATCGGCGTGCCCCGGTAGCGCTTGAGCACCCCCCGGTCCCGCTCGATCGGGATCCAGATGCCGAGGTTCTGGAAGCTCACCGTCATCAGGCCGGTGGCGATCATGCCGGTGATGAAGTACTGCGTGTAGCTGACCCCGGGGGCGATCTCGTCGCCGAAGATCGCCGCGAAGATCAGGATCATGACGACCGGGAAGCCCATCGTGAAGACGACGGACTCCCGGCTGCGCAGGAACTGGGTGATCTCCAGCCGGCCCTGCCGCAGGGTGAGGGCGACCGCACCCGGCCGTCGGGCCGGTGCCGTGGTGGCCGGTGCGGCCGGCTTCGTCGTGGTGGTCATCGGTGTCCGATCATCCGCAGGTAGATGTCCTCCAGGGTCGGCCGGGTCACCGTCAGGCCCGGGACCTCACCGCCGAAGCGCGCGGCCAGCTCCGCCACCAGCGCCGTCGGCGTCGCGCTCTCCGCCGCCTCCCGCGCCCCTTCCGGCGTACGCCAGGAGACCGTCGCGAGGGCCTCCCGCCGGTTGCCGAGCCGGTCGGGCGCGGCGACCTCGACCAGCCGGCCACCGGCGATCACGCCGACCCGGTCGGCGAGCGCCTCGGCCTCGTCGAGGTAGTGGGTGGTGAGCACGATGGTGGTGCCAGCGGCGGCCAGGTCGCGGATCAGCTCCCAGAACTCCCGGCGGGCCTCCGGGTCGAAACCGGTGGTCGGTTCGTCGAGGAAGAGCAGCTCGGGTCGGCCGACGATGCCGAGCGCCACGTCGAGCCGGCGCTTCTGCCCGCCGGACAGGGTGTGCGTACGGGCCTTCGCCTTGCCGGCCAGCCCGACGCGCTCGATGACCTTGTCAGGGTCGTCCGCGCCGGCATAGAAACCGGAGAAGTGACGGACCACCTCGGAGACCGTCAGCTCGTCGAACTCGCCGGTGCCCTGGAGGACGATGCCCACCCGGGAACGCCAGTCGGCGGCCGGCCGGGCCGGGTCGCTGCCGAGGACGTCGACGTCGCCGGCGTCGCGCTGCCGGTAGCCCTCCAGGATCTCCACGGTGGTGGTCTTGCCGGCGCCGTTGGGGCCGAGGAGGGCGAAGACCTCGCCGCGGTGGACGTCGAGGTCCACGCCCGCGACGGCGGCGTTGTCGCCGTACGCCTTGCGCAGCCCCCGCACGGAGATCGCCAGCTCGTCATGCATCCGTCAAGTGTGCGACGTGGCCGCGGCGGCGGGCCGGCCGGGGTGTGGTGGTCGCGCCCATGTCGGGCGCTTCGCACCCGGGTTTCCGCTCCATGGACCTGTGTGGTTTTCCACAGCTCCGGTGACTGAACGGTAACTTAGACTCCCGCCATGGACGAGAAGGCTCTCCCCGGCCGGCTGCCCGAGCGAGACCGCCCGTGGGTGATGCGCACCTACGCCGGGCACAGCTCGGCCGCCGCGACCAACGCGCTCTTCCGCCGCAACCTGGCGAAGGGGCAGACCGGGCTGTCGGTCGCCTTCGATCTGCCGACGCAGACCGGTTACGACCCCGACCACGAGCTCGCCACCGGTGAGGTGGGCCGGGTGGGCGTCCCGGTGGCGCACCTCGGCGACATGCGGGCCCTCTTCGACGGCATCCCGCTGGCCGACATGAACACGTCCATGACCATCAACGCGCCGGCGATGTGGCTGCTCGCCCTCTACGGCACGGTCGGTGCGGAGCAGGGCGCGGAGCTGTCCCGCTGTGCCGGCACCACGCAGAACGACATCATCAAGGAGTACCTCTCCCGGGGCACCCACATCTTCCCGCCGGCCGCGTCGCTGCGGCTCACGGCCGACATCGTGGCGCACACGCTGAAGGCGATGCCGAGGTGGAACCCGGTCAACATCTGCTCGTACCACCTCCAGGAGGCCGGTGCGACCCCGGTCCAAGAGGTCGGCTTCGCGCTCTCCACCGCCGTCGCGGTGCTCGACGCGGTCCGCGACTCGGGGCAGGTGCCCGCCGAGCGGATGGGCGACGTCGTGCAGCGGATCTCCTTCTTCGTCAACGCCGGGGTGCGCTTCGTCGAGGAGATCGCCAAGATGCGCGCCTTCGGCGTGCTCTGGGACGAGATCACCCGCGAACGATACGGCGTGCAGGACCCGAAGCAGCGGCGGTTCCGGTACGGCGTGCAGGTCAACTCGCTGGGCCTGACCGAGGCGCAGCCGGAGAACAACATCCAGCGCATCGTGCTGGAGATGCTCGGCGTGACCCTCTCCCGGGACGCCCGGGCCCGCGCCGTCCAGCTGCCCGCCTGGAACGAGGCCCTCGGCCTGCCCCGGCCCTGGGACCAGCAGTGGTCACTGCGGATGCAGCAGGTGCTCGCGTACGAGTCGGACCTGCTGGAGTACCCGGACCTCTTCGAGGGCTCGCACGTGATGACCGCCCTGGTCGACGGGATCGTCGCCGGGGCCCGGGCGGAGCTGGAGAGGGTGCTGGAGATGGGCGGCGTGGTCGCCGCCGTGGAGACCGGCTACCTCAAGAGCGCCCTGGTCGCCTCGCTGGCCGAGCGGCGCCGCCGGATGGAGGCCGGCACCGACGTGGTGGTCGGTGTCAACCGGTTCACCGAGACCGAGCCCTCGCCGCTGACCGCCGCCGGAGCCGAGGCCGTCGAACAGGTCGACCCGGCGGTCGAGGCGGCGGCAGCGGCCTCCGTACAGCGGTGGCGGGCCGGCCGGGACGACGCGGCGGTCGAGGCGGCGCTGGCCCGGCTACGCGCGGACGCCGCGACCACGGCGAACCTGATGCCGGCGACGCTGGAGTGCGTGCGGGCCGGCGTGACCACCGGCGAGTGGGCCGGTGCGCTGCGGCAGGTCTTCGGCGAGTACCGGGCCCCCACCGGCCTGGCCGGCGGCACCGGGGCCGGCGGGGACGCCACCCTGGGCGCCGTCCGGGAGCGGGTCGCCGCCACCGCCCGTGAGCTGGGCAGCGGCCGGCTGCGACTGCTGGTCGGCAAGCCCGGCCTCGACGGGCACTCCAACGGCGCGGAGCAGATCGCGGTACGCGCCCGCGACGCGGGCTTCGAGGTCGTCTACCAGGGCATCCGGCTCACCGCCGGGCAGATCGTCGCCGCCGCCGTGGAGGAGGACGTGGACCTGGTCGGCCTCTCGGTGCTCTCCGGCTCACACCTGGCGGCGGTGCCGGCGGTGCTGGCCGGCCTGCGCGTCGCCGGCCGGCCGGACCTGCCCGTGGTGGTCGGCGGGATCATCCCGGCCGGCGACGCGGATCAGCTCCGGGCCGCCGGGGTGGCCCGGGTCTTCACGCCGAAGGACTTCGCCCTGACCGGCATCATCGACGAGCTGGTCACCGTGGTCCGCGAAGCCAACGGTCTGCGCTGAGGTGGTCAGCGGCTGACGTAGGTCATGCAGTCGGCCATGTCGTTGTCCGGGCCGACCTTGATCGCCGGCGCATGGCACTCCAACTGCTCGTTGTGCTGGCAGTCCGCGCGCTGGCAGGCGCCGACCTGCGCCGTCATGCCGCCGTTCACCCCGCCACGGATCGCGGGCATCTCGATGAAGGTGTGGCAGTGCGCGTGGTCCGGGCTGCCGATGGTGATGGCGAAGGCGTGGCAGTCGTTGGTGTGGTTGTACGAGCAGGCCGCGACCACACACTCCTGGACGCGGGGCATCTCCACTGCTGCGGTCATGGGGACCTCCTCTAGAGTCTTGCCCCGATTTTAGGCTTTTGTGGTTTTCCGTGAGACTGGTTCAGCCCAGCCCGAGCACCTCCGAGAGCGGGGCCGGCTCAAGACCGCGCTCGGCCAGCCCGGCCAGGATGTGCGGCAGCGCCTCGTCCGTCATCGGCGCGTTCGCCTCCGTCACGTGCAGGACGATCACCGAGCCCGGACGCACCCCGTCCAGCGAAGCGCGCACCACCGGCCGCCAGGACTTCGCGAACGGGTCGCCGCTGACCACGTCGCCGTCCACCACCGTCACCCCCAACGGCGCCAGCGCGGCCAGCGCCTTGCGGTCGTGGCACAGCCCCGGGAAACGGAAGTACCGCGTCTGGCGCCCCCCGTACGCGGCCACCACGTCGAACGTCCGGGCCACATCGGCGGTCATCTCCCGCTCCGCGACACGGGGCAGGCCGTAGCAGTCCGGAGTGAAAGCCAGATGCCCGTACGTGTGGTTGGCCAACTCGAAGCGCGGGTTCCCGGCGAGCCGACGCGTCACGTCCGGGTACTGCTCGACCCACTTGCCGGTGAGGAAGAAGGTGGCCGGCACCTGCTCCCGCTCCAGCAGGTCGATGATCTTCAGGTTCGCGTACGACCGCACCGCCCCACTGCGCAGTTGGTTCCGCATCGCGTCCGTCATGTCGGCGTCGAAGGTGAGCGCCACCTTGTTCCCCGTACGTGGCCCGTGGTCGACGACGGGCGGAATGGTTCCGGGCGGGGTCGCGCCGGGGACCGTCGCGGCGGGCGAGGCCGGTGCTCCTGGTGTCGCCGGTGTCGCCGATGCTGCCGGGGTCTGCGCGGCTCGGCCCGTCTCGGTGACCCAGGCGACGCCGGCGTCGTCGCCGGAGTCGTCCGGGCCGCGCAGCGGGGTCGGGGTGACGAGGAGGGCTACGGCGACGACCGCGGCGACGACGACGGCGGCGAGGGTCGCGACGAGCGGAATGCGGGAGGTCTTCACGTGCACCGGGAGATGCTCTCAGCGCCTGGCTAATCCTGCGCGCCCGCTGTCGGGCGGTCGGGGTTCTGTGGTGGTGCGTGGTGTCGGGGTGGTTGTGTGCGTGCGGCCTGGTTGTGTGCGTGCGGCCTGTTGCGCTGGGTCGGGCTGTTGCGCTGGGTCGGGCTGGTTGTTGCGTGGGCTGGTTGTGCTGCGTGGGCTGGTTGTGCTGCGTGGGGTGGTTGCGCTGCGCGGGGGTGGGGGTGTGGCCCGCCGTGCCCGGCTCCGGGCGGTCAGGCTTGATCCCTGCGCCGGGCACGGCGGG
>NZ_JBEZMR010000026.1:0-80826 GCF_040652795.1 Micromonospora sp. NPDC048170
GACGTCCGGCGCGGGACCGCGACCCGGCCCCGTCGGGCAGCCCGGGGTGGCCCGGGTTGCCGCCCCGGCGCCCCGCCCCGGGCCCGAGGACCGCGCGGCCGGGCGGGCCTTCCCGCCGCACCGCGAGCCTGGGCGGCCGGAGCCGTCGGGTGTCCCGCCGGTGCCGCCGCCGGGAGTCGCGGGCGAGCCGGTGGTGGCGCGGGCCGCCGCAGCGGTCGTACCGGTCGACGGACCGTCCGACGGGCCGGCGCTGCGCCGGCCCGTGGAGCCGGCGGCACCGGACGACGACGCGTCCGGCCCGGGCGGGCTGCGCGGCGCGCGATCCGAGCTGCGCCGCAGGATGCGCGAGCAGCGCCGGCTGCGGATGGGCATCCTCGCCCTGGTCAGCGTGGTGCTGCTCGGCGCGATCCCGCTCTACTTCGGCATTCGTACGCTCAGCCGGGATCCGGTCTTCGACACCCTGGACGAGTTGGACGTGCCGGGCTGGGCGGCGGTGGGGACCGTCGACGACGTCAGCGGCAGCCGGTGGTGCCTGCTCGACTGCCGGCTGCGCGAACGCACGGCCACGTCCGAGCGGTCGCCGGAGGAGACGGCACAGGTCTACGAGCGGGCGCTGACCGGCGACGGCTGGCAGCCGTGGAAGGTGACCCGCTGCCCCGAGCAACCGACGACGGGGAGCTACACGTGCTGGCGCCGGGACGAGCTGACCCTCGACCTCTGGGTGCGCCCGCCCGCCTGCGTGCCGCCACCCGTGGACGGGGAGCCGGCCGTCGTGCCGTCGCCGGACCCGGCGACCGCTGCGGAGCAGTGCTCCGGATCGTTGGTGTCGGTGAAGGTCCGCAACTCGATCGACGACGAGCGGACCCGACCCCAGCCCACCACCGATCCGTCACTCACCGGCGAGGATCCCTTCCCGACGCTCAGCGAGGATCCGCTCGCGACCCCGACACCCTCACCGTCCTGAGCCGGTTTCCATCACGGACGGTAGGGTCTGGGGCTGGCGGATCCGCCAGTTCCCGCCGGCCCGTCGTGGGTCGCCGAGCGGCGGTGTGGGTAGGACGGTTGCGCGTTTCGGGGACGTCGGGTTCCCGGAACTCGGCATGAGGAGGACAGGCGTGGGCTTTTTCGAGGTCGCGGCGCTGATCGCGGCGATCGCGTTCGCGATGCTGGTGTTGATCCTGACGCTGCCCATCCTGCGGCTGCGGCACACCGTGGACGCCACCACTCGGATGATCAACGACCTCAACGACCGGACCGCGCCGCTGCTCGGCGACGTGAACACCACGGTGAAGAACGTCAACACCGCCCTGGAGCAGGTGCAGACCTCCCTGGACGGGGTCAACCTCCAGCTCGCCAAGGTCGACACCATGACCAGCCACGCGCAGAACGTCACCGCCAACGTCGCGAACCTGGCGACCGTCGTCTCCGCCGCCGCCGCCAACCCGTTGGTCAAGGTGGCGGCCTTCGGCTACGGCGTACGCAAGGCTGCCTCCGCCCGCCGGCACGCCGAGACGGAGCGCGAGGTGCGCGACACCATCAAGCAGCAGCGTCGGGCCGCCAAGCGCGGCAACCGCTGACCCGGTACGACCAGGAGGAACTCGGAATGAGGCGGTTGTTCTGGCTCGGCATCGGGCTGGCCGTCGGCGTGGTGGTGGTCCGCAAGGCCACCCGCACCGCGCAGGCGTACACCCCGGCCGGCGTCGCCAGTTCGTTGACCGAATCCGCTGGCGGACTGGCGGAGTCGCTGCGTAGCTTCGTGGAGGACGTCCGGGTCGCGATGGCCGAGCGCGAGCAGGAGATCCACGAGGCGTTCGCCCAGGGCGAGGCGTTCGACGACCAGTTCGCCGAGCTGCGGGAGGATCCGCGCATCGGCGACCGAGAGATCTTTCCGGAGGAACACCAGCGGTGAGGACGGCGGAGATCAAGCGGCGGTACCTCGCCCATTTCGAGGCGACCGGGCACGCCGTGGTGCCCTCCGCTCCGCTGCCCGCCATCAGTGACCCGAACCTGCTGTTCGTCAACGCCGGCATGGTGCAGTTCGTCCCCTACTTCTCGGGGCAGCAGACCCCGCCGTACCGGCGGGCGGTCAGCGTGCAGAAGTGCCTCCGCACGCCTGACATCGACGAGGTCGGCAAGACCAGCAGGCACGGCACGTTCTTCCAGATGAACGGCAACTTCTCCTTCGGTGACTACTTCAAGGACGGGGCGATCCCGCTCGCCTGGGACCTGGTCACCAAGTCGGTCGCCGAGGGCGGCTACGGGCTGGACCCGGAGCGAATCTGGCCGACGGTCTACCTCGACGACGACGAGGCGTTCGAGATCTGGCGTTCGGTGGGCGTGCCGACCGAACGGATCGTGCGCCGGGGCAAGGCGGACAACTTCTGGTCGATGGGCATCCCGGGCCCGTGCGGCCCGAGCTCCGAGCTGTTCTACGACCGGGGTCCGTCCTACGGCCGCGAGGGCGGCCCGGTGGTCGACGAGGACCGCTACATGGAGTTCTGGAACCTCGTCTTCATGCAGTTCGAGCGCGGTCCGGGCACCGGCAAGGAGGATTACCCGATCCTCGGTGAACTGCCGGCCAGGAACATCGACACCGGCATGGGCCTGGAGCGGATGGCGTCCATCCTCCAAGGGGTCGACAACCTCTACGAGATCGACGAGGTCCGGCCGATCCTCGACAAGGCCGCCGAGCTGACCGGCAAGCGCTACGGCGCCCACTCGGGCCAGGTCGCCAGCGAGTCGCACCCGGACGACGTGCGGCTGCGGGTGGTCGCCGACCACGTGCGTACCGCGTTGATGCTGATCGGCGACGGGGTCACCCCGGGCAACGAGGGGCGCGGCTACGTGCTGCGCCGGATCATGCGGCGGGCGATCCGGTCGGTGCGGCTGCTCGGCTGGCAGGAGCGGGCGCTGCCCGAGTTGCTGCCGGTGGCGCGGGACTGCATGTCCCCGTCGTACCCGGAGCTGGCCGCCGACTTCGACCGGATCGCCGACTACGCGTACGCGGAGGAGGACGCGTTCCTGTCGACGCTGCGGGCGGGGACCACGATCCTGGACACGGCGATCGCCGAGACCCGGACCGCCGGCAACAGGGCGCTCTCCGGTGAGAAGGCGTTCCAGCTGCACGACACGTACGGCTTCCCGATCGACCTGACCCTGGAGATCGCAGCCGAGCAGGGCCTGACGGTCGACGCGGAGGGCTTCCGCCGGCTGATGGCCGACCAGCGGGCCCGCGCCAAGGCCGACGCCCAGGCGCGCAAGACCGGGCACACCGACCTGTCGGCGTACCGGGCGGTGCTCGACTCGGGCGGCCCGGTGACGTTCACCGGCTACGGCGAGGTGTCCCGGGAGTCGACGGTGCGGGCGGTGCTCGGCGTCGACGGCCCCCGCCAGGCGGCGGTCGAGGGTGACACCGTCGAGCTGGTGCTCGACGCCACCCCCTTCTACGCCGAGGGCGGCGGGCAGCAGCCCGACCTCGGCATGATCACGGTGGGCGGCGGCCAGGTCGAGGTGCTCGACGTGCAGCAGCCGGTGCCCGGCCTGATCGTGCACCGCGCCCGGGTGCTCCGGGGCGAGGTGCGGGCGGGGGAGACCGGCTACGCCGAGATCGACACCACCCGCCGGCGGGCCATCTCCCGGTCGCACACAGCGACGCACCTGGTGCACCAGACGATGCGGAACTTCCTCGGCGAGTCCGCCACCCAGGCCGGTTCGCTGAACGCCCCGGGTCGGCTGCGGTTCGACTTCAACACCCCGACCGGGGTGGCGCCGAGCGTGCTGCGTGACGTCGAGCAGCAGGTCAACGAGGTGCTCCTCGCCGATCTGGAGGTGCACGCCTTCATCACCTCGCTGGAGGAGGCGCGGCGGATCGGCGCGATGGCGCTGTTCGGCGAGAAGTACGGCGAGGAGGTGCGGGTCGTCGAGGTCGGCGACTACGCCCGGGAGTTGTGCGGCGGCACGCACGTCGCCCGCTCCGGCCAGCTCGGCCTGGTGAAGATCCTCAACGAGTCGTCGATCGGCTCCGGGGTGCGCCGGGTCGAGGCCCTGGTCGGCATGGACGCCTTCAACTTCCTGGCCCGCGAGCACCTGCTGGTGTCCCGCCTCGCCGAGCTGTACCGGGTGCCCAACGATCAGGTCGCCGACCGGGTCGAGCAGACCGTGACGCAGCTGCGCGACGCCGAGAAGGAGTTGGAGAAGCTGCGGGCCCAGCTGGTGCTCGGCGGTGCGGCGGCGCTCGCCGCACGGGCGAAGGACGTGCACGGGGTCGCGTACGTGGGCACCGAGGCGCCGGAGGGCGCAGCCGGCAACGACGTGCGGACCCTCGCCCAGGAGATCCGTGGCAAGATCGACCCGGCGCGCCCGGCGGTCGTCGCGGTGGCGGCCCGGGCCAACGGCAAGGCGTCGCTGGTCGTCGCGGTGAACCCGGCCGCCCGCAGCCGGGGCCTGGCCGCGTCGGACCTGGTCAAGGCCGCCTTCTCCGGGCGCGGAGGGGGCAGTCCCGACCTGGCTCAGGGCGGCGGCCTGCCGGCGGCGGAGGCACCGAAGCTGCTCCTCACAGTCGAGAAGGCGATCGCCGAGGCGTGATGCGTGACCGCAGCGACCAGGGCGGACCCGCACGGTCCGCCCTGGTTCGCCGTTCCAGGGGGAGTTGTCAAGCGTGAGTGAGTTGTCCCGGGGCGTCCGGCTCGGGGTGGACGTCGGGCAGGTGCGGGTGGGAGTCTCCCGCTCGGACCCGCACGGTGTGCTGGCCACCCCGCTGGTGACCCTCGCCCGCGACCTCGGCGCGGCGCCGGACGCGGTGCCGGCCGACATCGCCGCGCTCAAGGCGCTGGTGGCCGAGCATGAGGCCGTGGAGGTCGTCGTCGGCCTTCCGGTCGATCTCGCCGGCAGGCACGGGCCCGCGGCCGTACACGTGAAGGCGTACGCTGGCCGACTGGCCGATGTAATAGCGCCCGTTCCGGTAGCGCTCACCGACGAGAGGATGTCCACGGTCGTGGCGTCTCGTAGGCTTGCCGAGCGTGGTGTCCGGGGGAGACGGCAACGGGCGGTGGTCGACCAGGCCGCCGCGGTGGAGATTCTGCAGAGCTGGCTGGAAGCGCAGCGGAGGCGGACGCGATGATCGACGATCTGGACCTCGGGTTCGACGAACAGGACCGGGGGGAGAAGGGCAAGCACCGGCGCGGCGCCGTGCGTAAGCGCAAGGGCGGCTCGGGCGGTGGTGGGCGGGGCAAGACGGTTCTCGCCCTGCTGCTCGCCCTGGTCCTGCTGGGCGGGATCGGTGGCGGCGCCTTCTACGGCTTCGACCGGATCCAGGGCTACTTCGTCACCCCCGACTACGACGGCGCGGGCAGCGGCGAGGTGACAGTCGAGATCAAGCAGGGTGCGCTGATCGTCGACATGGCCAACGCGCTGGTCGCCGTCGACGTGGTGAAGAGCGCCAAGGCGTTCGTCGAGGCCGCCGAGGCGAACGCCCGCAGCAAGAACATCCAGCCGGGCACCTACAAGCTGCGCAAGCAGATGAGCGGGGAGAGCGCGGTCACCGCGATGCTCGACCTGAAGAACCGGATCGTCAACGGGGTCACCATCCCGGAGGGCCGGACGGCGAAGAACGTCTACAAGCTGCTCTCCGACGAGACCAAGATCCCGGTGAAGGACTTCGAGGAGGCGGCGAAGGACCCGCTGGCGCGGGGCGTACCGGACTGGTGGTTCAAGCGCACCGACGGCAAGAAGGTCAAGCCGTCGATCGAGGGCTTCCTCTACCCGGACACCTACGAGATCCCGCCGAAGGCGACCGCCGAGACGATCATCGACCTGATGGTCGAGAACTTCCTCAGCGTGACGCAGGAGATGCAGTTCGCCGACCGGGTGCAGAAGGAGCGCGGCGGCATCAGCCCGTACGAGGCGCTGATCGTCGCGTCGCTGGCCCAGGCCGAGGCGGGTAACAAGGACGACCTGGGCAAGGTCGCCCGGGTCGCCTACAACCGGGTGTTCGGCGAGTTCCCGTGCAACTGCCTGGAGATGGACGTCACGGTCAACTACTACCTGGAGCTGACCGGGCAGAAGACCAAGACGTCCGGGCAGATGACCGAGGAGGAGTTGCTCGACACCAAGAACCCGTACAGCCGCAAGCTGCGCGGCCTGGTGCCCACGCCGATCAACAACCCGGGCAAGGAGGCCATGGAGGGCGCGATGGACCCGCCGCCCGGCAAGTGGCTCTTCTTCGTGGCGATCGACAAGGAGGGGCACTCCGCCTTCGCCGAGACGATCCAGCAGCACGAGCGGAACAAGGTCAAGGCACGGGAGGCCGGGGTCATCTGATGGCAGCCCTACGGCGGGCGGGAGTGCTCGGCAAGCCGATCGCGCACTCCCTCTCCCCGATGATCCACCACGCCGGCTACGCGGCGGCGGGGCTGACGGGGTGGTCGTACACCCGCATCGAGTGCGCGGCGGCGGAGCTGCCGGACGTGGTCGCCGGCCTCGGCCCGGAGTGGGCCGGGCTGTCGGTCACGATGCCCGGCAAGGAGGCGGCGCTCGCGGTGGCCGCCGAGGTCTCGCCGGTCGCCGCCGCCGTCGGCGCCGCCAACACGCTGGTACGCCGTCCGGACGGCTCCTGGTACGCCGACAACACCGACGTCGTCGGCATGGTCGAGGTGCTCACCGACGCCGGGGTGCGCCCCGGCGCGACGGTGACCGTGCTGGGCGCGGGCGGCACCGCCCGGGCGGCGGTGGCCGCCGCCGGCCAGCTCGGCGCCCGTGCGGTGACCGTGGTGGCCCGCCGAGCGGCGGCAGCCGAGGAGCTGCGCCCGGTGGCCCGCGCGGTCGACGTGCCGATGGGCGCGGCGGTGTGGGACGACGCGGCGACCCACCTCGCCGCCGACGTGGTGATCTCGACCGTGCCGAAGGGGGGCGCCGACCCGCTCGCCGCGACGGCCGCCTGGCGGCCCGGCTCGGTGCTCTTCGACGCGCTCTACGATCCGTGGCCGACGCCGCTCGCCGCGTCGGCCCAGGCCGCCGGCTGCCGGATCGTCTCCGGGCTCGACCTGCTCCTGGCCCAGGCGGTGGGCCAGTTCGAGCACTTCACCGGCGTCGCCGCGCCCCGGGCCGCGATGGCCGCCGCGCTGGCCGCCTCGCGCACCGCCTGAAACAGGCCGGGGACGGGAGCATCCCCTGTGGTCGTCCAGGGCATCCTTAGGCGACGGTTAAGACGCGCTTAGGTCCGGCTGTCGTCCCCACGTCACGCCGTGGCCGTGGTTACGCTGCTGACCGTCACCGCCCGACACACAGGGAGTGTTCCTTGAGTAGGCACGGACTGCATCGCCTCACCCGGAACCCCGGTCCACGCCGCAAGGCCGTCGTTCTCGGCGTGGCCGGCGCCACGGTGGTGGCCGGCATCGTGGCCACCACGATGCCGCTGCTGGCCGCCGACGACCTGTCGATCCGGGCGATCGCGGACACCACGGCGACCATGGTGGCGCAGGACGGGGACAACGGCGCGAAGACGACGCTGGCGACCTGCTCCGTCCGCTGCGACGGCAATCCCCGGGGCAACCGGGAGGCGGTCATCCGGTTCGCCGTGACCACCCTGCCGGCGACGGCGGTCAACGTGCGGGCCCGGCTGCGGGTGCACGCGTGGCAGAAGTTTCCGGCGACGGTGACCGCGCACGCCTCCCCGGTGGACGCCGACGCGGCACGGCCGACGCCGGCGCTGCCGGGGGCGGCCCTGGACAGCGTCTCCTCGGTGGCGCAGGGCTTCAACGAGTGGGACGTCTCGGCCCTGGTGAAGGGCAACGGCACCTGGACGGTCTCGCTGGCACAGACGGGCCTGGAGACCAGGGTCTACTGGGCGTCGACGGAGAACCGCAACCCCGACCTGCGTCCGCGCCTGGAGCTCAGCTACGACGTCGGCACCCGGCCGACGCCGGTGGTGACCAGCGCCGCGCCGTCGCCGAGCCGGACGCTCGCGCCGAGCCCCACGCCGAGACCGACGCCCAGCCCCACCCGTACCTCCCCGAGTCCGACGCCGAGCCCCTCCGACGGGAAGGGGCGGTGCGGCGAGGTGTCGGGCCGGCTCGTGCCCTCCTGCGGTGCCTGGTGGGGGATGTACACCCCGACCGGCCCCGGCGACGGGTGGGACCACGGCGCCGCGGTCGCCGAGGTGGAGGCGCAGGTCGGGCGGAAGTTCGACGTCGTGCACCGCTATCACGACTTCTCCAACGCCGGCAGCAACGGCGCCTTCCCGGACGCCTACCAGCGGCAGCAGATGAGCGAGGGGCGACTGATGTTCTTCGCCTGGGAGTCGCGGATCTTCTCCTCCGGCACGGTGCTGACCTGGCAGGACGTCTACAGTGGCCGGTACGACGCCACCATCGACGCGGTCGCCGGCCGGATCCGTGACACGGGTGTGCCGGTGTTCATGGGCTTCGACCACGAGCCGGAGGACGAGCCCGCCAAGGGCAGTGACGCCGACTTCGTCCGCGCCTGGCGGCACGTGCACGACCGGTTCGCCGCGGCGGGCGCCCACAACGCGGTCTGGGTCTGGACGATGATGGGCTGGTCCGGCCACTACGACCGGTACGCCGGCCTCTATCCCGGCGACCGGTACGTCGACTGGGTGGGCTACGACCCGTACAACTTCCACGTCTGCACCGGCAGCAAGGTCTGGAAGAGCCCGGCCGCCACGATCGGCGGTTTCTACCGGTGGCTGGACGAGCACCGCGTCGGGGCCGGCAAGCCGCGGATGCTCGCGGAGTTCGGCACCAACTTCGACGCGGCCGACCCGAACGCGAAGCGGCGCTGGTTCGAGGAGTTCCCGGCGGCGCTGAAGGCGCACCCGAAGATCAAGGCCGCCATCTACTTCAACTCGCCGGGAGTGACCCGTCGGTCCAGCACCTGTGACATGACCATGAACCATGACGCCGCGTCGGTGGCCGGGTTCGCCAAGGCTGGGCGCGACAGCTACCTGCGGCAACCCACCGGGGGCGCCCGCTGACACCCGGCGTTCACACTTGTACGCACCGTGACGGGTCGAGTCGGACATCCGACTCGCTGTGCGCACTGTCATGTTGCTGATGCAGTGACCGACCAATCGGTGGATATCGCCGAGCACGATCGACCGGGCACGCTACCCGGGTTCTCTCCCGACATGGAGGCGTAGCGTGCCCGACATCCCGCTCTCTCGGCGATCCGCCGGACTCCGCACCCGGGCGGGGGTGGTCGCACTCGTGACCGCCGCCGCCGTGCTGGTCGTTCCCACCAGGACTTCCGCCGCCGTGGTGCCGGCTCCCGAACCGGCGACCCTGGTCTCGGCCAACCCGGCCGACACCACCCCGCACGCCAGGGACGGTGAGACCCGCGCCTTCGCGCAGGTCGGCTCGATGGTGTTCGTCGGTGGCAGCTTCACCCAGATCCGGCAGACCGCCAGCGCGGCGTGGACCACCCAGCGCTACCTCTTCGCGTACGACCGCACCACCGGCACGATCTCGACCAGCTTCCTGCCGGTGCTGGACGGCGCGGTCAACTCGCTGGTCGCCGGGCCGGGCGGCACGCTGATCGTGGGCGGCACCTTCAAGAACGTCAACGGTGTCTCGCGCAAGAACCTGGTGGCGCTCGACCCCGCCACGGGCGCGATCGTCGACAGCTGGGTCGGCCGCTCCGACGGCGGCATGATCCGCGACATGGTGCTGCACGGCAACTGGCTCTACCTGGCCGGCGCGTTCAACTGGGTCAACGGCACCGCGCACTCCGGCCTCGCGCGGCTCAACGCGAGCACGGGCGCGATCGACCCGACCTTCAACGTCAACGCCACCGTCGGGCGGCACGACACCAGCTCGTACGCGTGGACCATCGACGTCGCCCCGGACGGGAACACCCTCGTCGCCGGTGGCAACTTCACCCAGGTCAACGGCCTGTCCCGCAACCAGATGGCGCTTGTCGACCTCACCGGCACCCCGAGCGTGATCGACTGGAGCAGCGAGAAGTTCGTCGCGCCGTGCGCGGCGCCGGCGACGTTCGTCCACTACGTGCAGGACGTCAAGTTCGGCGGCGACGGCAGCTGGTTCGTCGTCGGCACCAACGGCGGCGCCGGCTGGCCGGCCGCGTACTGCGACGCGCTCGTGCGGTTCGAGACGGCGGCCCGGGGCACCGGGCAGCTCGGGACCTGGGTCGACTACACCGGCAACGACACCATCACCTCCATCGAGGTCGCCGACAACGTCATCTACCTCGGCGGGCACTTCCGCTGGCTGAACAACCCCAACGCCAGCGACGCGGCCGGCCCCGGCGCGGTCGACCGGCTCGGCATCGCCGCCGTCACCCCGGCCACCGGTATGCCGGTGGCCTGGAACCCGGGTCGGCGGGGCAGCGCGTCCATGCCGCCCGGCACCAGCACGTGGGGCTCGCAGGTGCCGGTGCTGTGGCGGGGCAGCGACGGGCTCTACTTCGGGCACAACTCCGACGGGATGGGCAACGAGTACCACGGCCGTCTGGGCATGTTCCCGCTGGCCGGCGGGCGTACCTTCACTCCGAAGAACCCGCCGACGCAGACCACCGGCAACCTCTACCTCGGCACGGGGGAGGGCCAGTTGGCGAAGGTGCCGTTCGACGGCACGGGCGTCGGTGCTCCGACCACGGTCAGCCAGCCGAACTACACCGACGCCGGCGCGACCTGGCGGGTGAGCGACCGGATCTACTGGGCGCACACCGTCGCCGGCACCCCCACCGGCAGCCGGCTCGACATCTCGATGTTCAACGGCGGCGCCGTCGGCGTGCCCTGGGAGTCGTCCGGCTACAACGACTGGTTCAACGCCGCCGCCATGACCGGCGCGTTCTTCCTCGACGGCCGGCTCTACTACACCCGCAGCGGCGCCAACGCCCTCTACTACCGGTACTTCGAGATCGACGGCAACTACCTCGGCGCCACCGAGTTCACCCTGCCCACCACCGGCGTCACGTGGTCGACGGTGCGGGGCATGGCCTGGGTCGGCGGCAAGGTAGTGTACGGCGGCACCGACGGCACCCTGCGCAGCGTGCCCTTCGACCCGACGGCCGCCCCGGCGGTCGACGGTGCGGGGAGCACGGTGATCGCGCCCGCCAGTGCCGAGCTGGCCTGGTCGACGCCGCGCACGTTCTTCTCGGTGCAGTGACGGTTTACCGTTCGTAAGGGCAGTCGGTAGATTGTCCACGTCGGGCCGGTGGCGATTCTCGTCGCCGGCCCGCGACGTCGAAGAGGGGGCCGTCCGCGGTGTCCGGCGCCCGCGACACCCCGTAGCGATTGACCCGACAGACGGTGAATCTCCATGACTGATGCATCTCCCGGCTCCTGGCCCGCCGACGCGTCCGGTGGCGGGGGTGTGCCGGCCCGCACCGTCACCCTGACGGACCTGATGCGGGTGCCGTTGCACCGGATCCGGCTGGTGGCGGCGGTCGCCGCGGCCGGCATGGTTGCCGCGCTCGGGTACGTCCTCCTCGTCCCCGGCACGGTCACCGCGAGCGCCGTGGTGGCGGTCCGCCCGGTGGTCACCGACGCCTTCACGCCCAGCGGCGCCGCCGCTGACCGTGCCGTGAACATGAACGTGGAGAGCGGCATCGCCTCCGGCACCGACGTCGTGCAGCGGCTCGCCGAGGCCAACGGACAGGACCAACGCGACATCCGGGACGCCCTCGACGTGGAGGTGCCCGCAGGCGGGCAGATCCTTCGCTTCTCCTACACGGCGCGCTCCGCCGAGGAGGCGGTGAAGAGCGTCAACGCCGCTGCCCAGGCCTACCTCGACGTGCGCCGGGCGATGTACGAGAAGCAGCGCGAGGAGATGCTGCGCTCGTACGACGAGAGCATCACGAAGGTCGCCGAGCAGCGGACGGGGCTGCAGAAGCGGGTGGCCAACGCCCGGGAGGGCGCGCTCGACGCCGCGTTGGCCGAACTCGCCGGGGTCAACAACCAGCTGACGCAGCTGAACTCGGCGCGTACGGAGATCGCGGCGGTGGACGTCAACCCGGGCTGGGTCACCCAGACCGCGGAACGGGCGCTGGTCACCTCCGGCGGGCAGGGGCTGCTCTACGTGCTCGCCGGTCTGCTCGGCGGCGTCCTGCTCGGCGTGGTGCTGGCGTACGCGTGGGAGTCGATGGACCGGCGGGTCCGCTCGGTGAACGACGGCCGGGACGCCACCGGTCTTCCCCTGCTCGGCACGGTGCGGGGCCGGCGCTTCCGTGGCCGGGGCCAGGCCGTGGACGCCGACATCCGGTACGTGGCGATGGCGATCGCCGAGCGGGTGCGGGAGCCTGCCCGGGTGGCGCTGCTCACCACGCGGGAGGACCAGACCGCGATCACCGCCGGTCTGGCGGTGGCCCTCGCCGCGACGGGTCGGGACGTCTACGTCGCGGACGACAGCGGCCGCCTGGACCGGTTGCAGGCGGCGGTGCTGGCCGACCGGGGGCGGCTGCCGGCGGCGGCGAACCCGGCCCGCCCGGTCGTCCCGATGCCCAGGCCGGGTGGCGCCGCGCCCTCCGTCGACGACATCACCCAGCAGATCAACGTCCGCCGCCCCTCCCCGTACCCCGCCACGCCCCGCCCGCAGGCCGACGCGGACGCCACCCTGACCCTGCCGCGGTTGGGAGCGGACGCTCTCGCCAGCGGGAAGAGCACGGTCAAGGACACCAGCGACGAGGTCGTGGTGGGTGCCGGCGGGGTCCGCTTCGGCACCTGGCGGCAGCGGGCGGCGAAGGGACTCGTGCTGTTCAACGCCCCGCCGGCCGAGGCGGACGAGCGCGGTGTCGCGGCGGCCCGCCAGGGCACCGCCGTCGTCGTGGTCGAACAGGACCGCACCGGACAGGACGACCTGCGCCGCCTCGCGGAGCGCCTGCGCGCCGCAGGGGTGACCACGCTGGGCTTCGTCCTGACCCGCAGTGGGCGGGGGTGACGGTGCCCCTCACCCGGGCCCCGTCCGTCAACGACCCGGCCGACGAAGTCCCCGCGGCGGTCGGGCCACCGCCGCCCCCGTCCCCGCCACCTCCCCTGCTGCCGGTCTGGCCGCTGGCCGTGATGTTCGGGCTGGTGCCGCTCTGGTGGGCGGCTGGCGCGTTCTACCTGGGCTGGTCGCTGCTGGGGGCGGTGCTGCTGGCGCTGCTGCTCGTGCGGGGCCGGGTTCCGTTGCCGCCGGGCGCCGGCGTGTGGCTGCTCTTCCTGGCCCTGGTCATGCTCAGCGCCACCCAGTTGCCCGATGCGGGCGCGCTGGTCATGTTCGGCCTGCGGCTGGGCTTCTACGTGACCGCCCTGGTGGTCGGGGTCTACGTGTACGTCGTCACGCGGGAACGCGGCGATCTGGCCACCGTGCTGGTGCCGCTCTGCCTGTTCTGGTTCGGGCTGGTCGCGTTGGGCTGGCTGGGTGTGCTGGCGCCGAAGTTCGCGCTGACGACCCCGGTGGAGATACTGCTCCCCGGCGGGATCGCGGGCAACTCCTACATCCAGGACCTGGTGCACGTCACCGCTGCCGAGTTCAGCGCCCGGTCGCTCAACCCGATCTACCGACCGGCGGCGCCCTTCCCGTACACCAACAACTACGGCAGCGCCTACGCGATGACCCTGCCGTGTGTGGTCGCGTTCACCATGTTGCGCCGCAGCGGGGTGCTGCGCTGGGCGCTGCTGGTGTCGCTGCCGCTGTCGCTGGCACCGGCGTTCCTCACCCTGAACCGGGTGATGTTCGCGAGCCTCGGGGCCGGCCTGGTGGTGCTGGGGCTGCGGGCCGCCCGGCGGGGCAACGTCCGGGTGGGCGCCTCGGTCGTCGGAGTGCTGCTCATCGGTGGCATCGCCACCTTCTTCATCCCGATCGCCGAACTCATCGGCAACCGTGTCGAGGCCAGTGACACGAACAGCGACCGGCTCTCGCTCTACGCGGAGGTCATCCGGCGGATCAGCGAGTCGCCGTGGCTCGGCTACGGTGCTCCGGTCAGCGCGGACACCCTCACGGCGCAGGCGCCCGTCGGCACCCAGGGGCAGCTGTGGATGGTCCTGTTCAGCCACGGCGTGCCCGCCCTGGTGTTCTTCCTCGCCTGGTTCGGGATCGCGGCCGTGGTGTGCGCGCGGGCACGGTCGGCGGCGGGGCAGTGGCTCGCGGTGGTGCCGGTGGTGTGCTTCGTGCAGATTCCGTTCTACGGCATGGCCAGCCCGAACCTCGCCGTCGCGTTCTTCGCGGTCGCCTTCACGATGGCGCTCGTGGAGCGGGAGACCGCCCCGCCACCGCCCACCGGCCCCCGCCGGACCGCGGACCCCGAGGCGGTGGCCGGGTGAGCGCCACCACCCGCCACCCGACGGGTGCGCCGGGGAGCCCGCCGTCCCCTGCCGGGGCGAGCCCCGGCACCGAGGCCACCACCGCGGCGGTGGAATCCCGCCGCGGCGTCCGTAGCGGGATCGCGGGGCTGCTCGGTGCGGCTGTCAACGGGCTGTTCGGCTTCCTGCTGGTGGTCGTGATCACCCGCAGCTACGGCACCGAGGGCTCCGGCGCGTTCTTCGCGGTGATCGGCGTGGTCACGGTCGCCGCTGCCATCTGCGTGCTGGGGGCCGAGACGGGACTGATCTGGGCACTGCCCCGGCGCCGCCTCGGGCCCGACGGGGACGCCGCCCGGATCCTCCCGGTGGCCATGCTTCCTCCGATGGCCGCCGCGCTCGCCGTCGCCGCCGGTGGCATGGCCGCCGCCGGCGCGCTCGCGCCTCGACTGCTGGACGGGCCGGAGACCGACGCCAGGGCCCTGCTGACGGTCAGCTTCGCCGCGGTACCGGTCGTCGTGGCGATGACGCTGCTGCTCGCGGCCCTGCGCTGCGTACGGTCGATCCGGGCGTACGTGGCGGTGCAGTCCGTCCTGCTGCCCGTGGCGCGGCCGGTGCTGGTCGGCGCCGCGGTGCTGGCCGGTGGGGGGCTGCTGGCCGGCCTGACGGGCTGGTTCGTGCCGGCGCTGGTGGCCGTGCTGCTCACCCTGGTGCTGGTCGCCGGCCCGCTCGGTCTCGGCCGGCAGGCGACGCTGCGTACGCGGCGGGCCGACTGGTCGACCTTCTGGCGGTTCGCGTTGCCGCGTGCCGCGTCGGCGGCGATCGACGCGGGCGCCGTGTGGGTCGGGGTGCTGCTCACCTCGTTGCTCGCCGGGCAGGCCGAGGCCGGTGTGTTCGGCGCCGTCGGCCGGTACGTCCTCGCCGGCCAACTCGCCGTGCAGGGGTTGCGCGTGGCGGTGTCGCCCCAACTGTCCCGGCTGCTCGGGCAGGGCCGGCCGGACGCGGCGGCTGCCGTGCACAGGCAGTTGGCCAGCTGGGGGCTCGCGCTGTCCTGGCCGGTGTACCTGCTGCTCGCTGTCTTCGGGCTGGCCTTCCTCGAGCTGTTCGGGTCCGGCTTCACGGCCGGCGCCACCGCGATGACCGTGCTCGCCCTGGCCATGCTCGTGAGCACCGGGGTGGGCAACGTGCAGAGCCTGCTGCTGATGGGCGGGCGCAGCGGGCTGCACCTGGTCGCCGCGCTCGCCGGGCTGCTGGTCACCGTCTCCCTCGGGTTGGTGCTGATTCCCGGTCACGGGGCCACGGGCGCGGCGGTGGCCTGGTCCGCCGGGATCGTCACGGAGAACCTGCTGGCCGTGGCGTTCGCGCGTCTCGTGGTGGGCCATCCGATGGTCGACGCGGCGATGCTGCGGGTCGCGGTCGCCACCGTCGCGGGTGTGGGCACCGCCGCCGGGGTCGGCGTGCTGGTGGGTGGCCGGGGCATCCCCGGGTTGCTGGTGGCGGTGGCCGTACTGGCCGCCGGCTGCGTCGGCTTGTTGACGTTGCCTCGGGTACGACGCCGCATCCGGGTGAACATGAAGCAGATCCGTGCGCGGGGGGAGGCGGTCCCGGCTCCCACCGGGTCCGTTCCGCCGCAGGAGAAGGGCAGGTGAGGTCCGTCGTGTCGGCGTTGCGTGATCGGGTGAAGCAGCTCGTACCGACCCAGGTGACAGACCGGGTGCGGGAGTCACTCGTCGGCTACGGGGTGCGGACCAGCGACCGGCGACCGCTGCCGGACTTCCTCATCATCGGCACCAAGCGGGGCGGCACCACCTCGCTGTGGAACTACCTCATCCAGCATCCGCTGGTGCCCCGGCTCTTCCCGGCCTGGAACACCAAGTCCTCGCACTACTTCGAGGAGCACTGGCGGCATGGCGAGGCCTGGTACCGGTCGCACTTTCCGACGCAGCGCCAGCGGGAGGCGCTGGAGAAGCGGCACGGCGGGCCGGTACGGGTCGGCGAGGCGGCGCCGCTGTACATGTTCCACCCCCTCGCGGCGCAGCGGGTCGCCGGGCTGATGCCCTCGGTGCGGCTGATCGTGCTGCTGCGCGACCCGGTGGAGCGGGCGTACTCGCACTGGAAGGAGCGGCGGACGCACGGCATCGAGCCGCTCGACTTCGCCGCCGCGCTGGCCGCCGAGCCGGAGCGGACGGCGGGGGAGCGGGAACGGCTGATCGCCGAGCCGGAGCACTTCAGCGAGCCGTACGACTGGTACACCTACCGGGCCCGGGGCCGCTACCTGGAGCACCTGGAGCCGTGGCTGGAGCGGTTCGACCGGGAGCAGATCCTCTTCCTGCCCAGCGAGGACCTCTACCGCGACGCCCGGTCGACCTATCGCCGCACGCTGGACTTCCTCGGCCTGCCCCCGCACGACCTGCCCGACTTCAAGGTCTACAACGACCGCCGTTCGGCACCGCTGGAGCCGGCCGTGCGTGCCGAGTTGACCGAGTACTACCGCCCGTACAACGAGGCGTTGCGGCAGCGGCTGGGGTTGGAGCTCGACTGGCCGGACCAGGCCCCGTGACGGCGGGGGCCGTCGTCGCCGCCGACCCCCGGTCGCGGACCGACGGGCTGGGCTGGGTCACCCGGGCCGTGTTCGGCGACGAGCGGATCGTGCTGACCGTCGGCGGTCCGCCGCCGCCCGGGCACCACGCCGTCGCCCGGTACGCGGTCGTTCCGTCGCTCGACCGGGCACGGTTCCTGCTGCCGCTGGGCGCGCCCCGGGCCACGGCCGCCTCGCTGCTGGCGTACAACGCGTTGCGCCCGCCGAAGGTGCGGGCGGTGCGGGCCGTGCTCGGCGTGCTGGCGCGGGTCGGCGCGGTCGACCTGACTCCGTTCCCCCGGCTGACCGTGTCGCTGCCCGAGGGCGTCGCGGCCGACGAGGCGCTGCTGGCCGGGCGGCTGGGCGCCGCGCTCGGCGAGGCGTCGGTCCACGCGGCCTGCGGGGTCCGACCGCCGGACCCGAACCACAAGCCCACCCTGCAACTGTTCGCCCCGGACGGTCGGGCCCTCGGCTACGCGAAGATCGGCTGGAACGCGGCCACCCGGGCGTTGGTGACCACCGAGGCGGCGGCCCTGCGCGAGCTGCCCACGGTGGCCGGCACGCCCGACCACCCGGCGGCGCCCCGACTGCTCGCCGAGACGACCGCCGACGGGCAGGCGGTCGCGCTGGTCGAGCCGCTGCCGCCGACCGTGCGTGGGGTGCCGGTCGGCGAACCGCCCCGCATCGCGGCGCTGCTGGCGGTGGCCCGCCGGGGGCGCCCGCCGGCGTCCCCGCGGCCCCTGGCCGCCTCGGGGTTCCTGGCCCGGCTCGCCGCCGAGGCCGGCCGTGCCGCCGCCGGAGTGCCGGACGGGGCCCGGGCGGTCGCCGCCGTGGCCGCCCTTACCGGCCGGCACGGCGACACGGCCGTCGAGTTCGGGCACTGGCACGGCGACTGGGTGCCCTGGAACCTCGGCGTGCACGCCGGCCGCCTCGTCGCCTGGGACTGGGAGCACAGCGGGCCGGACGTGCCGCTCGGCTTCGATCTGGCGCACGACGCGTTCCAGCGGGCCCTGGTGCTACGGGGCGAGCCGGCTCCGGCGGCGGCGCGGGCGGTCGACGCCCACCTCGACCGGTACGGCGCCGAGCTGGGGCTCGGGCCGGCGGCCCGGCGGCTGGTGGCCGACGCGTACCTGCTGGAGATGTGGCTGCGCACCTGGCGGCTCGCCGCCGCCGGCGCGGGCTGGAACGGCGCGCTGCATCCCGCCCTGCTGGACGTCATCGAGAAACGACATAGCGGCTGATCCACCGAAACCACCGGAGCCGACGGTCCACCGTCGACTCCGGAGGGTGACGCGGAAGCTCCAGGTCGTGACGATCGTCGGTGACGATGGTCGACACGGCGTGCCCGATCCGCCACCTACGGAGATCGGCTGTCGTCCGGTCGCCCTATTTCAGGGCCGGAGGACGTGTGATCTGCTGTCGGGTGGCGGCCACCGAACATCCAAGCGGACTTGTGGGGAGTCGCGTGGGAAAGACGACCGAGGACGCCGGGGAGCCCGGGGTCCTGCTCCTGGTGGGCTCCAGCGGCGGCCACCTGGCCCAACTGCTCGCCCTTCGCCCGTGGTACGAACGCTGGCGGCGGTGCTGGGTCACCTTCGACACACCCGAGGCACTCTCGCTGCTCGCGGGCGAGGAACTGGTCCCGGCGCACCACCCGACCACCCGTAACGTGCCGAACCTGCTGCGTAACGCCGTCCTCGCCTGGCGGGTGCTGCGGTCGCGCCGGGTCGCCGCGGTGGTGACCACCGGCGCCGGGGTGGCCGTCCCGTTCGTGGTGCTGGCCCGGCTGCGGCGCGTACCGACCGTCTACATCGAGGTGTACGACCGCATCGACACCCCGACCCTGACCGCCCGGCTCTGCCGGCCGTTCCTCTCCGCGATGCTCGTGCAGTGGGACGAGCAGCGCCGGCAGTACCCGGAGGCCACCGTCGTGGGGACCCTGTTGTGAGCGCCGAGAGCACCGGAACCGCCCCCGCGCACCGGGTCGCCCCCGGCCGCCCCCGCCCGGCGCCCGCCAACCGGGCGCCCCGCCCGCGCGACCCCGGCGACCTCGCCCGGGCCCGGCTGCTGGTCGCCGTCGGCACCGACAAGCACCCGTTCGACCGCCTGGTCGGCTGGCTGGAGGAGTGGCACCCCGCCCTCGCCGAGGGCGTCGGGCTGACCGTCCAGCACGGACACACCCGGGCCCCCGGGGTGCCCGGGGCGGTGGCCTTCCTCGGCCACGACGAGCTCCAGACCGCGATGGCCGAGGCCGACCTGGTGGTCTGCCACGGCGGCCCGGCCACCATCCTGGAGGCCCGCCGGCACGGTCACCTGCCGATCGTCGTCCCCCGGGACCCGGCCCGGGGCGAGCACGTCGACGACCACCAGCAGTTGTTCGCCCGCCGCCTGGGCGCGGCCGGCATGGTGGCGTTGGCCGAGACCCGGGAGGCGCTGTTCGCGGCGCTCGCCGCCGGCCTCGCCGACCCGTCCCGGTTCGCCGTCGCGGCCGACCCGGAGGCGTCCGAGGCGCGCCGCGCGGCGGTCGAGCAGGTGGGGCGGATCGTGGAGGACCTGGTGGCCGCGTCGACCGGACGGCGGCAGCGGACGAGGTGGCGGCCGTGGGCACGGCCGGACCGGAACGGAGAGCGGCGATGACCGAACACCCGAGCGTGAGTGTGGTGGTGCCCACCCGGGACCGTCCGGAGCTGCTCCGGGCCGCCGTGCGCGCCATCCTCGACCAGGACCACCCCGGCACGATCGAGGTGGTGGTGGTGTACGACCAGTCCGAGCCGGACGCTTCGCTGGCCGAGCTGTCCCGCCCGGACCGGCTGGTCCGGGTGATCCGCAACGAGCGCGCACCCGGCCTGGCCGGCGCCCGTAACTGCGGTGTCCTGGCCGCCACCGGCGAGCTCGTCGCGTTCTGCGACGACGACGACGAGTGGCTGCCCGGCAAGCTGCGGGCCCAGGTCGAGGCGCTCGCCGCCCACCCCGACGCGGAGTTCGTCAGCTGCGGCATCCGGGTCAGCTACGACGGGCACACCGTCGACCGGGTGCTGTCGAAGGACTCGGTCACCCTGGCCGACCTGCTGCGGGACCGGATGACGGAGCTGCACCCGTCGACCTTCCTGATCCGCGCCGCCGCGCTGCGCGACGGGTTCGGGCTGGTCGACGAGGAGATCCCGGGCAGCTACGCGGAGGACTACGAGTTCCTGCTCCGGGCCGCCCGCAGCGCGCCGCTGGTCAACCTGCGCACGCCGTACGTGCTGGTGCGCTGGCACAAGCGGTCCTACTTCGCGCAGCGCTGGGACACGATCTCCGAGGCGTTGCAGTGGCTGTTGAAGCGCTACCCCGAGTTCGGCACCCAGCCCGCCGGTGAGGCGCGGGTCACCGGGCAGATCGCCTTCGCCCGGGCCGCGTCCGGCGACCGGCGGGGCGCGATGCGCTGGGCCCGGCACACCATCCGGCGCAACCCGCGCGAGCCGCGGGCGTACCTGGCCATCGCCGTGGCCGGGCGGGTGGTCCGCGCCGACGCGGTGCTGCGCACCCTGCACAAGCGCGGCCGGGGCATCTGACCCTGCCGGAGACGACGTACCGCCCCTGCGACGACACCATCAACGATCGAAGGATTCCATTCCATGGCGCTCCACTCGCTCAGGTTCCGTCTCGTCGACTCGCCGACCTCGCTCGGCGCGAAAAGGCGGGCGCAGCGTGCGGCCTGGCTGTCGGACACGTTCCCGGACCTGGCTGACATGAGTGTCCTCGACCTGGGCGGACGGGTGGAGAGCTGGGCCCGGGTGCCCGTCCGGCCGGCGCACGTGCACGTGGTCAACCTGGAGCCGTTGCCCACGGAGCTGCCGGACTGGGCCGAGGCCGACCACGCCGACGCCTGCGAACTTCCGAAGAGCATCCTGAGCCGTCGCTATGACCTCGTCTTCAGCAACAGCGTCCTGGAGCATGTGGGCGGCCACGAGCGTCGTCAGCGGATGGCGGAGGCGGTCCGCGAGTTGGGGCGCGCGTACTGGGTGCAGACGCCGTACCGGTACTTCCCGATCGAGCCGCACTGGGTGGCCCCGGGAATGCAGTTCCTGCCGGTGTCGGCGCGGGTGGTGGTGGCCCGCAAGTGGCCGCTCGCCTACACCCCGGGCAAGTCCTACGAGGCGGCCATGAGGCAGGTCCTGACGACCGAACTCATCGGTCGCGCCGAGCTCCGGTACCTCTTCCCGGACGCCACCATCCGTAGCGAGCGTCTGCTGGGCCTGACCAAATCGATCATCGCGATCCGCAAACCCTGAACGGGCATGCCGGATCGGATCCGCCCCGACTCTCCGGCGAGCGGTCCCGCGGAGTCGTGCGGGCGTCCGCAGGGCGGGACGCGGCGGGCACCGTACGGCGGCGGACACCGGGCGTGACAGACTGACCGCTGTGTTGCGCTGGTTGACTGCAGGGGAATCGCACGGTCCCGCCCTCGTCGCGATGCTGGAGGGCGTGCCCGCCGGCGTCGAGGTGACCACCGGGGAGATCGCCGGTGAGCTGGCCCGGCGCCGGCTCGGCTACGGCCGGGGCGCGCGGATGTCGTTCGAGCAGGACGAGGTCGAGATCATCGGCGGGCTCCGGCACGGGGTGACGCTCGGCAGCCCGGTCGCGATCCGCGTCGGCAACTCCGAGTGGCCCAAGTGGCGCACCGTCATGGCCGCCGACCCGGTCGACGAGGAGGAGCTGGCCCGCCAGGCCCGCAACGCGCCGCTCACCCGCCCCCGTCCCGGCCACGCCGACCTGGCCGGCATGCAGAAGTACGGCCACACCGACGCCCGGCCGATCCTGGAACGGGCCAGCGCGCGGGAGACCGCCGCCCGGGTCGCCGTCGGCACGGTCGCCAAGGCGCTGGTCCGGCAGGCCCTCGGCATCGAGATCGTCTCCCACGTGGTGGAGTTGGGCCCGGTCGCCGCCAAGCCCGGGCTGCGCCCGACGCCCGAGGACGCCGCGCGTATCGACGCCGACCCGCTGCGCTGCCTCGACCCCGAGGCCAGCGCCCGGATGGTCGCCGAGGTCGACGCCGCGAAGAAGGCCGCCGACACCCTGGGTGGCGTGGTCGAGGTGCTGGCGTACGGGGTGCCCCCGGGCCTGGGCAGCCACGTGCAGTGGGACCGCAAGCTCGACGCCCGGCTCGCCACCGCGCTGATGTCGATCCAGGCCATCAAGGGGGTGGAGATCGGGGACGGCTGGCAGCAGGCGCGCTCCCGAGGCTCCGAGGCGCACGACGAGATCATCCCCACCGCCACCGGCGTGCGTCGGGTCACCGACCGGGCCGGCGGGCTGGAGGGCGGCATCACCACCGGCGAGCCGCTGCGGGTGAAGGCCGCGATGAAGCCGATCTCGTCGCTGAACCGGGCCCTGGCGACGGTGGACGTCACCACCGGCGAGCCGGCCACCGCGATCAACCAGCGCTCGGACGTCTGCGCCGTACCCGCCGCCGCCGTCGTCGCCGAGGCGATGGTGGCGCTGGTGCTGGCCGAGGCCGCCACCGAGAAGTTCGGCGGCGACTCGGTCGCCGAGATCCGCCGCAACCTGGCGGGCTACCTCGACGCGCTGGTGATCCGGTGAACGCGGGACGCGCGGCCGGTCGGCGGTGCCGCTGATGGCGCCGGTCTGCGTGCTGGTCGGGGCGCCCGGCTCCGGCAAGACCACGGTCGGGCTCGCGCTGGCGGAGCTGCTCGGCGTGGAGTTCCGCGACACCGACCTGGACATCGTGCGGCAGGCGGGCAAGCCGATCCCCGAGATCTTCATCGACGAGGGCGAGGAGCACTTCCGTACCCTCGAACGGGCGGCGGTGGCGGCGGGGCTGGCCTCGTGCGGGGGCGTGCTCGCCCTCGGCGGCGGCGCGATCCTCGCCGAGGAGAACCGCGCCGCCCTGGTCGGGCACCGCGTGGTGTACCTCTCCGTCGAGTTGCCCGACGCGGTGAAGCGGGTCGGGCTCGGGGCGGGCCGTCCGCTGCTGGCGATCAACCCCCGGGCGACGCTGAAGCATCTGCTGGACCAGCGCCGTCCGCTCTACACCGAGGTGGCGACCGCGACGGTCGTCACCGACGGACGGTCACCGGCCGAGATCGTCGCCGAGGTCGCCTCGCTGCTGAAGCGCTGAGCCGCCCGCCCGCCCGCGCCGCTGAAGCGTTGAGCCGGGGGTGGGACGCGGCGCTGGGCGGGCACGCCCCACCCCCGCCGGCCGTCAGCTCCGGGCGATGCGGTCGAGCACGTCGGTGAGGCCCTTCGGCTCGCTGAGCATCGGCCAGTGCCCGGCGGGCAGCGTGTGGAGCTGGCCGCCGGCCAGCCCGGCGAAGAACGGGTGGCCCTGCGCGATCATGCCCTCGATCACCTCGAGCGGGAAGGTGCTGGCCACCAGCGCCGTCGGCACCGCGCGCCCACCGGTGCGGCGCACCGGGTCGGTGGCGGCGCGCAGCGGGTGGGCGGTGGCGCGCCGCCGCAGCAGCGCGAGCGCGGCGGGATCCAGCCCGGCCAGGTTCTCCGGGTCCGCCACCGGGTCGAACGCGGGCGGCGGCAGCAGGTGTCCGTCGCCGATCGCGACGCGCAGCCGCTCCTGCTCCTGCGGCGGGTTGCTGTCGAACTGCGACATGCCGTCCGGCAGCGGCCCGCTCTCCACGTAGACCACCCGGGCGATCCGGTCCGGGACACGGTCCGCCGCCTGGGTCACCGGCAGTCCGCCGCCGGAGTGCCCCACCAGCACCACGTCGTGCAGGTCCTCCACCTCGATCAACCGGACGATGTCGGTGGTGTGCGTCTCCAGGCCCACCTCGGGGCCGGCGAGGTGGGCGCGCTCGGCCACGCCGGTCAACGTCACCGGGTGGACCTCGTGACCCTGCCCGCGCAGCGCCGCGGTCACCTCACGCCATGCCCAGCTGCCCAGCCAGAAGCCCGGTACCAGCACGAACGTCGCCATCTGCGACCTCCCTCTCTTGTCGTCCGGGCTACCGTACGATCGAATCAGGACGCTTTCCGCCCGCTTTTCAGGAGTGCTCCGTGTCACATCCCGCTGCCCGGGTGCTCGGCATGCTCGAACTGCTCCAGAGCCACCACCGGCTCACCGGGGCGGAGCTGGCGCAGCGGCTCGGGGTCGACGGGCGCACCGTGCGCCGCTACGCGGCGACCCTGGCGGAGCTGGGCATTCCGGTGACTGCCGAGCGTGGCCGCCACGGCGGCTACCGGCTGCGTCCCGGCTACAAGCTGCCGCCGCTGATGCTCACCGACGACGAGGCAGTCGCCGTGCTGCTCGGTCTGGTCGCCGCCGAGCGGCTCGGGCTGGGCACCGAGGAACCGGCGACCGCGACCGCGCTGGCCAAGATCCGCCGGGTGCTCCCGCCCACGTTGGGTGACCGCCTCGCCGCAGTGCAGGAGCACCTTGGTTTCACCCTGCGCCCGTCCGCGTCGCAGGCCCGGCCGGCGACCGGGACGCTGCTGACCCTCGGCGCCGCCACCCGGCACCGGCGCCGGGTGCGCCTGGAGCACCGTTCCTTCTCCGGCGCGGTGACCCGCCGCGAGCTCGACCCGTACGGGCTGGTCTTCCACGCCGGCCGGTGGTACGTCACCGGCCACGACCACCTGCGTGGGGAGCTGCGCACGTTTCGGCTGGACCGGATCGGGCAGGTGCAGCCAAGGGAGGAGACCTTCACCGTGCCCGACGGCTTCGACCCGGTGGCCCAGGTGGCCCGGTCGCTGGCCCGCGCCCCGTACGCCCACGACGTCGAGGTGCTGCTGGAGACGGACCTGGTCGCCGCCCGCCGCCGCGTCCCGCCGAGCATGGCCGAGCTGACCGCGACCGCCGACGGCGTGCTGCTGCGCGCCCGCGCGGAGAACCTGGACGGAATGGCCCAGCTGCTCGCCGGGCTGGGCTGGCCGTTCACCGTCCTGCGCCCGGACGCCCTGCGCCACGAAGTCGCCGAGCATGCCCGCCGGCTGGCCGGCTGGGCCACGCGGACATCCGGATGATCCTGTTGCCTGAGCCGTGAGCCCGTGCCGTACGGGGATCGCCGAGGTGTAGGCCTTCGACATAGCCGGCCGGCCACGGAGTGGACAGTTCCCGCCCGGGATCGGGCGGCTGGGCTAGGCTGCCGGCGATGGACGAGGTGACCCGGATCCCGGTCGGCGGCGAGCGCCCGTACGACGTGCTGGTGGGACGCGACCTGCTCGACGCGCTGCCCGGGCTGCTGCCGGACGCGACCCGGGTGGCGGTGCTGCACGCGCGCCCACTCAGGGAACTGGCCGACGCGATCGGCGGCCGGCTGCGCGCGGCAGGTGTCGCGCCGCTGCTGATCGAGGTGCCGGACGCCGAGGCGGGCAAGCACGTCGACGTCGCGGCGACCTGCTGGGATCGGCTGGGCGAGGCCGGTTTCACCCGTACCGACGCGGTGGTGGGTGTCGGCGGCGGCGCGGTGACCGACCTGGCCGGCTTCGTCGCGGCCTGCTGGCTGCGCGGGGTGCGCTGGGTGCCGGTGGCGACCTCGCTGCTGGGCATGGTCGACGCGGCCGTGGGTGGCAAGACCGGGATCAACACCGCCACCGGCAAGAACCTGGTCGGGGCGTTCCACCCGCCGACCGGCGTCCTCGCCGACCTGGCCACGCTGGACAGCCTTCCGCAGGCGGACCTCGCCGCGGGCCTGGCCGAGGTGGTCAAGTGCGGCTTCATCGCCGACCCGGTGATCCTCGACCTGGTGGAACGGGACCCGGCCGCGGCCACCGACCCGACCGGCCCCGTGACCCGCGAGCTGATCGAGCGGGCGATCCGGGTGAAGGCGGACGTGGTCTCGGGCGACCTGCGGGAGTCGGGTGTGCGGGAGGTGCTCAACTACGGCCACACCCTGGCCCACGCCATCGAGAAGGCGGAGGGCTACCGCTGGCGGCACGGCCACGCGGTTGCGGTCGGTGTCGTCTACGCAGGTGAGCTGGCCCGGCTGGCCGGCCGGCTGGACGTCTCCACCGCCGAGCGGCACCGTACGACCATGTCGGCGCTCGGCCTGCCCACCAGCTACCCGGCCGAGGCCTGGCCGGGACTGCTCGCCACGATGCGGGTGGACAAGAAGGCCCGGGGCAGCCAGCTGCGTTTCGTGGTGCTGGACGGGCTCGCCCGGCCGGCGATCCTCGAGGGCCCGGACGACGCGTTGCTGGAGGCGGCCTACCGCGAGGTGGCCGCATGAGGGTATACGTGCTCAACGGTCCGAACCTCGGCCGGCTCGGCACCCGACAGCCGGACGTCTACGGCGCGACCAGCTACGCGGACCTGGTGACGCTCTGCGAGTCGACCGGGCGGGAACTCGGCCTGGACGTGACGGTCCGACAGACCGATGCCGAGCACGAGCTGCTGGGCTGGCTGCACACCGCCGCCGACGAGGGCGCGGCCGTGGTGCTCAACCCCGCCGCCTGGTCGCACTACTCCTACGCGGTCCGCGACGCCTGCGCCATGCTGCGCGGGCCGCTGGTCGAGGTGCACATCTCCAACATCCACGCCCGCGAGGAGTTCCGGCACCACTCCGTGGTGTCGGCGGTGGCGACCGGGGTGATCTGCGGCCTCGGCGTCGACGGCTACCGCCTGGCCCTGCACCATCTGGCCGCCCAAAGCCGCTGACGGGCCGCCCCCGCCCCCCTGCCGTCGGCGGCGTATCCGCTTACCGTGACACTGAGTGATATTCGATTCCGTTACTGCCCGTCACTGGCCTTCCGGCTTTCGCTCCCTGCCTCTCGGACGCTTTGCTCTGCATCCATATCCGCACCAGCGGCCTGACCTGGGCCTTCCCTGTCGGCGACCGGCCGCCGACGATGCGGAGACGTGACCCTGGGTAAGTGGTGCGTCCGCGGCTGCAGAGCAAAGGGGACGTGGGGGTTCCTGTCGGGGGAAGGTGGCTGTTGCGGAGAGTGAAGTGCGACTGTGGTGCTGCCACGGAACTGGCGATGTTGCTGGACCATCCGGTGGCCCGGTGGCCCGGTGGCCCGGTGGCCCGGTGGCCCGGTGGCCCGGTGGCCCGGTGGCCCGGTGCCCGGTGCCCGGTGGCCCGGTGCCCGGTGCCCGGTGCCCGGTGCCCGGTGCCCGGTGCCCGGTGCCCGGTGCCCGGTGCCCGGTGAACCGGTGGCCTTGGGCCGCCGGAACTCCGGTGGCAGCGGTGAGGGATGGTGGGAGCCGCGGTGGGGAACGTCGGGAGCGGTGGTGGGAACGTCGCGGGAAGCGGCGGACAGCGGCGCTCGACGCAACTAGTAGACTTGCCAGGTCTGTCCGCCAATTGATGATCAAGGCAGGAAATGGCCACCACCAACGACCTGAAGAACGGCCTGGTACTCAACCTCGACGGCGAGCTCTGGGCCGTCGTTGAGTTCCAGCACGTCAAGCCCGGAAAGGGTGGTGCGTTCGTGCGTACCACGCTGAAGAACGTGCTGTCCGGCAAGGTGGTCGACAAGACCTTCAACGCGGGCACCAAGGTCGAGACCGCGACCGTGGACAAGCGCACGATGCAGTACCTCTACGCCGACGGCGAGGACTACGTCTTCATGGATCTGGAGACGTTCGACCAGATCACCGTGCCGGACGCCACCGTCGGCGAGGCGGCGAACTACCTGCTGCCCGAGGCCGAGGCGACCGTGGCCACCCACGAGGGTCTCCCGCTCTACATCGAGCTGCCGACCAGCGTCGTGCTGGAGATCACCTACACCGAGCCGGGCCTGCAGGGCGACCGGTCGACCGGCGGCAACAAGCCGGCCACTGTCGAGACCGGCGCGACCGTGCAGGTGCCGCTCTTCATCACCACCGGCGAGAAGATCAAGGTCGACACCCGCGACGGCCGTTACCTCGGCCGCGCCTGATGGCTGAGGGCCCCAAGCAGCAGATGCCGGCACGCCGCAAGGCGCGCAAGCGGGCGCTGGACGTGCTCTTCGAGGCCGACCTGCGGGATCGTCCGCCGGTCGACGTGCTCGCCGGTTACATCGAGCGGATCGAGAAGCCCCGACCCGAGCACCTGGGATACGCGGTGAGCCTCGTCGAGGGTGTCGCCGCCCACCTCGACCGGATCGACGAGGTGATCGCCAGCTACGCCGAGGGCTGGACGCTGGACCGGATGCCGACCGTCGATCGCAACCTCGCCCGGATCGCGGTCTACGAGCTGCTCTACGTCGACGAGATCGACGACGCGGTGGCCATCAGCGAGGCCGTCGAACTGGCCCGGCAGATGTCGACCGACGACTCGCCGCGCTTCCTCAACGGTATCCTCGGCCGCATCGCCGAGTACGCCACCCGCTGACGCGGCGCACGTCACACCTGACGTGCGTCACACCCGGCGAGGTGACGGCGGTTGTGGTGGCGACGCGAACGACGACGAAAGGGCCCGTGCCGGACGGCACGGGCCCTTCGCGTAATCGAGGTCAGCTGGCGAAGAACGCCCGCGGGTCGGCGACCAGCACACCGTGCTCGGTGAGCCGCTCGATCAGGCCGGACGGCGAGGCGTCGTAGACGATGGCGAGCGCGCGCAGGTCGTCGGCGCGGATGGAGAGCACGCGACCGTTGTAGTCACCACGCTGCTGCTGGATGGCGCGCGCGTACCGGGCGACGTAGGCCAACTCCTCGGAGGCCTCGTCGTACAGCCGCTCCAGGTCGAGGACGATCTTGCTGGTGGGCTCGTGGCGAACACCGCTGCCGTCGGGCAGCAGCTCCGAGACGGGTACGCGGTAGAAGTCGGCCAGCTCAGCCAGGCGCGACACCGTGACGGCGCGGTCGCCGCGCTCGTAGGAGCCGACCACCACCGCCTTCCATCGCCCGTTCGACTTCTCCTCCACGCCCTGCAGGGACAGGCCCTGCTGCTGGCGGATGGAGCGCAGGCGGGCGCCCAGAGACTTGGCGTATTCAGAGGGCATTAAACACTCCCAGTGCTGCTCGGGGTTCTCCCAGCGATCGCTACGGAGCGTGACGGTACGGGGATTGGCAGAACTGGTCAAGTGCTCGTGACCTTACCGTTGGGATCACCGGGGGAGTTGTCCCCATTTCGCCGGGCTGACCAGGGGGTCAGTGGCCGGCGGCGGTTCGTGCGGTGACCACTGGTAACGTGGCGTGAAGCCCCGGTCCAGGCCGTTCGCGGTCCGGTGCCGGCATCCGACGTCCTTTAACGACCCGTCCCGTGAGGCGGGGAAGGAGGTCCGCCGTGGCCTACCCACCGACTGACCAGTCGCCTCCGCCGCGACAACCCTCGGTGAAGGTGATCCTCGCCAGCGCCGACGTCCAGCGCGTGGTCGACCGCATCGCCCACCAGATCCTGGAGAAGACCCAGGGCGCCGCGGACACCGTGCTGCTCGGCATCCCCACCCGGGGCGCCCCGCTCGCGAAGCGGCTGGCCGCCCGGATCAGCACCTTCGAGGACGTGACCGTCCCGGCCGGCGTGCTCGACATCACCCTCTACCGCGACGACCTGCGCCGGCACGCCACCCGCGCGGTCGGGCCGACACAGGTGCCGCCGGGCGGCATCGACGGCAGGCGCGTCATCCTCGTCGACGACGTGCTCTTCTCCGGCCGTACGGTGCGGGCCGCGCTCGACGCCCTCAACGACGTCGGGCGGCCGGCCTCCGTACAGCTCGCCGTCCTGGTCGACCGCGGTCACCGTGAGCTGCCGATCCGCGCCGACTACGTCGGCAAGAACATCCCGACCTCCCTGGCGGAGAGCGTGAAGGTCACCCTCGCGGAGACCGACGGCACCGACGAGGTCAGGTTGTACGGGGGTGCCCTCTCGTGATCAGGCACCTGCTCTCCGGAGCCGACCTGGACGCCGCCACCGCCACCGAGATCCTCGACACCGCCGCCGAGATGGCCACCGTCGCCGGCCGGGAGGTCAAGAAGCTTCCCGCGCTGCGCGGGCGCACCGTGGTCAACCTCTTCTACGAGGACTCCACCCGCACCCGGATCTCGTTCGAGGCGGCGGCGAAGCGGCTCAGCGCCGACGTGATCAACTTTTCGGCCAAGGGCTCCAGCGTGACCAAGGGTGAGAGCCTGAAGGACACCGCACTGACCCTCCAGGCGATGGGGGCCGACGCGGTGGTCGTCCGGCACCCCGCCTCCGGCGCCCCGCACCGGCTCGCCGACTGGGTCGACGGCTCGGTGGTCAACGCCGGAGACGGCACCCACGAGCATCCGACCCAGGCGCTGCTCGACGCGTACACGATGCGCTCCCGGCTGGGGCGACTGGCCGGCCTCTCGGTCGCCGTGGTCGGGGACGTCCTGCACAGCCGGGTGGCCCGCTCCAACGTGCTGCTGCTGTCCACGCTCGGCGCCAAGGTGACTCTGGTCGGGCCGCCGACACTGATCCCCGTCCACATCGCGCAGGCGCTCGCGCCCGGCACCGACGTCTCCTACGACCTCGACGCGGTGCTGCCGCAGTCGGACGTGGTGATGATGCTGCGGGTGCAACGGGAGCGGATGAACGCCTCCTACTTCCCGTCCGCCCGCGAGTACGCCCGCCGCTACGGGCTGGACGGCCCGCGGATGCGCCGGCTGCCCGAGCACGCGATCGTCATGCACCCCGGCCCGATGAACCGGGGCATGGAGATCACGCCCGAGGTCGCCGACTCGCCTCGCTCCACCATCGTCGAACAGGTCGCCAACGGGGTCTCCGTGCGGATGGCCGTCCTCTACCTGCTGCTCGGGGGGAACAACCGGTGAGCTCGTACCTGATCTCCAATGTCAGCGTCGTCGGCGCCGCGCCGACCGACGTGCTGATCCGCGACGGTGTCGTCGCCGCAGTCGGCGCCGGGCTGACCGCGCCGGACGCGACCGTCGTCGACGGCACCGGCCTGGTCGCCCTGCCCGGCCTCGTCGACCTGCACACCCACCTGCGCGAACCGGGCCGGGAGGACGCCGAGACCGTCGAGTCGGGGTCCCGGGCGGCGGCGCTCGGTGGCTACACAGCGGTCTGCGCGATGGCCAACACCTCGCCGGTGGCCGACACCGCCGGCGTGGTCGAGCAGGTCTGGCGGCTGGGCCGGGAGGCCGGGCTGGTGGACGTGCAGCCGATCGGGGCGGTCACCGTCGGCCTGGCCGGCGAGCGCCTCGCCGAGCTGGGCGCGATGGCCGACTCGGCGGCCCGGGTGCGGATCTTCTCCGACGACGGGCACTGCGTCGCCGACCCGATGCTGATGCGCCGGGCGCTGGAGTACGTGAAGGCGTTCGACGGGATCATCGCCCAGCACGCCGAGGAGCCCCGGCTCACCGAGGGCGCGCAGATGCACGAGGGCGAGGTGTCGACCCGGCTCGGCCTGACCGGCTGGCCGGCGGTCGCCGAGGAGGCGATCATCGCCCGCGACGTGCTGCTCGCCGAGCACGTCGGCAGCCGGCTGCACGTGTGTCACGTCTCCACCGCCGGCAGCGTCGAGGTGCTGCGCCAGGCCAAGGCGCGGGGCGTCCGGGTCACCGCCGAGGTCACTCCGCACCACCTGCTGCTCACCGACGAGGTCGTGAGCGGGAGGAGTGAGCTTGCGAGCCCCGCACTCGCGAACAACGGAGACTCGGTGAGCGGGAGGGGCGAGCTTGCGAGCCCCGCGATCGCGGACAACTGGAGTCCCGCCGGAGCGTACGACCCGGTTTTCAAGGTCAACCCGCCGCTGCGCACCGCGACCGACATCGCCGCGCTGCGGGCGGCCCTGGTCGAGGGCGTGATCGACATCGTCGCCACCGACCATGCCCCGCACGCGGTGGAGGACAAGGAGTGCGAGTGGGCGTACGCCCGGCCGGGCATGCTCGGCCTGGAGACGGCGCTCTCCGTCGCCCTCGACGTGCTCGGTCCGCAGTGGGACCTGATCGCCGAGCGGATGTCGCGTGCCCCGGCCCGGATCGCCGGGCTGGAGGGACACGGTCTCGACCCCGCGCCCGGCGTGCCGGCCAACCTGGTCCTGGTCGATCCGGCCGCCCGCCGCACCATCGAGCCGGCGGAGCTGGCCAGTCGTAGCAGCAACACCCCGTACGCCCGCATGACGCTGCCGGGTCGCATCGTGGCGACCTTCCTGCGCGGCGAGCCGACGGTCCTGGACGGAAAGGCTGTCAAGTGAGCACCAAGCGCAGAAGCGCGATCCTCGTACTCGAGGATGGGCGCACGTTCCACGGCGAGGCGTACGGCAGCGTCGGGGAGACCTTCGGCGAGGCGGTCTTCAACACCGGCATGACCGGTTACCAGGAGACGCTGACCGACCCCTCCTACCACCGTCAGGTGGTGGTGCAGACCGCCCCGCACATCGGCAACACCGGCGTCAACGGCGAGGACGACGAGTCGGACCGGATCTGGGTCGCCGGTTACGTGGTCCGTGACCCGGCCCGGATCAGCTCGAACTGGCGGGCCAGCGGCGGGCTGGAGGAGCGGCTGGCCGCCGAGGGCGTCGTCGGCATCAGCGGCGTGGACACCCGGGCGCTGACCCGGCACCTGCGCGAGCGCGGCGCGAAGCGGGTCGGCATCTCCAGCGTCGAGACCGACCCCCGGGCGCTGCTGGCCCGGGTGCGGCAGTCCCCGGAGATGGCCGGCGCGGACCTCTCCGCCGAGGTGACCACCGCGAAGCCGTACGTGGTGCAGGCCGTCGGTGAGCACCGGTTCACGGTCGCCGCGCTGGACCTGGGCATCAAGCGCAACGTCCCGCGCCGGCTCGCCGCCCGGGGCGTCACCACCCATGTGCTCCCGGCCCACTCCACCATCGACGACCTGCTCGCCACCGGGGCGGACGCGGTCTTCCTCTCGCCCGGCCCGGGCGACCCGGCCACCGCCGACGGGCCGGTGGCCCTGGCGCGGGAGGCGCTGCGCCGGAAGGTGCCGCTGTTCGGCATCTGCTTCGGCAGCCAGATCCTCGGCCGGGCGCTGGGCTTCGGCACGTACAAGCTCGGTTACGGCCACCGGGGGACCAACCAGCCGGTGCTCGACCGGGCCACCGGCAAGGTCGAGGTGACCAGCCACAACCACGGCTTCGCGGTCGAGGTCCCGGGCGCGCGCCACGGCGCGGTCGTACCCGATGAGGTGATCGAGACCGAGTTCGGTGGTGTCGAGGTCACTCACGTCTGCCTCAATGACAACGTCGTCGAGGGGCTGCGGGCGAGGGACGTGCCCGCCTTCACCGTCCAGTACCACCCGGAGGCGGCAGCCGGTCCGCACGACGCGGACTACCTCTTCGACCGCTTCGCGGAGCTGATCGAGGGCCGGACCCAGAGCGAGGGGCGCACAGATGCCTAAGCGGACCGATCTCAAACACATCCTGGTGATCGGCTCCGGGCCGATCGTGATCGGGCAGGCCTGCGAGTTCGACTACTCCGGCACGCAGGCCTGCCGGGTGCTGCGCAGCGAGGGGATCCGGGTCAGCCTGGTCAACTCGAACCCGGCGACGATCATGACGGACCCCGAGTTCGCCGACGCCACGTACGTCGAGCCCATCACCCCGGAGTTCGTCGAGCTGGTGATCGCCAAGGAGCGCCCCGACGCGGTGCTGCCCACTCTCGGCGGGCAGACGGCGCTGAACACCGCGGTCGCCCTGCACGAGGCCGGCGTGCTCGACAAGTACGGCGTGGAGCTGATCGGCGCCAACATCGAGGCGATCCGGCGCGGCGAGGACCGGCAGCTGTTCAAGGACATCGTCGCCAAGGCCGGCGTACGCCTGGGTCTCGACGACCCGTCGAGCCTGGTGCCCCGCTCCCGGGTCTGCCACTCGATGGCGGAGGTCGAGGAAACGGTCACCGAGCTGGGCCTGCCGGTGGTGATCCGGCCGTCGTTCACCATGGGCGGCCTCGGCTCCGGCATGGCGCACACCCCGGAGGACCTGGCCCGCATCGCCGGCGACGGGCTGGCCGCCAGCCCCGTGCACGAGGTCCTCATCGAGGAGAGCGTGCTCGGCTGGAAGGAGTACGAGCTCGAGCTGATGCGCGACCGGCACGACAACGTCGTGGTGGTCTGTTCGATCGAGAACGTCGACCCGATGGGCGTGCACACCGGCGACAGCGTCACCGTGGCCCCCGCCATGACGCTCACCGACCGCGAGTTCCAGCAGCTGCGTGACCTGGGCATCGCGGTGCTGCGCGAGGTCGGGGTGGACACCGGCGGCTGCAACATCCAGTTCGCCGTCAACCCGGCCGACGGCCGGATCGTCGTGATCGAGATGAATCCGCGGGTGTCCCGGTCGTCGGCGCTGGCCTCCAAGGCCACCGGCTTCCCGATCGCGAAGATCGCCGCGAAGCTGGCCATCGGCTACACCCTCGACGAGATCCCCAACGACATCACCCTGAAGACCCCGGCGGCGTTCGAGCCGACCCTGGACTACGTGGTGGTGAAGATCCCCCGGTTCGCGTTCGAGAAGTTCCCGGGCGCCGACCCGGAGCTGACCACGACGATGAAGTCCGTCGGCGAGGCGATGAGCCTGGGCCGCAACTTCAGCGAGGCGCTGAACAAGGCCATGCGCTCGCTGGAGACGAAGGCAGCCGGATTCTGGACCGTGCCGGATCCGGTCGTCGCCGCCGCGACGGGCGTCGACCCGGCCGGCGTGACGAAGGAGGACACCCTCGCCGCGCTGCGGATGCCGCACGACGGCCGGCTCTACACCGTCGAGCGAGCGCTGCGCCTCGGCGCGTCGATCGCCGAGGTCAGCGCCGCGTCCGGCGGGATCGACCCCTGGTTCCTGGACCAGATCGCCGCCCTCGTCGAGCTGCGCGCCGAGATCGTGGACGCCCCGGTGCTCGACGCCGACCTGCTGCGCCGGGCCAAGCGGGCCGGCCTGTCGGACCGGCAGCTGGCCGCGCTGCGCCCGGAGCTGGCCGCCGAGGACGGCGTACGGACGCTGCGGCACCGCCTCGACGTCCGCCCGGTCTACAAGACGGTGGACACCTGCGCCGCCGAGTTCGAGGCGACCACGCCCTACCACTACTCGACGTACGACCAGGAGACCGAGGTCGTGCCGTCGGCCCGGCCGAAGGTGATGATCCTGGGTTCCGGGCCGAACCGGATCGGCCAGGGCATCGAGTTCGACTACTCCTGCGTGCACGCCGTCCAGGCGCTGCGCAGCGCGCCCGACAGCACCGCCGCGGGCACCGGCTTCGAGACCGTGATGGTCAACTGCAACCCGGAGACGGTCTCCACCGACTACGACACGGCCGACCGGCTCTACTTCGAGCCGCTCACCTTCGAGGACGTGCTGGAGGTCTGGCACGCCGAGGACTCCTCCGGCAAGGCGGCCGGCGGGCCGGGCGTGGTCGGGGTGATCGTCCAGCTCGGCGGCCAGACCCCGCTGGGCCTGGCGCAGCGGCTGAAGGACGCGGGCGTGCCGGTCGTCGGCACCTCCCCGGAGTCGATCCACCTGGCCGAGGAGCGGGGCGCGTTCGGCGCGGTGCTGGCCCGGGCCGGGCTGCGCGCCCCGGCGCACGGCATGGCGACCTCGTACGACGAGGCGAAGGCCATCGCCGACGAGATCGGCTACCCGGTGCTGGTCCGGCCGTCGTACGTGCTGGGCGGGCGGGGCATGGAGATCGTCTACGACGACGCCACGCTGCGCGGCTACATCGGGCGGGCCACCGAGATCTCCCCGGACCATCCGGTGCTGGTGGACCGGTTCCTCGACGACGCCATCGAGATCGACGTGGACGCGCTCTGCGACGCCGACGGCGAGGTCTACCTGGGCGGCGTGATGGAGCACATCGAGGAGGCCGGGATCCACTCCGGCGACTCGTCCTGCGCGCTGCCGCCGATCACGCTGGCCGGCTCGCACGTGGCCCAGGTACGCCGCTACACCGAGGCGATCGCCCGGGGCATCGGCGTGCGTGGCCTGCTCAACGTGCAGTACGCGCTGAAGGACGACATGCTCTACGTGCTGGAGGCGAACCCCCGCGCGTCCCGGACGGTGCCGTTCGTCTCCAAGGCGACGGCCGTGCCGCTGGCGAAGGCGGCGGCCCGGATCGCGCTGGGCGCCACCATCGCCGAGTTGCGCGCCGAGGGGCTGCTCCCGGCCACGGGGGACGGCGGCTCGCTGCCGGCCGGCGCCCCGATCGCGGTCAAGGAGGCGGTGCTGCCGTTCAAGCGGTTCCGCACCCCCACCGGCAAGGGCGTGGACTCGCTGCTCGGCCCCGAGATGAAGTCCACCGGCGAGGTGATGGGCATCGACACCGCCTTCGGGCACGCCTTCGCCAAGTCGCAGTCGGCCGCGTACGGCTCGCTGCCGACCGGCGGGAAGATCTTCGTCTCGGTCGCCAACCGGGACAAGCGCGGCATGATCTTCCCGGTGAAGCGGCTGGCCGATCTCGGGTTCGAGATCGTCGCCACCACCGGCACGGCGGAGGTGCTGCGCCGGCACGGCATCGCCTGCGAGCAGATCCGCAAGCACTACGAGTCCGGCGGGGGCGAGGACGCGGTGTCGCTGATCCTCGGCGGCGCCGTGGCGCTGGTGATCAACACTCCGCAGGGCTCGGGTGCGAGCGCCCGCTCGGACGGCTACGAGATCCGCAGCGCCGCCGTCACGGCGGACATCCCGTGCATCACGACGGTGCCGGGCGCGGCGGCGGCGGTGATGGGCATCGAGGCGCGGATCCGGGGCGACATGCAGGTGCGCCCGCTCCAGGAGCTGCACGCCGCCCTGCGGGCCGCCGAGTGACCAGCCCTCACCTTGGCGATCATGAAGTTGTTGTGGTGACACGCCGGCCCGGCGGGCGACAACTTCCTGGTCGACGGGGGCAGGAGGGTCGGGCGTGATCTTCGAGCGGGTCGTACGACCGGGCCTGTTCCGGATCGGGGGCGGGGACGCGGAGGCCGCGCACGAGTGGACGCTGCGCCGGCTGGCGGGGCTCTCCCGCCGGCCGGCGGCCCTGGCCGCGCTGCGGGCCCGGTACGCCGTCCGCGCGCCGCGCACGGTGTTCGGCGTCGAGTTCCCCAACCCGGTCGGGCTCGCCGCCGGGATGGACAAGGACGGCGTGGCACTGCCGGCCTGGCCGGCGCTGGGCTTCGGCTTCGTCGAGGTCGGTACGGTCACCGCGTTTCCGCAGCCGGGCAACCCCCGGCCCCGGCTGTTCCGGCTGCCGGCCAGCGAGGCGGTGGTCAACCGGATGGGCTTCAACAACGCCGGCGCCGAGGCCCTCGCGGCCCGGCTCGCGGCGCTGCCCCGCCCGATCGGGGTGCCGCTGGGCATCTCGCTGGGCAAGTCGAAGGTGACCCCGCTGGACGAGGCGGTGGAGGACTACCTCGCCTCGTACCGTGCGTTGCGCGAGCACGGTGACTACTTCGCGGTCAACGTCTCCTCGCCGAACACCCCGGGTCTGCGTTCCCTGCAGGACCGGGCGCACCTGGACGCCATCCTGGCGGCGCTGGTGGGGGAGAAGCCGGTGCTGGTGAAGATCGCCCCGGACCTCACCGAGCCGGCGATCGCGGAGCTGCTGGAGGTCTGCCTGGCGCGGGGCGCGGCCGGGGTGATCGCCACCAACACCACGCTGGCGCGCGACGGGCTCGCCCCGGCCGACCGGGCCCGTGGCGCGGAGACCGGCGGTCTCTCCGGTCGTCCGCTCGCCGACCGCGCCCGCGAGGTGGTCGCCTTCGTGCACCGGGAGGCCGGCGGCCGGCTGCCGGTGATCGGCGTCGGCGGCATCGTGGACCGGGACTCCGCCGCGAGGATGTTCGATGCCGGTGCCGCCCTGGTCCAGCTCTACACCGGCTTCATCTACGGCGGCCCGGCCCTGGTCCGCGCCGCCACCCGCTCCACACCCCCCACCCCCTGACCATCCTCTCCCCCCGCGATCTTGCAGTTTCCGCCCCGACATATCGCCCTCACCGGTCGTATCGCGGGCCACAAGTGCAAGATCGCGGGGGAGAGGGGGGAGGGGTGGGCGGGTGGGGAGAGGGAGGGAGGGAGGGGCGGTGACGCCTGAGGAGATTCTGGGTGCGGATCGGGCGCATGTGTGGCATCCGTACGGGGCGCTGCCGCCGGCCAGCCCGCCGTACGTGGTGGACGGCGCGGAGGGCGTACGGCTGCGGCTGGCCGACGGCCGGGAGCTGGTCGACGGGATGTCGTCGTGGTGGGCGGCGATCCACGGCTACCGGCACCCGGTGCTCGACGCGGCGGTGACCGACCAACTCGGCCGGATGAGCCACGTGATGTTCGGCGGGCTCACGCACGAGCCCGCGGTGCGCCTGGCGACCACCCTGGTCGAGCTGGCCCCGGACGGGCTGGAGCACGTCTTCCTGGCCGACTCCGGCTCGGTCGGCGTCGAGGTCGCGATCAAGATGTGCCTGCAGTACCAGCGGGCCACCGGCCGGCCGGAACGCCGCCGGCTGGGCACCTGGCGGGGCGGCTACCACGGCGACACGTTCCATCCGATGAGCGTCTGCGACCCGGAGGGCGGGATGCACCACCTCTGGGGCGACGTGCTGCCCCGGCAGGTCTTCGCCCCCGTGCCGCCCGGTGGCTTCGACACCCTGCCCGACCCGGCCTACGAGGCGGCCCTGGTCGAGGCGGTCGAGCGGCACGCCCACGAGTTGGCCGCGGTCATCGTGGAACCGGTGGTCCAGGGCGCCGGCGGGATGCGCTTCCACCACCCGCACTACCTGCGGGTGTTGCGCGAGGTGACCCGGGCGCACGGCGTGCTGCTGATCTTCGACGAGATCGCCACCGGTTTCGGGCGTACGGGCGCCATGTTCGCCGCCGAGCACGCCGGGGTGGCGCCCGACGTGATGTGCGTGGGTAAGGCCCTCACCGGCGGGTACCTGACGCTGGCCGCCACGCTCTGCACGGCGGAGGTCGCCCGCGGCATCTCGGCCGACGGGGTGCTGGCGCACGGACCGACGTTCATGGGCAATCCGCTGGCCTGTGCGGTCGCCAACGCCTCCCTCGGCCTGCTGCGGGCCGGGGACTGGGTGGGGCAGGTCGAGAGGGTGCAGGCGGGCCTGCGGGCCGGCCTGGAGCCGTTGCGCGGCGCGCCGGGGGTGACCGACGTGCGGGTGCTCGGCGCGATCGGCGTGGTCCAGCTCGACCGCGCGGTGGACCTGCCCGCCGCGACCGCCGCGGCGGTCGCCGAGGGGGTCTGGCTGCGGCCGTTCCGCGACCTCGTCTACACCATGCCGCCGTACGTCGCCGACGACGCCGACCTGGCGCGGATCGCCGCCGGGGTCGCCGCCGCGGTGCGGGCCGGCTGAGCCGCCGGCCATCCGTCGGTCATTCGCCGGTCATCCACCGGCGGGAGTACGCGGGCGGCACGTGCCGCCCGCGGGGACATGCCCGCCCCGGCGGTGACGCCCGGGGCGCGCAGGAGAGGAAGAGAACCGGATGGACAGCTTCGGCGCCCGCCTGCACCGGGCCGTCACCGAGCGGGGACCGCTCTGCGTCGGCATCGACCCGCACCCTGAGCTGCTGACTCGCTGGGGGCTTGACGACGACATCCGGGGGCTTGACCGGTTCGCCCGGACGGTCACGGAAGCCCTTGGTGACCGGGTCGCGGTGGTCAAGCCCCAGTCGGCCTTTTTCGAGCGTTTCGGCTCGAAAGGTATGGCGATTCTAGAGTCAACTATCCGACAGTTACGCGAAGCGGGCTCGCTCGTTCTCCTGGACGTCAAGCGCGGCGACATCGGCTCGACGGTCGCCGCGTACGCCTCCGCGTACCTCGACCCATCCAGCTCGGTCCATGTGGACGCGGTGACCGCGAGCCCGTACCTCGGTGTCGGCGCGCTCGCGCCGATGTTCGAACTGGCCGCCGAGCACGGCGGCGGGGTGTTCGTGCTGGCGCTCACCTCCAACCCCGAGGGCGCCGCCGTGCAGCGCGCCCGCACCGCCGACGGACGCACCGTGGCGCAGGCCGTGATCGACGAGATTTCCCAGCTCAACGCGGGTGCGCAACCGCTCGGCAGCTTCGGGCTGGTGGTCGGTGCGACCATCGGTGACACCGGTCACGACCTGTCCGCCGTGAACGGTCCGCTACTCGCTCCGGGCCTCGGGGCGCAGGGCGCCACCGCGGCGGATCTGCGCGTCGTCTTCGGCTCCGCGCTGCCCGCGGTGCTGCCCTCGTACTCCCGCGAGGTGTTGGGCGCGGGCCCGGATCCGGACGCCCTGCGGGCCGCCGCCGAGCGCGCACTGACCGACTGTCGGGCCGCTCTCGCCGCCCGGTGACTGACTGACGGCTCGGTCACTTTGCGATGATCATCGCGCGTCCACGTTGCCGAATGCGTCCTCGACCGCTAGTTTTCCCCGCGCTGGGAACCACGGACCCCTTGGTTCACAGCGACACCACGTTTCACAGATGCGGCGGTGCGTCCCGCCCGTCGCGATAGGGACCTGAGGAGAACTGGTGCCGCTCCCGTCACTGACCCCGGAACAGCGCGCTGCCGCGCTGGAGAAGGCCGCGGAGATCCGCAAGGCCCGTGCTGAGCTGAAGGAGCAGCTCAAGCAGGGCAAGACCACCCTCGGAGCCGTCCTCGAGCGTGCCGAGTCCGACGATGTCGTCGGCAAGCTCAAGGTCTCCGCCGTGCTGCAGGCGATGCCGGGTATCGGCAAGATCCGGGCCACCCAGATCATGGAGAGGCTCAAGATCGCCGACAGCCGTCGCCTGCGTGGCCTCGGCGAGCAGCAGCGCAAGGCACTGCTTGGAGAGTTCGCCGCCAACTGATGCTGGCTGCGTGTAGAAACAAGCAGTGAACACGGATGACGAGGCGCGCCCGGCGGCTCGGCTCACTGTCCTGGCGGGGCCTTCGGGCTCCGGCACGGAGAGTGTCGTCGAGCGCGTCCGGGCGCGTTCTCCGTCCGTGTGGGTTCCGGTGCCGGCCACCACGCGACCCCGCCGGGAGCGCGAGCTGGACGGCGTCGACCGGTTCTTCCTGACCCCGGCCGAGTTCGACCGGATGGTGGCCGCCGGTGAGCTGCTGGAGTGGAGCCGGGCCGGGCCCCACCGGCGCGGCACCCCGTACGAACCGCTGCGGTCCCGGCTCGCCGCCGGCCAGCCGGTGCTGGTCGGCCTCGACCTCGCCGGCGCGCTGCTGGTCCGGGCCGCGTTGCCCGACGCCCGGCTGGTGCTGCTGCACCCGCCGGGGAACGTCCCCCCGCAGGCCACGCTGGTCGCCTTCGAACACACCCTCGCGCACGACCGCACCGGGCGGGTCGTCGACGAGCTGTTAGGCTTGTCCGGTTCTTCCTTCCTGGCTCCGGCGCCACCGCACGTTCGCGGTTGACCGCCAGCACCGCCGAGCGCGGTGCGATAGACGCAGAGGTTAATTCGTGGGATCCATCGCAAGCCCCGAAGGCATCACCAACCCGCCGATCGACGAGCTCCTCGAGAAGACGACCTCGAAGTACGCGCTGGTGATCTTCGCCGCCAAGCGCGCGCGCCAGGTCAACGCCTACTACAGCCAGCTCGGTGAGGGTCTGCTGGAGTACGTCGGCCCGCTGGTCGAGACCACGCCGCAGGAGAAGCCGCTCTCCATCGCCATGCGCGAGATCAACGCGGGCCTGCTCACCGCCGAGCCGACCGACCAGCCGTAATTCGCCCCGCGTCGATGTCTCCCCGGATCGTCCTCGGGGTCGGCGGTGGCATCGCCGCCTACAAGGCGTGCGAGCTGCTGCGGCTCTTCACCGAGTCGGGCCACCAGGTCCGGGTCGTGCCGACCGCGTCGGCGTTGCGCTTCGTCGGGGCCCCGACCTGGGCCGCGCTCTCCGGCCAGCCCGTCGCCGACGACGTCTGGTCCGCCGTGCACGAGGTGCCGCACGTCCGGCTCGGTCAGCAGGCCGACCTGGTGGTGGTCGCACCGGCCACCGCCGACCTGCTGGCCAAGGCCGCCCACGGCCTCGCCGACGACCTGCTCACCAACACGCTGCTGACCGCCCGCTGTCCGGTCGTGCTGGCCCCGGCCATGCACACCGAGATGTGGGAGCACCCGGCCACCGTCGCCAACGTCGCGACGCTGCGCTCCCGTGGCGTGCGGGTCGTCGAGCCCGCCGTCGGCCGGCTCACCGGAGCCGACACCGGCAAGGGCCGCCTGCCGGACCCGGCGGAGATCTTCGCGGTCGCCCGTCGGGCCCTCGCCCGGGGCGTCGGGGCCCCCGCCGACCTGGCGGGGCGGCACGTGGTGGTGACCGCCGGCGGCACCCGCGAGCCCCTCGACCCGGTCCGTTTCCTGGGCAACCGCTCCTCGGGCAAGCAGGGCTACGCCTTCGCCCGCTGCGCGGTGGCCCGGGGCGCCCGGGTCACCCTGATCGCGGCCAACGTGTCGCTGCCCGATCCCGCCGGTGTCGACCTGATCCGGGTCGGCACCACGGGCGAGCTGCACGACGCCACGCTGGCGGCGGCCGCCGACGCCGAGGTGGTGGTGATGGCGGCGGCTCCGGCCGATTTCCGCCCCGCGACCTACGCGCCTGGCAAAATCAAGAAGTCGGACGACGGCAGCGCGCCCACCATCGAGCTCGTCACCAATCCGGACATCGCGGCCGAGCTGGGCCGGCGCCGTCGCCCGGAGCAGGTGCTGGTGGTGTTCGCCGCGGAGACGGGCGACGCCGAGGCCAACGGCCGGGCCAAGCTCGCCCGCAAGCGGGCGGACCTCATCGTCATCAACGAGGTCGGGCACGACAAGGTCTTCGGCGCCGACACCAACGCGGCGACCGTCATCGGCGTGGACGGCTCGGTCAGCCGGATGCCCGAACGGTCCAAGGAGGACCTCGCCGACGGCGTCTGGGATCTCGTGGTGGCCCGGTTGCCCGGCCGTTCTTGACGGCTGGAACCGGGCACGGCCGAAGGGGCCAGACTCTAACGCGGATGATTACACTGCCGCGGAACGACTTCCACAATTTAGGAGTGCCGTGACACGCCGCCTCTTCACTTCCGAATCGGTCACGGAAGGCCACCCGGACAAGATCGCCGACCAGATCAGCGACGGCATCCTCGACGCCCTGCTCGCCCAGGACCCGCGCAGCCGCGTGGCGGTGGAGACCCTGATCACCACCGGCCAGGTGCACATCGCGGGTGAGGTGACCACCAAGGCGTACGCCGACATCCCGACCATCGTCCGCCGGACCATCCTCGACATCGGCTACGACTCGTCGAAGAAGGGCTTCGACGGCGCCTCGTGCGGCGTCAACGTCTCCATCGGCGCCCAGTCGGAGGACATCGCGCAGGGCGTCGACAACGCGTTCGAGCTGCGTACCGGGGCGTCGGAGAGCGCGCTGGACGCACAGGGCGCCGGCGACCAGGGCATGATGTTCGGCTTCGCCTGCTCCGAGACGCCGGAGCTGATGCCGCTGCCGATCGCCCTGGCGCACCGGCTGGCCCGGCGACTCTCCCAGGTCCGCAAGGACGGCACCATCCCGTACCTGCGCCCTGACGGCAAGACCCAGGTCACCATCGAGTACGAGGGGCTGCGCCCCGTCCGGCTCAACACGGTGGTCGTCTCCAGCCAGCACGCCGCGGACATCTCGCTGGACTCGCTGCTCACCCCCGACGTGCGCGAGCACGTCATCGCCCCGGAGCTGGAGAGCCTCGGTCTGGAAACCGAGGGCTACCGGCTGCTGGTCAACCCGACCGGCCGGTTCGAGATCGGCGGGCCGATGGGCGACGCCGGCCTGACCGGTCGCAAGATCATCGTCGACACCTACGGCGGCTACGCCCGGCACGGCGGCGGCGCGTTCTCCGGCAAGGACCCGTCGAAGGTGGACCGCTCGGCGGCGTACGCGACGCGTTGGGTGGCCAAGAACGTGGTCGCCGCCGGCCTGGCCGAGCGGTGCGAGGTCCAGGTCGCGTACGCGATCGGCAAGGCCCACCCGGTCAGCCTCTTCGTCGAGACGTTCGGCACCGAGACCGTGCCGGTCGCCTCGATCGAGAAGGCCGTCTCCGAGGTCTTCGACCTGCGCCCGGCCGCCATCATCCGGGACCTCAACCTGCTCCGCCCGATCTACCAGCAGACCGCCGCCTACGGCCACTTCGGCCGGGAGCTGCCGGACCTGACCTGGGAGAGCACCGACCGGGCCGCCGACCTCAAGTCGGCCGCAGGAGCCTGACCGGCACCAGGCGCAGCGACCGGCGACCCGCACAGGGGTCGCCGGTCGCTCGTGTCTGCGTCGACGTGCCGCTGGCCCACCTGGACCGCCCGTTCGACTACCTCGTCCCGGCCGAGCTGGACGCCGACGCCGTCCCCGGCGTACGGGTGAAGGTCCGCTTCGCGGGGCAGCTCGTGGACGGCTGGCTGCTGGAGCGGGCCGACGACTCGGGGCACACCGGCCGGCTGGCGTACCTGGAGAAGGTCGTCTCACCGGAGCCGGTGCTCGCGCCGGAGGTCGCCCGGCTGGCCCGGGCGGTCGCGGACCGCTACGCCGGCAGCCTCGCCGACGTGCTCCGCCTCGCCGTGCCGCCCCGGCACGCCCGGGTGGAGAAGGAGGTCCGCGCCCGCGCCACCGCCCCCGCCGAAGACCCCGCCCGCACCGCATCCCCCGTGGGAGACCCCGTCCCCGCCGGAGACCCCGTCCCAGCTGGAGACCCCGCCCCCGTCGGCGATCTCGCCCAGCCGGGCCGGAGCTCCGTGGCGCCGGACAACGACCCCGGTCCCGACGCCTGGCGGGACTATCCGGCCGGCCCGGCCCTGCTCCGGGCGCTCGCCGACGGGCGGGCCCCCCGTGCGGTCTGGTCGGCGTTGCCGGGAGAGGACTGGCCGGCCCGGTACGCCGAGGCCGTCGCCGCCACCGTGGCCGGCGGCCGGGGCGCGGTGCTGGTCGTCGCCGACAACCGCGACCTGGACCGCCTCGACGCCGCCCTACGTGCCGCGCTGGGGCCGGGGCGGCACGTCTGCCTCTCCGCCGCGCTCGGCCCCGCCCGGCGCTACCGGGCGTTCCTCGCCGCCCGGCGCGGTGACGTGGCGGTGGTGGTCGGCACCAGGGCCGCGATGTTCGCCCCGGTCGCCCGCCTCGGGCTGGTGGCGATCTGGGACGACGGCGACGACCTGCACGCCGAGCCCCGGGCCCCCTACCCGCACGCCCGGGACGTGCTGCTCACCCGCGCCCAGCTCGGCGACGCCGCCGCCCTGGTGGGCGGGTACACGCGTACCGCCGAGGCGCAGCTGTTGGTGGAGACCGGTTGGGCCCGCGAGGTGGTGGCCGACCGGGCGACCGTGCGGGCCCGGATGCCGGCGATCGCGCCCACCGGCGACGACCCACAGCTGGCCCGGGACCCCGGGGCGGCCACCGCCCGGCTGCCCAGCCTGGCCTGGACCACCGCCCGGGAGGCGCTCCGCGCCGACCTGCCGGTGCTGGTCCAGGTGCCCCGCCGCGGCTACCTGCCGTCGGTGGCCTGCGCCGAGTGCCGCACCCCGGCCCGCTGCCCGCACTGCGCCGGGCCGCTCGCGCTGCCGTCGGCCGAGGGCACCCCGGCCTGCCGCTGGTGCGGGCGGGTCGCCGCCGCGTACGCCTGCCCGGAGTGCGGCGGACGGCGGCTGCGCGCCTCCGTCACCGGTGCCCGGCGCACCGCCGAGGAACTGGGCCGGGCCTTCCCCGGCGTGCCGGTGCGCACCTCGGGCCGCGAGGAGGTGCTGGCCACGGTCCCGGGCGGCGCCGGCCTGGTCATCGCCACCCCCGGCGCCGAGCCGGTCGCCGAGGGCGGCTTCGGCGCGGTGCTGCTGCTCGACTCGTGGGCCCTGCTCACCCGGGCCGACCTGCGGGCGGGGGAGGAGGCGCTACGCCGTTGGCTGACGGCCGCCGCGCTGGCCCGCCCCGCCTCGACCGGCGGCCGGGTGGTGGTGGTCGCCGACGGCGCCCTCGCCCCCGTGCAGGCGCTGCTGCGCTGGGACGCCGGCTGGTTCGCCGCCCGGGAGCTGGCCGAGCGGCGGGAACTGGGCTTCCCGCCGGCGGTGCGGATGGCCAGCGTGACCGGCCTGCCGGCCGCGGTGGCCGACCTGCTGGCCGAGGCGCGGCTGCCGGCGGAGGCCGAGCTGCTCGGGCCGGTGCCGGCCGACGGGGAGCGGGAGCGGATGCTGGTCCGGGTGCCCCGGGCCCGGGCCGTGGCGCTGGCCGGCGCGCTGCACTCGGCGGCCGGGGTACGCACCGCCCGCAAGGCCGCCGACCCGGTCCGGCTCCAGGTCGACCCGCTGGCGCTCTTCTGAGCGGCGGACCCGTCCGCACGGGCCCGCCCCCGGCCCGACCTGGCCCGTCGTCGTACGCCGTGTCCGGCGGCGGGCCGTCGGGCGGGTGATAGCATCGCCCGTCATGCCCGGGCGTACGACGGCTTCAGGTCGCGGCGCGGCGCCAGACGCGCCAAGCTGGAGTTGTCGCAGGATCGCGACGACGGCGGGAGCGCGTCGGTTCGGCGCGATGTCGATGATGTCAAACAGCCGGTGATCAGGGGTGGACCAGTCGTGACCGTTCGTCAGTCGATCGTCTTCAATGGTGACCTCGGCAGCGGCAAGAGCACCGTCTCCGTGGAGATCGCCGAGCGGCTCGGCCTGCGCCGGGTCAGCGTCGGCGACCTCTACCGCCAGATGGCGCAGGAGCGGCAGATGACCGCGCTCCAGCTCAACCTGCACGCGGAGCTGGACCAGGCCGTCGACGGCTACGTCGACCAGCTCCAGCGGGACATCGCCGCCTCCGGCGAGCGGCTGGTCATGGACTCCCGGCTGGCCTGGCACTTCTTCACCGACGCGCTCAAGGTGCACATGATCACCGAGCCGGGCGAGGCGGCCCGGCGGGTGCTCGCCCGCCCCTCCGGCCCGGCCGAGAGCTACGCCTCCCAGGAGGAGGCCAAGGCCAAGCTGCTGGAACGCAGCGAGAGCGAGCGGGGCCGGTTCATCGTCCGCTACGGCGTGGACAAGGCCCGGCTGCGCAACTACGACCTGATCTGCGACACCACCCGCGCCCCGGCGACCGAGGTCATCGAGCACATCATCGACGCGTACGAGGGCCGGCTGGGCGCGGACGTGCTGCGCGACGCCCCGCCGCTGCTGCTGCTCGACCCGGCCCGGGTCTACCCGACCGAGGACATCGCCCACCTGCGCGAGCTGTGGGACTCGGAGTTCGTCGGCGAGGTCGCCGCCGCGGGTGGCGAGGCGCTGGAGCCGCTGCGGATCGGCTACACCGGGGAGTACTTCTTCGTCGTCGACGGGCACCGCCGGCTCAGCGCCGCCCTGCAGAGCGGTTTCCGCCTGGTGCCGGCCCGGCTCGTCGCCGAGGTGGACGAGCCGGTGGTCGGTGGGATGAGCGCGGTGGACTACTTCGCCGCCCAGGCGCGGCCCGACCTGATCCACGACTGGGAGGCCGCCCACGGCATCAGGCTGCCGCTGCCCGAGCACGCCCTGCTCGGCGGCGACGCGGTGCTGGCCGGGGAGCCGGGCACCGCCGGCTGAGCCGCCCTCCCACTGCTGCGTCGGCTGCCCGGGCCGGCCCTGCGCGGCTCGGCCGTCACGCCGGCACGGCGTGCCCCGCGCAGCCACGAGATCCTCCCGGTGACCATCGACACGCAACGCCCCGTGCCGGATCGCGGTCCGCCGGCCGGGGCAGCCGGCGGTACTCCGTAGACTGGTACGGCACCAGCCCGCCCGCCGAAGGAGCCATGCCGAGTGACCGTCCAGCCCATCCGTCTGTTCGGGGATCCGGTGCTGCGCACGCCGGCCGATCCGGTGGTCGACTTCGACGTCGAGCTGCGCAAGCTCATCGCCGACCTGACCGACACGATGCGTGAGCAGAACGGCGCCGGCCTCGCCGCGCCGCAGCTCGGTGTGGGCCTGCGGGTGTTCACCTTCGACGTCGACGACGTGGTCGGCCACCTGGTCAACCCGGTGCTGGAGTTCCCCGACGCCGAGGAGCAGGACGGTCCCGAGGGCTGCCTCTCCATTCCCGGCCTCTACTTCGACACCAAGCGTCGGCAGAACGTGATCGCCAAGGGCTTCAACGGCTACGGCGACCCGATGCAGATCGTCGGCACCGGCCTGATGGCGCGTTGCGTGCAGCACGAGACCGACCACCTCGACGGGGTGCTCTTCCTGGACCGGCTGGACGCGGCCGGGCGCAAGGAGGCGATGAAGGCGATCCGCCAGGCCGAGTGGTACGACCCGGCCACCCCGCCGACGGTGAAGGTCAATCCGCACGCCTCCGGCAGCCTCTTCGGCCTGGGTCGGTGAGCCCGTGCGCGTGATCTTCGCCGGTACGCCGGCCGTCGCCGTTCCCGCCCTTGCCGCCGTGGCGGCCTCCCGTCACGAGCTGGTCGCCGTGGTCACCCGGCCGGACGCCCCCGCCGGGCGCGGTCGTGGTCTGCTCCGCTCCCCGGTGGGGGCGTGGGCCGACGAGCACGGGGTCGAGGTGCTCACCCCCGCCCGGCCGCGTGAGCCCGAGTTCCTGGACCGGCTACGCGAGCTGGCCCCCGACTGCGTCCCCGTGGTCGCCTACGGCGCGCTGGTGCCGCCGGTGGCCCTGGAGATCCCCCGCCACGGCTGGATCAACCTGCACTTCTCGCTGCTGCCCGCCTGGCGCGGCGCGGCACCCGTGCAGCACGCCGTGCTGCACGGCGACGAGGTGACCGGGGCGAGCGTGTTCCAGTTGGAGGAAGGGCTGGACACCGGCCCGGTCTACGGCACGCTGACCGACGAGATCCGTCCGGCCGACACGTCCGGCGACCTGCTGGAGCGGCTGGCCCACTCCGGCGCCGGCCTGCTGGTGGCCGTCCTCGACGCGATCGACGACGGCACCGCCCGGGCCGAGCCGCAGCCCGCCGACGGGGTGTCGCTGGCGCCGAAGCTGACCGTGGAGGACGCCCGGGTGCGCTGGTCCGATCCCGCCTTCGCGGTGGACCGACGGATCCGGGCCTGCACCCCGGCGCCCGGTCCGTGGACGACGTTGCGGGGCGAACGCGTCAAGCTGGGCCCGGTCACCGTGGTGCCCGACGGCCCGGAGTTGAAACCGGGTGAGCTGCTGGTGGAGAAGTCCCGGGTGCTGGCCGGTACGGCCACGACCCCGGTGCGCCTCGGCGAGGTCCGGGCGGCGGGCAAGCGGGCGATGCCGGCGACCGACTGGGCGCGGGGCGTCCGGGTCGCGGCCGGGGAGGAACTCGCGTGACGGATCCTTCGGAACGGCCCTCGGGCGACCGCACCGCCGAGCGGCGCGACGAGCGACCCGGTGGTGAGCGGTTCGGTGGCGAGCGGTCCAGTGGTGAGCGGTCCGGTGGGCGCGGCGAGCGTCCCTCGGGCGGCCAGCGCGGCGAGCGGCCGGCGCGGGGCGGTCAGTGGGGCGCCCGGGCCGGCGGTGACCGTCGCGACGGTGCCCGGCGCCCGGCCCGTCCGGCGGTGGACCTGCCGCGCCAGGTGGCCTACGAGGCAGTCGCGGCGGTGCACCGGGACGACGCGTACGCGAACCTGGTGCTTCCGTCGTTCCTGCGGGACGCCGGGCTGACCGGCCGGGACGCCGCCTTCGCCACCGAGCTGACCTACGGCACGCTGCGGCACCTCGGCACCCTCGACGCGATCCTCAGCGACGCCGCCGGGCGCGACGTGCAGCGCATCGACCCGCCGGTGCGCGACGCGCTGCGGCTCGGGGCCTACCAGCTCCTGCACACCCGGGTGCCGGCGCACGCCGCGGTCTCCTCGACCGTCGACCTGGTCCGGTCGGTCGGCCCCGGCGCGACCGGCTTCGCCAACGCGGTGCTGCGTGAGGTCGCCGGCCGGGACGCCGACGCCTGGGTGGCCAAGCTGGCCCCGTCGGCGGAGAGCGACCCGATCGGGCACCTCGCCCTGGCGTACAGCCATCCGCAGTGGATCGTGCGGGCCTTCGCCGAGGCCCTCGGCGGCGATCTCGGCGAGACCACCCGGCTGCTCATCGAGAACAACGAGCGCCCGCCGGTGCATCTCTGCGCCCGGCCGGGGCTGGCCGACGCGGCGGAACTGGCCGACGAGGCGGGCGGCGCGCCGGGGGCCTTCTCCCCGTACGCGGTCTATCTCTCCGGCGGTGCGCCCGGCGACCTGCCGGCGCTCGCGCAGGGCCGCGCCCACGTGCAGGACGAGGGCTCCCAGTTGGTGGCCAACGCCCTGGCGGTGGCCCCGCTCGACGGCCCGGACGGGCGCTGGCTGGACCTGTGTGCCGGCCCGGGCGGCAAGTCCGGCCTGCTCGGCGCCCTCGCCGCCCAGCGCGACGCGCGGCTGACCGCGGTCGAGGTCTCCGAGCACCGGGCCCGGCTGGTCAGCCAGGCCACCCGCGGCCTGCCGGTGACCGTGCTGAACGTCGACGGCCGGACCGTCGGCGCGGATCCGAAGCTGCCGGAGGGGCACTTCGACCGGGTGCTGGTCGACGCGCCCTGCACCGGGCTGGGGTCGCTGCGCCGCCGGCCGGAGTCGCGCTGGCGGCGTCAGCCGTCGGATCTGCCGCCGCTGACCCGGCTACAGCGTGAGCTGCTGGCCGCGGCGCTGCGCGCGACCCGCCCGGGCGGGCTGGTGGCCTACGTGACGTGCTCCCCGCACACCGTGGAGACGCACGTGACGGTGACCGAGGCGGCCCGCCGCTCCGGCGTGCCCGTCGACTTCGTCGACGCCCGGCCGCTGCTGCCGGCGGGGATGCCCGGTCTCGGCGACGGGCCGACGGTGCAGCTGTGGCCGCACCGGCACGGCACCGACGCGATGTTCCTCGCGATGCTCCGCCGCACCTGAGCGATGCTCCGCCGCACCTGAGCGGCGCTCCGGGCACGCGTCGCCCGTCCCGACCGGGGTCCCGGTCGGGCGCCGACCGCGAGCCGCGGTCGACGCCGCACGACGAGACCCTGGTACGGAACGGCTCCAGAGGGGCCGTTCCGTACCAGGATCGCCCTACCTGGCCTCGCCGCGCCTCGCGTGGGCCCGCCTTGTCCCGTGTCGGCCCGATCCGTCCCGCGTGGACGAGTTCGCAATCCGTGCAGGCCCGGCGGTGTCTCTCGGCTCAGTTCGTGCTCGCCCATTCGCGTTCCTGGATGGCATCATCAGGCGTCCCCCTTTATCGAGGAGCGTCCATGAAGCGAAGAGTCCTGACCGCTGGCGTCGCGCTCGCCGTGCTCGGCGGCGCGGCGACGCTGGCCGGCGTGCCGGCATCGGCGTCCCCGGCACCGCCCGCCGGCGTGCTCGCGCCCGCCGCGCAGTCCCTGGCCGCGCCGAACATCGCGGTGGCCAACGTCCAGGGTCACCTCACGCAGTTCCAGACCATCGCCACCCAGAACGGCGGCAACCGGCGGGCCGGCACCGCCGGCTACACGGCCTCCCTCACGTACGTCAAGACGAAGCTCCAGGCCGCCGGCTACACGGTGAGCGAGCAGGTCTGCACCGACTGCACGTACCGGTCGAACAACCTGATCGCCGAGTGGCCGGGCGGCCCCGCCGACCAGGTCGTCATGTTCGGCGCCCACCTCGACGGCGTGTCCGCCGGCCCCGGCATCAACGACAACGCCTCGGGCTCGTCGGCGCTGCTGGAGAACGCGCTGGTGCTGGCCCAGCAGAACCCGGCCATGACCAAGCGGGTCCGGTTTGCCTGGTGGACCGACGAGGAGCAGGGTCTCAACGGCTCGGACTTCTACGTCCGTTCCCTCACCGCCGCCCAGAAGGGCTACATCAAGGGCTACTACAACTTCGACATGGTGGGCTCCGTCAACGGCGGCTACTTCATCAACCGGATCACCTCCGCCACGGCGGCGCCGCTGAAGGCGTACTGGGACTCGCTGAACATCCAGCCGGAGGAGAACGTCGAGGGTCAGGGACGCTCCGACGACTACTCGTTCCAGCAGGCCGGCATCCAGACATCCGGGTACGCCGCGGGCGCCAGCGCCCGCAAGACCTCGGCCCAGGCCGCCAAGTGGGGCGGCACGTCCGGCTCGGCGTACGACCCGTGCTACCACCGGTCCTGCGACACCACCTCGAACATCAGCGCCACGGTGCTCGACCGCAGCGCCGACGGGATCGCGTACGCCATCTGGCAGACCTCCGTGGGCACGGTGACCAACGACTTCTCGGTCGCGGTGAGCCCGACGTCGGGCTCGGTGCAGCCGGGCGCGTCGACCACGGCGACGGTGAGCACGGCCACCACCAGCGGCACCGCCCAGACGGTCGGCCTGTCGGCGACCGGCGCCCCGGCCGGGGTCTCCGTGTCGTTCAGCCCGTCGTCGGTCACCTCCGGCGGCTCCGCCACCATGACGGTCAGCGCGTCGGCCTCGGCCCCGGCGGGCACGTACACCGTCACGGTCACCGGCGCGGGCTCCGGCGGGGTCTCCCGCTCCGCCAGCTACACCCTGACCGTCGGCGGCGGTGGTGGTTGCACCGGTGGACAGGTGATCGCCAACGGTGGGTTCGAGAACGGGACGTCGCCCTGGACGGCGTCGTCGGGCGTGATCACGAACGACAGCGCCCAGCCGGCGCGGTCGGGCTCGTACAAGGCGTGGCTGGCGGGCTCCGGGGCGACGCGGACGGAGACGTTGTCGCAGTCGGTGACGATCCCGGCGGGGTGCGCCAGCTACACGCTGTCGTTCTGGCTGCACATCGACACGGCGGAGACGACGTCGAGCACGGCGTACGACCGGCTGGTGGTGCAGGTGGGGTCGGCGACGCTGGCGACGTACTCGAACCTGAACGCGGCGGCGGGCTACGTGCAGCGCTCGTTCAACGTGGCGGCGTACGCGGGGCAGACGGTGACGTTGAAGTTCACCGGCACGGAGGACTACTCGTTGCAGACCAGCTTCGTCGTCGACGACGTCACCCTCCAGGCAAGCTAGGCGCGGCCCGGGTCGGGGCGGCCATCCGCGGTGGCCGCCCCGCTCAGGTGGCCGGCGGGCCCTCGTGCCGGCGCCGAGCAAGGAGCGGGCCAGCTCCGGGTCGTCGCTCCACAGGAAACGCCCGGTGGCATTTCGTCCGGTTTCGCCGCGCCGGGAACGCCGGTTCCGCACTGCTGGTCACCGTCGGGTCACCGGGTGCCCCGGTCGGTGGCGCGCTGTGAGTGGTCGTCGGCCGCGTTCGTACACTGGCCCCGTGACCGTACCGCCGCCCATCGTCGCGCCCAGCATTCTCGCCGCCGATTTCGCCCGCCTCGCCGAGGAGGTCCGCGCCGTCGAGAACGCCGCGGACTGGCTGCACGTGGATGTCATGGACAACCACTTCGTGCCCAACCTGACCATCGGGCTGCCCGTGGTGCAGAGCCTGCGGGCCGCCACCGAGCTGCCCTTCGACGTGCACCTGATGATCGAGGACCCGCGCCGGTGGGCGCCCGGGTACGCCGACGCCGGGGCGTACAACGTCACCTTCCACGCCGAGGCGTGCGACGACCCGGTGGCCCTGGCGAAGGACCTGCGCTCGGCGGGGGCCAAGGCCGGGCTGGCGATCGACCGGGACACCCCGATCGAGCCGTACCTGGAGCTGCTGCCGAGCTTCGACACGCTGCTGATCATGACGATCAAGGCCGGCTTCGGCGGGCAGCGGTTCGTCCCGCAGCTGCTCGACAAGGTGCGTACGGCCCGCCGGCACGTCGACGCCGGCCACCTCGAACTGCGCATCGAGGTCGACGGCGGCATCGCCGCCGACACCATCGCCCAGGCGGCCGAGGCGGGGGCCGACGCGTTCGTCGCCGGCACCGCCGTCTACGGCGCCGACGACCCGGCCGAGGCTGTGCGCAGGCTGCGGGCACTCGCGGAGCGCGCCGCTTCCGGGGCCTGACGTGGAACCGGCCGGCGACCACAAGGACATCATCCTCGTCGTCGACGACGACGAGGACATCGCGCGTTTCGTCGAGTTCAACCTCCGGCTGCACGGCTTCGAGGTGGTCCACGCCAGCGACGGGCAGGAGGCGCTCGAGGTGATCGAGCGCCAGCGCCCCGACCTGGCGGTGGTCGACCTGATGATGCCGCGGATCGACGGGCTGGAGCTGACCCGGCGGCTGCGCGCCGACCCGATGACCTCGGCCCTGCCGGTGATCATGCTGACCGCCAAGGGCATGACGGTGGACAAGGTGCACGGGCTCAGCGCCGGCGCCGACGACTACCTGGTCAAGCCCTTCGACACCGCGGAACTGGTCGCCCGGGTCAGCTCCACGCTGCGGCGCAACAAGGAGTTCCGCGAGGTCTCCCCGCTGACCGGGCTGCCCGGCAACAGCCGGATCCGCCGGGAGATCTCCGACCGGGTCCGCAGCGGCGTCGACTACGCCGTCGGCTACATCGACATCGACCGGTTCAAGAGCGTCAACGACCGGTACGGCTTCGTGCGCGGCGACGACTTCATCACGGCCCTGGCCCGCAGCCTGCACCGGGCGGTGGTCTCGGTCGGGCTGCCGCCGGCGTTCCTGGGCCATGTCGGCGGGGACGACTTCGTCATCGTCTGCGCCCCGGAGCAGGTCCGGCCGCTCACCTCCCGGGTCTCCGCCGACTTCGAGAAGGCCGCCGACTCGCTCTACGACCCGATCGACGCCGCGCGCGGCTACGTGGAGCTGAAGGACCGCCGGGGCAACATCCGGCGGGCCGCCCTGGTCACCCTCTCGATCGGCGTCTCCCTGTCCGACTCGGGCAAGCGGTTCACCGACCCGCTGGAGGCGATCGCGGTCGCCTCCGAGATGAAGACGGTGGCCAAGAGCCAACCCGGCTCGTACGTGGCCGTGGACCGGCGGCGCGGAGTTACCTGAATCGTGCGCTGTTGCTGTGAAGTACCTCGCCCGGGTGGCGCCACCCCCCGTGTGGCGTGTAAGACTGCCCGTGTACCCACCACGCGCTGGCGGGACTCGGTGTAATTCCGAACCGGCGGTGATCCACGGCGTGACCGTGGTAAGCCCGCGACCCGGTCGGCCTCGTGCCGCCCGGTGGACCTGGTGAGAATCCGGGGCCGACGGTTGGGAGCGGGAAACCCCCGCCCCCAGACAGTCCGGATGGGAGACAGCGCGCGGGACGGATGGGCCCTGCCCGGCCGCTGACTCAGCATGCCGTGCGTGCCCCCCGGGGCGGCTGTGCCGTACCCGGACCTCCGCCGCCGCACGCTCGCGGCCCCATGCCGTTGCCTCCCGTGACCGCCCGCGCGTCGACCGGCGAGTGAGAGGGCAGGGCATGACCGGCGTCTCCGTCGACGAGGCGATGCGTCGCGCGGTGGAACTCGCCGCGCGCGGTCTCGGCACGACCAGCCCCAACCCGGTGGTCGGCTGCGTGCTGCTCGACGCCGACGGGAAGGTGGCCGGCGAGGGGTTCCACGCCTACGCCGGCGGGCCGCACGCCGAGATCGTCGCGCTCGCCCAGGCGGGGGAGCGGGCCCGCGGCGGCACCGCGGTGGTCACCCTGGAACCCTGCGACCACACCGGCCGCACCGGCCCCTGCAGCACCGCGCTGGTCCAGGCCGGCGTCGCGCGGGTGGTCATCGCCGTGCCCGACCCCAACCCGCTCGCCACCGGCGGCGCCGCCACGCTGCGCGCCGCCGGGATCCAGGTGGACACGGGGGTACGCGCGCACGAGGCGGAGGCCGGCAACATCGCCTGGCTCACCTCGATGCGCCGGGGCTGGCCGTACGTGATCTGGAAGTTCGCCGCGACGCTGGACGGCCGGTCGGCGGCGGCCGACGGCACCAGCATGTGGATCACCTCCGAGGGCGCCCGGATGGACGTGCACGCGCTGCGCGGCACCGTCGACGCGGTGCTGGCCGGGGTGGACACGGTGCTCGCCGACGACCCCCGGCTCACCGCCCGCAACCTGCGCGACGGCACGCTCGCCATCCGGCAGCCGCTGCGGGTGGTGGTGGACTCGACGGGGCGTACGCCGGCCGACGCCCGGGTCCGCGACGGCGCGGCCCGCACGTGGATCGCCACCGTGGCGGAGGTCGGCGCCGGGCCCGACGGCCGGGTCGACCTGCCGGCGCTGCTCGCCGCGCTACACCGGCGCGGCGTCCGCGCCGCGCTGCTGGAGGGCGGCCCGAAGCTGGCCGGCGCCTTCCTGGCCGCCGGCCTCGTCGACAAGATCGTCGGCTACGTCGCGCCCCGGCTGCTCGGCGCCGGCCCGACCGCCCTGGTCGACGCCGGTGTGAGCACCATCGCCGAGGCCATCGACCTGGAGTTCGTCGACGTTACGCAGATCGGACCCGACCTGCGGATCACCGCGCTGCCCCGGAAGAGGGAGGGCTGACATGTTCACCGGCATCGTCGAGGAGTTGGGTGAGGTCGTCCGGATCACCGAGACGGCGGGTGACTCGGCGCTGGTCGCGGTCCGCGGCCCGCTGGTCACCTCGGACGCGCGCCACGGCGACTCGATCGCGGTCAACGGCGTCTGCCTGACCGTGGTCGACGTCTCCGACGGGACCTTCACCGCGGACGTCATGGGGGAGACGCTGCGCCGCTCCGCGCTGGGCGCCCTGCGGGCCGGCGACCCGGTCAACCTGGAACGGGCCGCCGCGCTGAACAGCCGCCTCGGCGGGCACCTCGTGCAGGGGCACGTCGACGGCGTCGGCGAGGTGATCGCCCGGGAGCCCGCCGCACAGTGGGAGACGGTCCGGTTCCGGCTGCCGGCCGCCCTGGCCCGGTACGTGGTGGAGAAGGGCTCGATCACCGTCGACGGCGTCTCGCTGACCGTCGCCGACGTCGGCCCGGACTGGTTCTCGGTCGGGCTGATCCCGACCACGCTGAAGCTGACCACGCTCGGGGCCCGCCGGGTCGGCGACCCGGTCAACCTCGAGGTCGACGTGCTCGCCAAGTACGTCGAGCGGCTGCTGGGCGCCCGGCTGGCCGATCCCGCCGTCCCGGGCACCGGCCTGCCCGGCGGGCTGCCGGCCGTCACCCCGCCGGCTGCCCCCACCTTGGACGGCGTGGCCTGATGGGCCCGCTCGGGTGGCTGCTCGACGCCCAGGTCAGCATCGCCGGCTCGCCGGTGCTGGTCCGGGAGATCGTCGGCAACGGCTTCGGGCTGGCCTCCGCCCTGCTCGGCCTGCGCCGCCTGGTCTGGGCCTGGCCCGTCGGAATGATCGGCAACGCGCTGCTGCTCACCGTCTTCCTCGGCGGTGTCTTCGCCACCCCGCAGGCGCACGACCTCTACGGGCAGGCCGGCCGCCAGGTCTTCTTCTTCTCGGTCAGCGTCTACGGCTGGTGGCGCTGGTCACGCAACCGCCGCCACGGCGGGGACGGCGACGGGGTTGCCGTGGCGCCCCGCTGGGCCACCGGCCGGGAGCGCCTCGGCCTGCTGGCCGCCGCCGTGCTCGGCACCGCCGCGGCGTACCCGGTGCTCGGCGCGCTCGGCTCCTGGGGACCGCTGCCGGACGCCTGGATCCTCACCGGCAGCCTGCTCGCCACCTACGGCATGGCCCGCGGCTGGGTGGACTTCTGGCTGATCTGGATCGCCGTCGACGCGGTCGGCGTGCCGCTGCTGCTGCGCGGCGGCTTCTACCCGTCGGCCGCCATGTACCTCGTCTACGGCGGCTTCTGCGCCTGGGGCCTGGTCGCCTGGTGGCACACCTCGCGGGTCGCCCGTCCGGCACCCGCCCCGATCCCGTCGACCTACTCGGAGGCCGTGGCATGAGTGAGCGTAGCGAGCGAATCAGAAGGCACAGTGTGGTGGTGTCTCATGGCGGCACGGAGCGAAGCGGAGTGCCGGCATGAGTGAGCGATTTAGAAGGTGCCGTCTGGTGATGCCGTCATGACCATCTTCGGGAGCATCGAGCAGGCGGTGGCGGAGATCGCCGCCGGCCGCCCCGTCGTCGTCGTCGACGACGCGGACCGGGAGAACGAGGGCGACCTGATCTTCGCCGCCGAACTGGCGACGCCGGAACTGCTCGCGTTCATGGTCCGCCACACGTCCGGCTACATCTGCGCGCCGCTGACCGAGGGCGAGTGCGACCGGCTGGACCTGCCCCCGCAGCACCACACCAACCAGGACCGGCGCGGCACCGCCTACACGGTGACCGTGGACGCCCGGGAGGGCGTCAGCACCGGCATCTCCGCGGCCGACCGGGCGCACACCATCCGGCTGCTCGCCGACCCCGCCACCGGCCCGGCCGACCTGGCCCGCCCCGGGCACGTGGTGCCGCTGCGGGCCCGCGAGGGCGGCGTGCTCCGCCGGCCCGGCCACACCGAGGCCGCGGTCGACCTGACCCGGCTGGCCGGGCTGCGCCCCGCCGGCGTGCTCTGCGAGCTGGTCAACGACGACGGCACCATGATGCGGGTGCCCGACCTGGAGAAGTTCTGCGCCGAGCACTCGCTGACCCTGGTCACCATCGCCGACCTGGTCGCGTACCGGCGGCGGACCGAGAAGCAGGTGGAGCGGGTCGCCGACGCCCGGATGCCCACCCGGCACGGCCTGTTCCGGGCCCTGGGCTACCGCAGCGAGCACGACTCGGCCGAACACGTCGCCCTCGTCATGGGCGAGATCGGCGACGGGCGGGACGTGCTGGTGCGGGTGCACTCCGAGTGCCTCACCGGCGACGTGTTCGGCTCGGTGCGCTGCGACTGCGGCCCGCAGCTCGACGCCGCGCTGGACCGGGTCGCCCGGGAGGGGCGGGGCGTGGTTCTCTACGTGCGCGGCCACGAGGGACGCGGCATCGGGCTGCTGCACAAGCTCCAGGCGTACCAGCTCCAGGACCAGGGCCGGGACACGGTGGACGCCAACCTCGACCTGGGCCTGCCGGCCGACGCCCGGGACTACGGCACCGGCGCGCAGATCCTCTACGACATCGGGGTGCGCTCGATGCGGCTGCTCACCAACAACCCGGCCAAGCGCGCCGGCCTGGAGGGCTACGGGCTGACCATCACCGGCCGTGAGGGGCTGCCGGTGCGGCCACACCCGGAGAACGTGCGCTACCTGCGCACCAAGCGGGACCGGATGGGGCACCTGCTGGACGAGCTGGACGAGGTGACCGAGGCCCCGATGGGCCGCCCGGTCCCCGGTGACGAGATCGGAGCGTAGGCATGGCAGGTTTCGGTGAACCGGGTGTGACGGCGGTCGACGCCGCCGGGATGACCGTCGGCGTGGTGGCCGCGCGGTGGCACGGCGAGCTGACCGACCACATGCTCGACCGGGCGGTCGACGCCGCCCGGGCGTGCGGGGCCGGGGTGGTCACCGCCCGGGTGGCTGGCTCGGTCGAGCTGCCCGTGGTGGCCCAGGCCCTCGCGCGGCGCTGCGACGTGGTGGTCGCGCTCGGCGTGGTGGTCCGGGGTGCCACCGCCCACTTCGACTACGTCTGCCGCTCCGTCACGGACGGGCTGACCCGGGTGGCGCTGGACGAGGGCAAGCCCGTCGCGCACGGCGTACTCACCGTCGACACCCTCGCGCAGGCCCGGGACCGGGCCGGGCTGCCGGGTTCCGCGGAGGACAAGGGCTGGTCGGCCACCGTCGCCGCGCTCGACGCCGCCCTGGCCATCCGTGGCCTCGCCAGCAACGGCCACCGGGTCGGCTTCGCCGGCTGACCCGCCACCGGCGCGGAACGCACCGTCGCGGTGCGGGCGTTCCCGCCGGTCCCGGTCGGTGAGCGGGGCCCGACCCGGCGCACGGGGACCGTCGGGGGCTGGAAGAATCGCCTTCCGTGAAGACGTTCGAGGAGTTGTTCGCCGAGCTGCAGGCCAAAGCCGCCGCGGGCACCCCCGGCTCGGGCACGGTCGCCGCGCTCGAGAAGGGCGTGCACTTCATCGGCAAGAAGGTCGTCGAGGAGGCGGCCGAGTCGTGGATGGCCGCCGAGCACGAGGGGCCGGAGCGTACCGCCGAGGAGATCTCCCAGCTGCTCTACCAGGTCCAGGTGCTGATGCTCGCCAGCGGTCTCGACCTGAAGGACGTCTACCGACATCTGTGAGTGCGCCCCGTCGTTGGTCAGATCCGATCGAAGGAGCACTCCGTCATGCTGCGTGTCGCCGTACCCAACAAAGGCGCCCTGGCCGAGAAGGCCGCCCAGATGCTGCGCGAGGCGGGTTACCGCCAGCGCACCGACCCGAAGGACCTCACCTGCCGGGACGAGCCGAACGACGTCGAGTTCTTCTACCTGCGCCCGAAGGACATCGCCACCTACGTCGGCTCCGGCGATCTCGACGTCGGGGTCACCGGCCGTGACCTGCTGATCGACTCCGGCGCGCCGGCCGAGGAGGTCGTGGACCTGGACTTCGGCCGGGCCACCTTCCGGTTCGCCGCCCGCCCGGAGGACGTCGACGACGTGCGGGAGCTGGGCGGGCACCGGATCGCCACCGCGTATCCGGGGCTGGTCGAGCGGCACCTGGGCGAGCTGGGCGTCAAGGCCGACGTGATCCGTCTCGACGGCGCGGTGGAGAACGCCATCCGGCTCGGCGTCGCCGACGTGGTCGCCGACGTGGTCGAGACCGGCACCACGCTGCGCCAGGCCGGCCTGGTGGTCTTCGGCGAGCCGCTGCTGCGGTCCTCGGCGGTGCTGGTCCGCCGCGCCGCCGCCCCGGCCCACCCGCAGGCCGCGCAGCTGCTGCGCCGTCTGCACGGCGTGCTGGTCGCCCGCCGCTACGTGATGCTCGCCTACGACGTGCCGGCCGGCCTGCTCGACCGGGCCAGCTCGCTGACCCCGGGCATCGAGTCGCCGACCGTCTCCCCGCTGCACCGCGAGGGCTGGGTGGCGGTGCAGGCGATGGTGCTCAGCGACGACGTGCACCGGATCATGGACGAGCTGTACGAGCTCGGCGCCCGCGCGATCCTGGTCACCAACATCCACGCCTGCCGGCTGTGAGACGCCCACCCACGGCGGCGGGAGCCCCGGCACCGTCCCCGGCGACGCGAGGCCTGCCGCCGTGGGTGGCCCTGAGCGTGGTCACCCTCGCCGGCGTCGCCTCGGCGGCCCAGGGCACCGTCAACGCCGAGCTGGGCGAGCGGGCCGGCAACGCGACCCTGGGGGCCGTGGTCAACAACCTCGGCGGGGCGCTGCTGGTCGGTCTCGGGGTGCTGGCGCTGCCGTCGGCGCGGACCGGCCTGGTCGCGCTGCGCCGGGCCCGGCTGCCCTGGTGGGCGTACCTGGGCGGGTTCGGCGGCGCGGCCATCGTGCTGCTCAGCGCGTACATCGTGCCGGTGCTCGGGGTGGCGGTCTTCACCATCGCGCAGGTCGCCGGGGGCAGTCTCGGCGGGCTGGCCGTGGACCGGGCCGGGCTGGCCCCGGTGGGGCGGCTGGCGCTCACCCGGGGCCGCGTGGCCGGGGCGCTGCTCGGCGTGGCCGCCGTGACGCTGGCCCAGCTCGGCCAGCCCGTCGGCGACCTCGCCCTCGGTCTGGTGCTGCTCGCCGTGGCCGGTGGGCTGGCTGTCGCGCTCCAGTCCGCGCTGAACGCGCGGGTCTCCGCCGCCAGCTCGGCCGCCGCCGGGATGGTGGTCAACTTCGCCACGGCCACGCCCGTCGTGCTGCTGGTCGCGGCGCTGGCCGGCGCCCTCGCCGGACCGGGCCCGACCTGGCCGGACGACTGGTACCTCTACACCGGTGGGCTGCTCGGTGTCGCCATCGTGGCCGCCCTGCTGGTCGGGGTCCCGGCGGTCGGCGTGCTGCGGACCGGGCTCGCCCTGGTCGCCGGGCAGCTGGGCGGCGCCCTGCTGCTGGACGCGCTGTTGCCGGGTGGCCCCGGACTGCGGCTGCCGGTGCTCGCCGGGGCGCTGCTCACCCTGCTGGCCGCCCTGATCGCCGGCCGGGGCCAGGCACGACGGAAGGCCGCGGCACCTCCGGAACGTGTGGCGGTGCCGGAACAGCCGGGGACTGGTGGCAGACTGGTGGGGTGAGCGAAATCGAGTCCGTCCAGCTCCGCCCGCGCCGCATCCGGCTGGTCTGCTGGGCCTCCGCGGCCGCGCTGCTGGTGGTGTTCAGCCTGGTGGCCACCTCGCTGAAGGGCGCGACCGGCAGCGGCTACGGCAGCTTCCAGCGCGGTGACCAGATCGCGATGGTCGGGCTCGGTGTGCTCGGCGCGCTCGCCTTCCTGATCTTCACCCGCCCCCGGGTGGAGGCGGACGCGCGCGGGGTGCGCGTGCGCAACGTCATCGGCTCGTACGAGCTGCCGTGGGAGGTCGTCCGGGGCGTCCGCTTCGACCGGGGTGCGCCCTGGGCCAGCCTGGAGCTGCACGACGACGACCTGCTGCCGATGGTCGCCCTCCAGGCCGCCGACAAGGAGCTGGCCGTCGAGGGGGTCCGCGCCCTGCGTCGGCTGCACCAGGCGCACCAGGCCCGGCTCGCCGAGAGCGCCACCGGCCACTGACCGGGGTGCCCGGTTTGAGGGCGCTCGGGCCAGGGGTGTAGTGTGGCTGAGTCGACCAGGCTGTCTCTGCGTGTGCGCAATCGCGCGCAGACATGCAGCCATGAAAGAGGAGCGCCTGCTCCCACCCGAGTCGCCGCCACGGTGGCCGGGTCCGGTCACCGGTTTCGGGCATGTCCCGGCGCCGGATGCGCGATCATGTGATCGTGCCGACCGGTCGAGCGGGCCCTGGCATGCGCCGGGGCCTTCTGCTTTCCGGGTCGGCTCCCATCCGGGAGCCGCAGGGGTCGGCCACGCAGAGACTTTGACTCGAGGAGGCCCCATCAGCGTCGAACCACGCGTGAACGAGCAGATCCGGGCACGTGAGGTCCGACTGGTCGGCCCCGAGGGTGAGCAGGTGGGCATCGTCCCGCTGGAGCGCGCCCTTCAGCTGGCCGCGGACGTAGACCTGGACCTGGTCGAGGTTGCGCCGATGGCGCGCCCGCCGGTGTGCAAGCTCATGGACTTCGGCAAGTTCAAGTACGAGAGCGCACTCAAGGCGCGCGAAGCGCGGCGTAACCAGCAGCAGACCGTCATCAAGGAGATGAAGCTCCGGCCGAAGATCGACCCGCACGACTACGAGACCAAGAAGGGTCACGTGGTGCGGTTCCTGAAGGCCGGCGACAAGGTCAAGGTGACGATCATGTTCCGCGGTCGCGAGCAGAGCCGCCCGGAGCTGGGTTACCGGCTCCTGCGCCGGCTCGAGTCGGAGATCTCGGAGCTGGGGTACGTCGAGGCCGCTCCCAAGCAGGACGGCCGAAACATGATCATGGTGCTCGCGCCGCACCGCGCCACGAAGGCCGCCGCGGTCGCCGCGACGGCCACCCGGGGTGGGCCGAGGGAGCGGGACGCCGAGGGCGCCGCCCCGGCCGGCGAGCCCGCAGCGGCCGGTGACACCGGCACAGTCGCCGACAACAGCGGCGAGTAACAGGGGAGAGACGTTCCACATGCCGAAGATGAAGAGCCACACGGGGATGGGCAAGCGGGTCAAGGTGACCGGCAAGGGCAAGATCGTTGCCCAGCAGGCCGGCCTCCGGCACAACCTGGAGAAGAAGCCCTCCACCCAGACCCGTCGGCTGACCGGCACCGTCGTGCTGGCCAAGGCCGATGTCAAGCGCATCAAGAAGCTGCTCGGCCGCTGACGCGCGCCACCTTACGTAACTAGGAGTTGAGATGGCACGCGTCAAGCGGGCTGTGAACGCCCAGAAGAAGCGCCGTACCCTGCTGGAGACCGCGAGCGGCTACCGCGGTCAGCGCTCCCGCCTCTACCGCAAGGCCAAGGAGCAGGTGCTGCACTCGATGCAGTACGCCTACCGGGACCGTCGTGACCGCAAGGGCGACTTCCGGCAGCTGTGGATCCAGCGGATCAACGCGGGCGCCCGCGCCAACGGGATGACCTACAACCGCCTGATCCAGGGCCTGCGCCTGGCCGGCATCGAGGTCGACCGCAAGATCCTGGCCGACCTGGCCGTCAACGACGCCGCCGCCTTCGCGGCGATCGTCGAGCTGGCCCGGGCCGCGGTCGCGGCCGAGGGCACCGGCGGCGCGGCGGCCCAGGCCGCCTGATCCCCACGCACCAGCAGATCGAGGCGTCTCCCATGCAGTCACCATCGCGCGGGAGACGCCTCGACGCTGTCTCCGGCCCCTTCACCCCACGTACGCCCAGGGTGGTCGCCGCCCGCAGGTTGCAGCGCCGCCGGGACCGCGAGGCCGCCGGCCGCTTCCTGGCCGAGGGGCCGCAGGCGGTCCGCGAGGCCCTGGCCCGCCCGGGGGTGGTCACCGAACTCTTCGGTACGCCCGCCGCCCTGGACCGCCACGCCGAGCTGGCCGCCGACGCGGCGCGTGCCGACGTGCCCGTCTCCGAGGTGACCGACGAGGCGCTCGCCGCGCTGGCCGAGACCGTCGCCCCGCAGGGCGTCGTCGCCGTCTGCCGGCACCTCGACGTGCCCCTGGAGCGGGCCCTGGCCGGCGGGCCCCGCCTGGTGGCTGTGCTCGCCGAGATCCGTGACCCGGGCAACGCCGGCACCGTGCTGCGTACCGCTGACGCCGCGGGTGCCGGCGCGGTGGTCTTCGCCGGCGAGGCCGTCGACCCGTACAACGGCAAGTGCGTGCGGGCGTCGGCCGGCAGCCTCTTCCACGTCGACGTGGTACGCGCACCGGACCCGGTGGACGTGGTCGCGGCGCTGCGCGCCGCCGGTCTCACCGTGCTCGCCACCACCGGCTACGGTGACGCGGACCTCGACGACCTCGCCGACGCCGGCCGGCTCGCCGCGCCCACCGCCTGGCTCTTCGGCTCGGAGGCGCACGGCCTGGGCGAGGAGCTGACCGCCGCCGCCGACGCCCGGGTCCGGGTGCCCCTGCACGGGCGCGCCGAGAGCCTGAACCTGGCTGCGGCCGCCGCGGTCTGCCTGTACGCTTCGGCGAGAGCACAGCGGCGAGGGGCGACCCGGCCGCCCGAGGCACAGACCGCAGGGGAGAACATCCGCCCATGAACGCGCCACGGCGTTCGTTTAGCCAGCCCGCCGGTGCCGGCGGGCGGCGGGCCTGACCTGCGCTCCGCACAACTCCCACCGGCGGGCTGCGGCACAGCCGCGCGTCCGTAGACTCGCTTCGCCGCCTGAGTGAGGTCGGCGCCGCCGTGAGGGAGTGCCCGTACGTCATGAGCTACCGCAACGATCCGTACGATCCGAAGCAGGTCGCCCTGCTCGACCCGGCCGCCCTGGCCGAGGCCGTCGCCGCCGCCGAGAAGGCGTTCGCCGAGGCCGGTGACCCGGACGCGCTGACCGCGCTGCGCCCCGCGCACCTCGGCGACCGGGCCCCGGTCTCGCTGGCCCGCCGCGAGATCGGCGCGCTGCCGCCGGCCGCGAAGTCCGACGCCGGCAAGCGGGTCAACGAGGCCCGCCGCGCCATCGAGGCCGCGTACGCCGCCCGCCAGGAGGTCCTGGAGCGGGAGCAGGCGCAGCGGGTGCTGGTGGAGGAGCGCGTCGACGTGACGTTGCCCCACGACCGGCGGCCCCGGGGCGCCCGGCACCCGATCAGCACCCTGATGGAGCAGATCAGCGACCTGTTCGTCGGCATGGGCTACGAGGTGGCCGAGGGCCCCGAGGTCGAGTTGGAGTGGACCAACTTCGACGCCCTCAACATCCCGGCCGACCATCCGGCGCGCGGCCTGATGGACACCTTCCACGTCGCGCCGCCGGAGGGCACGGAAGGCTCCGGCCTCGTCCTGCGTACCCACACCTCGCCGGTGCAGGCGCGCACCATGCTGACCCGCAAGCCGCCGATCTACGTGATCGTGCCCGGCCGGGTCTACCGCACCGACGAGATGGACGCCACCCACGCGCCGGTCTTCCACCAGGTGGAGGGCCTCGTGGTGGACAGGGGGATCACCATGGCGCACCTGCGCGGCACCCTGGACCACTTCGCCCGGGCGATGTTCGGCGAGGGCGCGAAGACCCGCTTCCGGCCGCACTACTTCCCGTTCACCGAGCCGTCCGCCGAGTTCGACGTCTGGTTCCCGGAGCACCGCGACGGCCCGCGTTGGGTCGAGTGGGGCGGATGCGGCATGGTCAACCCGCGGGTGCTGCGCGCCTGCGGCATCGACCCCGAGGTCTACTCCGGATTCGCGTTCGGCATGGGCATCGACCGGACGGTGATGTTCCGGCACGGGGTCAGCGACATGCGGGACATGGCCGAGGGCGACGTGCGGTTCACCCGCGCGTTCGGGGCCGGGGCGTAGGCGATGCGGGTACGAGTTACGGAGACGGTGGTCTGAGTCATGCGAGTTTCTGTCAGTTGGCTGCGGGAGTACGTCGACCTCCCCGCCGACCTGCCCGCCGGTGACCTGGAGCAGGCCCTGGTCGACCTCGGCATCGAGGTCGAGTCCACGGTGGACCTGCGGGAGACGGTCACCGGTCCGCTGGTGGTCGGCGAGGTCCTCCAGATCGAGGAGCTGACCGGCTTCAAGAAGCCGATCCGGTTCTGCCGGGTCGACGTCGGCGACGCCAACGGCACCGGCGAGCCGCAGGAGATCGTGTGCGGGGCACGCAACTTCGCCCCCGGCGACCGGGTCGTGGTGATCCTCCCCGGCGGCGTGCTGCCCGGCGGCTTCGCCATCGGCGCGCGTAAGACGTACGGGCGCAACTCCAACGGCATGATCTGTTCGGCGAGGGAACTGGGCCTGGGCGACGACCACGACGGCATCGTCGTGCTGCCCGAGGACACCACGGCGAAGCCGGGTGACGACGCCCGGCCCGTCGTCGGGCTCGACGACGTCGTGGTCGAGCTGGAGATCACCCCCGACCGGGGGTACGCGATGAGCGTCCGCGGCCTGGCCCGGGAACTGTCGCACGCCCTGGGCGTGCCGTTCCGCGACCCGGGCCTGGCGCCCGCGCCCGGCGGCACCGACACCCCGGCGTACCCGGTCGAGGTGCGCGACACGGTCGGCTGCGACCGGTTCGCGGCCCGCCTCGTCCGTGGCGTGGACCCGACGGCGCAGAGCCCCGGCTGGATGCAGCAGCGACTCACCGTGGCCGGCATCCGCAGCATCTCGCTGCCGGTCGACATCACCAACTACGTGATGCTGGAACTCGGCCAGCCGATGCACGCCTTCGACGCCGACCGGATCGCCGGGCCGCTGGTGGTCCGCCGCGCCGAGGCGGGGGAGAAGCTCACCACCCTGGACGGGGTCACCCGCGTTCTCGCCGCCGAGGACATGGTGATCTGCGACACCGGGCTTCCGAACCCCCTCGCGGGCGAGGGCGCCGGCGTCCCGATCTCGCTGGCCGCCGTGATGGGGGGCGAGACCAGCGAGGTCGTCGCGGGGACGACGAACGTGCTCTTCGAGGCCGCCCACTGGGACCCGGTGATGGTCGGGCGCACCGCCCGCCGGCACAAGCTGTTCAGCGAGGCGGCGAAGCGGTGGGAGCGGGGCGTCGACCCGGCCCTGCCGCTGGTCGCCATCGCGCGGGCGGTCCAGCTGCTCACCGAGCACGCCGGCGGCACGGCCGGTGACGAGATCCTCGACATCGACCACGTCCGGCCGCGTACCCCGGTCGTCCTGCCGGCCGACCTGCCGACGCGGCGGGTCGGCGTGAGCTACCCGCCGGCGCGGGTGGTCGCCCTGCTGGAACAGGTCGGCTGCACGGTCACCCGGGGCACCGACCGGCTGGCCGAGGACCCGGGCGAGGTCGGCGTGGCCGCCGGTGCCGGCGACGCGCTCACCGTCACCCCGCCGACCTGGCGGCCCGACCTGACCGACCCGGCCGACCTGGTCGAGGAGGTGGTCCGCCTCGACGGGTACGACCGTCTGCCGTCGGTGCTGCCGACAGCGCCGCCCGGCCGCGGCCTGACCTGGCAGCAGCGCCGCCGCCGGGCCGTGGCCCGGTCGCTCGCCGAGCGGGGGTACGTCGAGGTGCTCGCGCACCCGTTCGTCGCCCCCGGGCTGGCCGACCAGCTCGGCCTGCCCGCCGACGACCCGCGCCGGCGGGCGGTGCGGCTGGCCAACCCGCTGTCGGAGGAGGAGCCGCTGCTGCGCACCACGCTGCTCGGCCCGCTGCTCGGCATCGTCAAGCGGAACCTTGGTCGGGGCCTGCGCGACCTCGCCCTCTACGAGATCGGCGCGGTGTTCCACCCGCGTCCCGGCGCCGGCCGCCCGCCGGCGATGGGCGTGGACCGGCGACCCACCGACGAGGAGTTCGCCGCGGCCGACGCGGTGGTGCCCGACCAGCCCCGGCACGTCGCCGTCGTCCTGACCGGCGACATCGAGCCGGCCGGCAGGTGGGGCGCGGGCCGCCCGGCCGGCTGGGCGGACGCCGTGGAGGCCGGCCGGGACGTGCTCGCCGCCGCCGACGTCCCCGCGGACCGGATCGAGGTCCGGGCCGCCGAGTACGCCCCCTGGCACCCCGGTCGCTGCGCCGAGCTGCTGGTCGACGGCACGGTGGTCGGGCACGCCGGCGAGCTGCACCCGGCGGTGGTGGCGGCGCTGGAGCTGCCCCGGCGGACCAGCGCCATGGAACTCGACCTGGACGCGCTGCCGGCCGCCCCGGTGGCGTCCGCGCCGGTCGTCTCCGGCTTCCCCCCGGCGCTGATCGACGTGGCGCTGGTCGTGGACGACCCGGTGCCGGCGGCGCAGGTGCAGCAGGCCCTCGTCGAGGGCGCCGGCGGGCTGCTGGAGCAGGTGCGCCTCTTCGACGTGTACGCCTCGGAGCAGCTCGGGGCGGGCCGCAAGTCGCTGGCGTACAAGCTCACCTTCCGGGCCCCGGACCGGACGCTGACCGTGGAGGAGGCGGTGGCCGCCCGGGACGCGGCGGTCGCCTGTGCCGCGGAACGCTTCGGCGCCACCCTGCGCGGCGCCTGAGCGGTGCCGACGTTCGGATGGCTGGTGGTGGCCGGCGTGCTCGCGTCGGCCACCGTCGGCCTGCTCTGGGCCCGACGGCGCCTGCTGCTGGTCTCCGTCGTGGGCCGCAGCATGGAGCCGACGCTGCGCCCGGGCGACCGGGTGCTGGCCCGGCGGGTGCCGCTGGCCCGGGTCCGCCCCGGCGACGTGGTCGTGGTGACGGCTCCGGCGGCGATGACCGCCGGCCGCCCCGCCCGGCCCGGTGACACCGGCCCGGGTCTGCTGATCAAGCGGGCGTTCGCGGTGCCCGGGGAGCCGGTGCCGGTCGACCGGGTGCCGCTGCTGCGGCAGCGACCGGAGCGGATCGTGCCACCCGGGCAGCTGGTGGTGCTCGGCGACAATCCGCCGTTCAGCTACGACTCCCGCGAGTGCGGCTACATCCCCGAGTCGGACCTGCTCGGAGTGGTCGTCCGGCCGAGACCTCGCACGGGGTGACCCTCGGCGTGTCCGGGAGATGGCGTGCCGCGCGGCACCGGGCCACGCGGCACGCCGGTGCCGGGAATCAGCACAGAGCGGTCATCGTGCTCGCTCCCGCGCTGCAGTAGTACCCGCACGAGCCGCACGTCGTGTTGCAGGCAGGGGTGTAACTGCACCGCTTGAGATGGCACGTGCCACACACCGCACACCACGGGTCCGGCGGGCAGCCGGCCGCGGCCGTCACCTTCGGGACGAACACGCCGAGCATCCGCTCGCCGAGGCGCTCCATTCGACGGAACATCCGTTCACCTCCTCTCCACCAGGGTCGACAGATGCCGGCACGCTAAGGCCGCCCGGTACACCGGACCTACAGCCGACGCCGCCACCGGCGCGCGCCGATGTATCGGCGCTGTATCCCTCGCTCCTAGCGTGGGCCTCCCGCGACGAGGAGGTGCCGACGGATGCGAGCGGTGGAACTGGCTGCGCGGATCATGCTGGCCCTGGTGTTTCTCGCCGCGGTGCTCGGCAAGGTGCGACCCCGGGAGGGCTTCGCCGGGTTCGTGGGGTCGGTCGGGCAGTTCGGCGTGCCGGCGCGGTGGGCCGCCCCGGTGGCCCGGGTCGCGGTCGCCACCGAGGCGGCCGTGGTCGTGCTGCTCGCCGTGCCGTCGACCGTCCCCGTCGGGCTGGTGCTCGCCGCCGGGCTGCTCGGCGTGCTCACCGCCGCCATCGCCGGCGCGTTGCGTCGCGGCGCCCGCCCGGCCTGCCGCTGCTTCGGCGCCACGGACGCCCCGATCGGCCCACGGCACGTGGCGCGCAACCTGGCCCTCGCCACGGTGGCGCTGCTCGGCCTGCTCGGCGGGACCACCGCAGGCGCGTCGCCGTCGCCGGCCACCACGCTGCTCGCCGCCGGGGTGGCCGTCCCGCTGGCCGCCGTGGTGGTCCGCCTCGACGACCTGGTCGCCCTCTTCGCCCCCACCGCGTCCCGGGCGACCCGCCCGGCCCGCCGTCCCTGACCCCTCCCGGCAACCCGAAGGAGCCTCCCCATGGCGTTGTTGACCGTCGCCGTCGTCCTCGTCGCCGCGCTCGGCCTGCTCAACCTGGTGCTGATGCTCGGCGTGGTCCGCCGGCTGCGTGAGCACACCGAACTGCTCAGCGACCAGCAGTCGCAGCCGCCGGCGGTGATGCTGGAGGCGGGCTCCGTCCCGGGCGAATTCGTCTCCACCACTGTGGACGGCGAGGTGCGTACCCGCGCCGACCTGCCGCCGATGACGCTGGTGGCGTTCATGACGCCGAGTTGCGAGCACTGCGCCGAGCAGGTTCCGCTGCTGATCGACCGGGCGCGGACGATGCCCGGCGGGGCGGAGCACGTCTGGGTCGTGGTGGTCGGCAAGGGCGGGGAGACCGAGGCGTACGCGGCGCAGTTCGCCGAACTGGCGACGGTCTTCGTCGAGCCGGGCAGCGGTGCGCTGCCGCTCGCGTTCGGGATCAAGGGTTACCCGGCGTTCGGCCTTCTCGACGAGCGCGGGATGGTCGCGTCGTCCGCGTTCGGCATCGCCCGGTTGGACCTGCCGGTGGCGCGGTGACCGGCCCCCGGCTGGCGCCCCGCCGGGCCGTCCGGCACGCCCGGGCGGCGCTGGGGATCACCTGGCGGGCCACCCCCACGGGCACCGCCGTCGACCTGCTGCTGGCGATCCTCGCCGGGGTTACGCCGGTGCTCGTCGCCGCGCTGACCAAGCTCGTCCTGGACCGCCTGTCCGGTGGTCGTCCCGCGGACGCGTCGCTGGCCCTGCTCGGCGTCGGGCTCGCGGTCACCGCCGCGGCGGGCGTCGTCCTGCCCCACCTGCGCACGTACGTGGAGAAGGAGCGCATCCGTGCGGTGTCCCGGCTGGTGCGCCGACGGCTGTACGACGCGGTGCTGCGCCTGGTCGGCCTGGTCCGGCTGGAGGACCCGGATTTCCAGGACCGGTTGCAGGCCGCCCAGCAGACCGGTCACCTGGGGCCGACCCAGCTCACCGGGAACACGTTCGGGGCGGTGCAGAGCCTGCTCGCGCTCGGCGGCTTCCTCGGCGTCCTGCTGGTGCTCAGCCCGGTGATCGGGCTGCTGGTGCTGGCGGCGGCGTTGCCCACGCTCTGGATGCAGCTGCGCCTCAACCGGGCCCGGGTGGCGATGGTGCTGCACCTGGAGCACTTCCAGCGGCGGGATCTCTTCTTCGCCCAGTTGCTGGTGGGCGTGCCGGCTGCCAAGGAGGTCCGCCTCTTCGGCCTCGGTCGGTTCTTCGGCGACCGGATGCTCGGCGAACTGCACGGCATGCACCGGGTGGAACAGCGGCTGGACCGCCGAGAGCTGCGGGCGCAGGGCCTGCTCGGGCTGCTCGGCGCCGCCGTGGCGGGGGCGGGGGTGGTCTACACCGTCACGGCCGCCGCCGGTGGCCGTCTCACCGTCGGCGACGTGGTGCTCTACCTGGCGGCCGTGCCCGGGGTGCAGGGTGCGCTGGGCGGGCTGGTCGGCCAGCTCGGCGCGATCCACCAGGCGTTGCTCCTGTTCGACCACTACGACCAGGTCGTCCGGGCCGAGCCCGACCTGCCGGTTCCGGCCACCGCCCGGCCGGTGCCGCCGCTGCGGGAGGGCATCGAGCTGCGCGACGTCTGGTTCCGGTACTCGCCGCGGCACCCCTGGGTGTTGCGCGGGGTCGACCTGTTCCTGCCGGCCGGGTCGACGACCGCGCTGGTCGGGTTGAACGGCGCGGGCAAGAGCACGCTGGTCAAGCTGCTCTGCCGGTTCTACGACCCGCAGCGCGGCACGATCCGGTGGGACGGCACGGATCTGCGCGAGTTCGACCCGGCGGCGTTGCGGGAGCGGCTCGGGGCGGTCTTCCAGGACTTCATGCCGTACGACCTCTCCGCCGCGGAGAACATCGCCGTCGGTGACCTCGGTGCCCGCGACGATCCGGAGCGGCTGCGGGCCGCCGCGCGGCAGGCCGGCATCGACGAGGCCCTGACCGCGCTGCCGCGGGGCTACGACACCCTGCTCACCCGGATCTTCTTCGACGGTCCGGAGCGGGACGATCCGCAGGCCGGGGTGGTGCTCTCCGGGGGCCAGTGGCAGCGGGTGGCGCTGGCCCGTGGCTTCCTGCGTGCCGACCGCGACCTGCTGATCCTCGACGAGCCCAGCTCCGGCCTGGACGCCGAGGCCGAGCACGACCTGCACACCCGGCTGCGCGAACTGCGCCGGGGGCGGACCAGCCTGCTCATCTCGCACCGGCTCAACGCCGTCCGGGACGCGGACTCCATCGTGGTGCTGGCCGACGGCCGGATCGCGGAGTGCGGCCGACACGACGAGCTGCTCGCCGCCGGCGGCGGGTACGCCCGGCTCTTCACCCTCCAGGCCCGTGGCTACCGGGAGGAGGCTCCCTCGGCGGTCTGACCCGGCGGCTGTTCGACGGCGGCCAACTCGGCGGCGTAGAGGCGGACCAGCTCGCCGATGCGATAGCGGCCGGGCCCGGCCGGCTCGGCGAGCTGTGCCGCCACCAGGCGGTCCAGTGCCCGCACGGTGTCCTCCGGTGGCAGGCCGGTCAGCGCGGCGGCCGCCTCGGTGGTGATCGGGCCACTGCTGCTTCCGCCCAGTTGGCGGAAGACCGGCGCGGCCGGGCCGAGCCGGCGGTAGCTGGCGGCCAGCCGGGGGCGCAGCCCGGTCTCGGTGAGCCGGTGGCGCTCGTCGCGCAGCAGCCGGGCCAGCCGCGCCATCGACCAGTGCGGCCCCTCGGCCAGCCTGCGGGCAGCCGTGCGCAGCGCCAGCGGCAGCCCTTCGCAGAGCGCCACGACCGCCGAGGCCGCCGCCAACTCCTCGTCCACCCGGCGGTCCCCGGCGGCGGCCCGCAGCAGGGCCAGCCCGTCGCCGCGCGGCAGCGGGCCCAGCCGTAGCGGCGGGGCGTCCCCGTCGGGTACCGGGCAGCGGCTGGTGACCAGCAGCGCGCAGCCGCCCCGCGCCGGGAGCAGGCCGTCGACCTGTGCCGGGTCGGCGGCGTTGTCGAGCACCAGCAGCACCCGCCGGCCGAACAGCAGCGACCGGACCCGGGCCCGTGCCTCGGCGAGGCCGGTCGGCTCCGGCTCGCCCGCGGTGTCCCGGAACGACCGGAGCACCCGGGCCGCCACCGCGATCGGGGGGAGCGGGGTGCCGGCCACCGACCCGCCCAGGTCGAGGTGGAGTTGGCCGTCGGGGAAGGACTCCAGCACCGCGACCGCCGCGCGCAGCCCGAGCGCCGACTTGCCGACGCCGGCCATGCCGTACGCGGTCACGGTCACCGGGTGCTCCCGGGCGGCGGTCAGCGCGGTGCGCAGCCGGGTCAGCTCGGCGTGCCGGCCGACGAAGGGCGCGGCGGCGCAGGGGAGCTCGTGCGGCACCAGCACGGGCCGGATCCCGGTGGCGCGGTTTCGGGCGCGCACGGCCGGTCGACCCGCGAACGGCTGAGGGCGGGGATCGCGGCGCCGGAGGGCACGGTACAGGCCGGTCAGCTCCGGGCCCGGGGCGATCCCCAGTTCGCCGGCGAGGGCCCGGCACGCGGTGCGGTACGTCTCCAGGGCGGCGGCCTGGTCGCCGGCCCGGGACTGGGCGGTCATCAGCAGCGCCCAGGCGGGCTCCCGCAGCGGGTTCTCCGCGAGGTGCCCGTGCAGCAGGGCCAGCAGCTCCGGGCTGCCCCGGTCGCCGAGGTCGAGCCGGCAGGCGGCGTACGCCTCCCGGGCGGCGGCGCGACACTCACGCAGCCGGTCGAACGCGGTGGCGGTCGCCGGCCCGTACGCCGGTGGCGGGTCCGCCGTGGACCAGAGCGCCAGTGCCCGTCGCAGCAGCGGCGCCGCGACGGCCGGCCGACCGGCGGCCCGGGCCGCGTGCCCCTGGGCGGCCAGCAGCTCGAACTCGACCGCGTCCAGTTCGCCGGGGCCCACCCGGAGCCGGTAGCCGCCGTGCTCGGCGTGCAGGCGGGTCGGCTCGTCCGGCGCGGTGAGCAGGTGGCGCAGCTGACTGGCGTGGCTGCGCAGGTTCGCCACCGCCGACGCGGGGGCGGGACCGGCCCAGAGTTCCTCGCGCAGCCGCTCGACCGGCACCGCGACGCCGGCGTGCAGCAGCAGGGTGACCAGCATGGCGGTGGGGCGCCCCGGGGGCAGGCGCAGCGGGCCCCCGCCGCGGCAGACCCGGATCGGACCGAGGATCTGGAACGTCAGCTCCAATGCGACCTCCGCTGTGTGCCCCCGCGGGCCGGCAAGCCGGCCCCACACCATCGCTCAGCCAATTATGTCAGTCGATGCAATTGCGGTGAAGTGGGAATGGCTGAGCGGCGTATCGGCTGAAAGGTCAGCGCCGTCGACATCTTTGGCTACCCGCGAGTCACATCCGAGCGGTTAACCTGCTTGGATTCCGAATGTAGCCGGAGTCACACCCCGCCACCCCTACGGGAGTCCAGTCATGTCCGAGGATCCGCCGCTCACCACCGTGGATGTCTGCATCGTGGGCGGCTGCGGCCGGGTGGGGCTGCCGCTGGGCATCGCCTTCGCCTCGCGCGGCCTGTCCGTGGTGCTGTACGACATCAACGCCGACGCGGTCGCCACGGTCAACGCGGCCACCCTGCCCTTCGCCGAACCCGGCGCGGCCGAGGCGTTGGCGGAGGCGGTCGCCGCTGGCCGGCTGCGGGCCAGCACCGACCCGGCGAGCGTCGGCGCCTCCGAACACCTCGTGGTGGTGGTCGGCACCCCGGTCGACGAGCACCTCAACCCGGACCTGGGCGCGGTGCCCCGGGCACTGGAACGCTGCGCCGAGCACCTGCGCGACGGGCAGCTCGTCGTGCTGCGCAGCACCGTCTACCCCGGAGTCACCGCGCTCACCGAGAAGCTGCTCGCCGGCAAGGGCATCCGTGCCGACGTGGCGTTCTGCCCGGAGCGGATCGCCGAGGGGCGGGCGATGACGGAACTGTTCGCGCTGCCGCAGATCGTCGCCGCCCGTACGCCGGGGGCGCTCGCCCGGGCCGAGAAGCTGTTCCGGCACCTCACCGAGCAGATCGTGCCGCTCGAGCCGGAGGAGGCCGAGCTGGCGAAGCTGTTCACCAACACGTGGCGCTACATCAAGTTCGCCACCGCCAACCAGTTCTGGATGATGGCCAACGACTTCGGGCTGGACTTCGCCCGGATCCGGCACGCCGTGGCGTACGACTACCCGCGCGCGGCGGACCTGCCGATGCCCGGGTTCGCGGCCGGGCCGTGCCTGTTCAAGGACACCATGCAGCTGGCCGCGTTCAACCGCAACAACTTCGTGCTCGGCCACTCCGCCATGCTGATCAACGAAGGGCTGCCGCTCTACCTGGTGTCTCGCCTGGAGGAACGCTTCGACCTGTCCGAGCAGACCGTGGGCATCCTCGGCATGGCCTTCAAGGGCGGCAGCGACGACCCCCGGGAGAGCCTGGCGTACAAGCTGCGCAAGATCCTGGCGTTGAAGACCCGCGAGACGCTCTGCACGGATCCCTACGTGGCCGACGAGCGGCTGGTCGACCTGCCGGAGGTGCTGCGCCGGGCGGACCTGCTGGTCATCGCCGCCCCGCACGAGCAGTACGCCCGGCTGGAAACCGACAAGCCGGTGATCGACATGTGGGGCCTGACCGGGCAGGGGGTGCGGGTGTGAAGCCCCGGGTCTCGGTGATCGTCCCCGTCTACGACGAGGGCGAGGCGATCCTGCGCTGCCTGGAGCGGATGCTCCGGGAGATGCTGCTCCCCGCCGAGGTGCTCGTCGTGCACGACATGCCCGAGGACACCACCGTGCCGTACGTCGAGGAGGTCGCCCGCACGGATCCGAGGGTGCGGGCGGTGCTCAACACCTATGGTCGCGGTCCCGCCAACGCGATCCGCTTCGGCATCGACGCGGCCCTCGCCCCGGTCGTGGTGGTGACCATGGCCGACGGCTGTGACGACCCCCGCCAGATCGACGAGCTGGCCCGGCTGGTCGACCGGGGAGTGGTGGTGGCCGCCGCGTCCCGTTACATGCCCGGCGGCCAGCAGGTCGGCGGGCCCCGGCTGAAGCGGATGATGTCGCGCTGGGCGGGGCGCAGCCTCTACACCTTCGCCCGGGTCGGCACCCGGGACGCCACCAACAGCTTCAAGGCGTACGACACCGCGTTCGTCCGCGAGGTGGGGATCGACTCCCGGACCGGCTTCGAGATCGGGCTGGAGTTGACCGCGAAGGCGACCCGGCTGCGGCTGCCGGTGGCCGAGATCCCCACGATCTGGCTGGACCGGCCGCTGGGGGAGTCCCACTTCGACCTGGGTCGCTTCCTGCCCGGCTACCTGCGTTGGTACTTCTTCGCATACGGTCGACGGCTGACCCGGGCGAAGCTGGCCGGGCGTGCCGCCCCGACCGGGGCCGTGCCCGCCCAACGTGACCCGCAGGGCAGCACCGAGTTCGAGAAGACCGCATAGGAGCGCACGTGGCGAAGGTCCTGGTAACTGGTTCGGCCGGCTTCATCGGCGGCTACCTCGTCTCCGAGTTGCTGGACCGGGGTCACGAGGTCGTCGGTGTCGACAACTTCTCCAAGTACGGGCCGGTCACCCACAGCTACGACGAGCACCCCCGGTTCCGGTTCGTCGAGGGCGACGCCCGCGACGCGGACCTGCTCACCGAACTGCTCGACGGCTGCGACCACCTGGTCGCCGGGGCAGCGATGATCGGGGGCATCTCCTACTTCCACGCGTACGCCTACGACCTGCTCGCCACCAACGAGCGGATCATGGCGGCCACCTGCGACGCGGCGATCCGCGCCCACCGCGACGGCCGGCTGGCGAAGGTCACCTACCTCTCCTCCTCGATGGTCTTCGAGTCCACCGCGCACTGGCCGAGCCGCGAGGGCGACGAGCGCCGCATCCCGCCGCCGCTGTCGTCGTACGGGTTCCAGAAGCTGGCCGTGGAGTACTACGCCCGGGCGGCCTGGGAGCAGTACCAGGTTCCGTACACGATCGTGCGGCCGTTCAACTGCGTCGGCGTGGGGGAGGGACGCGCCCTGGGCCAGGCCGAGGTGCTCTCCGGCAACGTCAAGCTCGCCATGTCGCACGTCGTGCCCGACCTGGTGCAGAAGATCGTCAAGGGGCAGGATCCGCTGCACATCCTCGGCGAGGGCAACCAGGTCCGCCACTACACCTACGGCGGCGACCTGGCCCGGGGGATCGCCACGGCGATCGAGCACCCGGCGGCGCACAACGAGGACTTCAACCTCTCCACGGCCGAGTCGACCACCGTGCTGGAGCTGGCCGAGCTGATCTGGCGCAAGCTCAAGGGACCGGACGTGCCGTTCCGCCACGTCTCCGACGATCCCTACCAGTACGACGTGCAGAAGCGCGTGCCGGACGTGACCAAGTCCCGGGAGGTGCTGGGGTTCACGGCAACCACCTCACTGGACGAGATGCTCGACGAGGTCATCCCGTGGGTGACCCAGGCAGTCAACGACGGCCGCCTCTGACCCCCTCACTCCCAAGCCCCCCGCCCCCCTTCACCCCGCCCCTCCCGCCCTCCCCCGCCCCGCCCCCTCCCGCCCCGCCCCCTCCCGCCCCTCCCCCTCCCGCCCCTCCCCCTCCCCGCCGATCTTGCACTTTCCGCCCACGCAAATTGGGCATCCGCGACATCTTGCGGGCACAAACTGCAAGATCGGCGCATCTGGGGGCGGTGGGTGGTGGCGGCGGGTGGGGGCGGCGCGTGGGGGCGGGTGGGTGGAGTGCGGGGTGGAGTGCGGGGTGGGTGGGGCGGGTGGCGGTTGGGGGTGTTGTTTATTCTCATGCGGGTTGCCGTATGAACTTGCAGAGGAGGATCTTGCCTGTTACCTTCCTTGCATAGTCATGCGGAGGTGGGAATGGGTATCCGAGTCGCAGTCGCCGGGGCGAGCGGTTACGCCGGGGGTGAGCTGATCCGCCTGGTCGCCGGGCACCCGGAGTTCGAACTGGTCGCCGCCACCGCGCACAGCCAGGCCGGGCACCGGTTGGCTGTCGTACACCCGCAGCTGGCCGGCCTGGACATGGTCCTCGGCGAGACGGACGCGGCGACGCTGGCCGACGCGGACCTGGTCTTCCTGGCCCTGCCGCACGGACAGTCGGCGGCCCTGGCGGCCCAGCTCCCGCCCGAGGTCCGTGTCGTCGACCTCGGTGCCGACCACCGCCTCGCGGACCCTTACGCCTGGGCCAACTACTACGGCGGCACGCACGCCGGGCCGTGGACGTACGGCCTGCCCGAGTTGCCCGGCCAGCGGGAACTGATCGCCGGTGCCACCCGGGTGGCGAACACCGGCTGCTACGCCGCCTCGATCATCCTGGCTCTCGCCCCGCTGGTCGCCGCCGGCGCGGCCTCCCCGGCCGACGTGGTGGTCGTCGCTGCCTCCGGCACCTCCGGCGCCGGCAAGGCGGCAAAGCCGCACCTGCTCGGCAGCGAGGTGATGGGCGACCTGTCGCCCTACCGGGTGGGCGCCCACCAGCACGTCCCGGAGATCAAGCAGGCCACCGGGGCGACCGGCCTGTCGTTCACGCCGCTGCTCGCGCCGATGCCCCGGGGCATCCTCGCCACCGTGACCGCCGTGCCGGCCCGGGGCGTCGACCCGCGGGCGGTGCTCGCCGAGGCGTACGCGGACGCGCCCTTCGTGCACGTCCTGCCGGAGGGGGCCTGGCCGCACACCGCCGCCACCCTCGGCTCCAACTCGTGCCACCTGCAGGCCACGGTCGACGTCGACTCCCGCCGGATGATCGTGCTGAGCGCGCTCGACAACCTCGGCAAGGGCGCCGCCGGCCAGGCCGTGCAGAACGCCAATCTCATGTGTGGCCTGCCGGAGACGACGGGCCTGTCCATCTGGGGGATCGCACCATGAGTGTCACGACTCCGCGGGGGTTCCGGGCGGCCGGGGTGGCCGCCGGGCTCAAGGCCAGCGGCGCGAGCGACGTCGCGCTGGTCGTCAACGACGGCCCGGACGCCGGCGTCGCCGGCGTGTTCACCGCCAACCGGGTCAAGGCGGCGCCGGTGCTCTGGACGCAGCAGGTGGTGCGCGGCGGTGTCGCCCGCGCCGTGGTGCTCAACTCCGGCGGCGCCAACGCCTGCACGGGGCCGGCCGGCTTCCAGGACACCCACGCCACCGCCGAGCACACCGCCGCCGCGCTCACCTCGGCCAGCCCTCGGCTGATGCTCGGCGCCGCCGACGTGGCGGTCTGCTCGACCGGCCTGATCGGCGAGCGGCTGCCGATGGAGAAGCTTCTCCCCGGCGTACGATCGGCGATCCGCCGGCTCTCCCGCGACGGCGGCCCGACGGCCGCCGAGGCCATCATGACGACGGACACCCGGCCCAAGACCACGGTGGCCCGGGGCAGCGGCTGGACCGTCGGCGGCATGGCCAAGGGCGCCGGCATGCTCGCCCCGGCGATGGCCACGATGCTCTGCGTGCTGACCACCGACGCGGTGGCCGGGCCCGAGGCTCTCGACGCCGCGCTGCGGGAGGCGTGCCGGGTCACCTTCGACCGGATCGACTCCGACGGCTGCATGTCGACCAACGACACGGTGCTGCTGCTGGCCAGCGGCGCGAGCGGCATCGCGCCGACCGAGGCCGAGCTGACGGCCGCGGTCACCGCCGCCGCCCACGACCTGGCCCAGCAGTTGATCGCCGACGCCGAGGGCGCCACCAAGCAGATCGCGATCGACGTGGTCGGCGCGGCGAGCGAGGACGACGCGGTCGAGGTGGGGCGGTCGGTGGCGCGCAACAACCTGGTCAAGACCGCGCTGTTCGGCAACGACCCGAACTGGGGCCGGATCCTCGCCGCCGTCGGCACCACCGCTGCCGCGTTCGAGCCCGACGCGGTCGACGTCGCGGTCAACGGCGTCTGGGTGTGCCGCTCCGGTGCCGCCGCCGAGGACCGGTCGAAGGTCGACCTGACCGGGCGGGACGTCACCATCCGGATCGACCTGCGCGCCGGCGCCGCCGAGGCCACGATCTGGACCAACGACCTGTCCCACGCGTACGTGCACGAGAACTCGGCCTATTCGACATGAACCTCTCCACCGACCTCACCCGCGCCCAGGCCAAGGCGGCCACGCTGATCGAGGCGCTGCCCTGGCTGGCCCGCTTCTCCGGCTCGACCGTCGTGGTCAAGTACGGCGGCAACGCCATGGTCGACCCCGAACTCCAGCGGGCCTTCGCCGCCGACATGGTCTTCCTGCGCTACGCCGGCCTCCGGCCTGTCGTGGTGCACGGCGGCGGTCCGCAGATCTCCGCCATGCTCGGCCGGCTGGGCATCGCCAGCGAGTTCCGGGGCGGCCTGCGGGTCACCACCCCGGAGGCGATGGACGTGGTCCGGATGGTCCTGGTCGGCCAGGTGGGCCGGGAACTCGTCGGCCTGATCAACGCCCACGGGCCGTTCGCGGTGGGCCTCTCCGGTGAGGACGCCGGGCTGTTCACCGCCGTGCGGCGGCCCGCGTACGTGGACGGGCAGCCGGTAGACGTGGGGCAGGTGGGCGACGTCGAGTCGGTCGACGTCTCGGCGGTCACCGACCTGATCGCGGCCGGCCGGATCCCGGTGATCTCCACCGTGGCGCCCGACGCCGACGGGGTGCTGCACAACCTGAATGCCGACACCGCCGCCGCCGCGCTCGCCGTCGCCCTCGACGCCCGCAAGCTGGTCGTCCTCACCGACGTGCCCGGCCTCTACGCCGACTGGCCCGACACCTCCAGCCTGATCAGCGAGATCACCGCCGACGAGTTGGCGGCGCTGCTGCCGTCGTTGTCCAGCGGGATGGTGCCCAAGATGGAGGCGTGTCTGCGGGCGGTGCGGCAGGGGGTGCCCGCCGCGCACGTCGTCGACGGCCGCGTCGCCCACTCCACGCTGCTGGAGGTCTTCACCTCGGAAGGCTTCGGCACCATGGTCGTGAGTGCGAGGAGTGAGCTTGCGAGCCCCGCAGTCGCGAACAGCGGCGGCACGGTGAGTGCGAGGAGTGAGCTTGCGAGCCCCGCAGTCGCGAACAGCGGCGGCACGGTGAGTGCGAGGAGTGAGCTTGCGAGCCCCGCAGTCGCGAAC
>NZ_JBEZMR010000026.1:80921-100870 GCF_040652795.1 Micromonospora sp. NPDC048170
CGAACAACGACAACACCGTGACCGCGCGGAGCGGGCCTGTGAGCCCCGCAGCCGCCAACCAGGAAGGCATGGTCGCCGAATGAGCACGCTCGCCGAGCGTTGGGCGCAGTCCATGATGGACAACTACGGTACGCCGCCGCTGGCCCTCGTCGCGGGCTCCGGCGCCGTCGTGGTCGACGACGCCGGCCGGGAGTACGTCGACCTGGTCGGCGGCATCGCGGTCAACGCCCTCGGTCACGCCCATCCGGCCGTGGTGGCCGCCGTGTCGAAGCAGGTCGCCACCCTCGGGCACGTGTCCAACCTCTATGTCGCCGAGCCGCCGGTGGCCCTCGCCGAGCTGCTGCTGGCCCTGGCCGGGCGGCCCGGGCGGGTCTTCTTCGCCAACTCCGGCGCGGAGGCCAACGAGGCGGCGTTCAAGCTTTCCCGGCTCACCGGTCGCTCGCACGTGGTCGCCACCCGGGGTGGCTTCCACGGGCGGACCATGGGCGCGCTCGCCCTCACGGGCCAGCCGGCCAAGGCCGACCCGTTCCGCCCGCTGCCCGGCGACGTGACCCACGTCGACTACGGCGACGTGGCGGCCCTGGAGACGGCGGTCACCGACGCCACCGCGATGGTGATCCTGGAGCCGGTCCAGGGGGAGAACGGCGTGGTGGTCCCGCCGGCCGGCTACCTGGCCGCCGCGCGCCGGATCACCGCCCGGCACGGCGCGCTGCTGGTGCTCGACGAGGTGCAGACCGGTGTCGGTCGTACCGGGCACTGGTTCGCGCACCAGGCCGAGGGGGTCGAGCCCGACGTGGTGACCCTGGCGAAGGGGCTCGGCGGCGGGCTGCCCATCGGTGCCTGCCTGGCCTTCGGCCGGGCCGCCGAGCTGCTCGCCCCCGGTTCGCACGGCACCACCTTCGGCGGTAACCCGGTGAGCTGCGCCGCCGCCCTCGCGGTGGTGTCGACCATCGCCAGCGAGGGGCTGCTCGACCACGTCAAGCGGGTCGGCGAGCGGCTGCGCCGGGGGATCGAGGCGCTCGGCCACCCGCTGGTCGACAGCGTACGCGGCGCGGGCCTGCTGCTCGGTGTGGTGCTCGCCGCGCCCGTCGCGAAGGTGCTCGCCGAGGCGCTGCGGGAGGCCGGCTTCCTGGTCAATCCGGTGCAGGCCGGCGTGGTACGGCTCGCCCCGCCGCTGATCCTCACCGCCGCCCAGGTCGACGCCTTCCTGGCCGCCCTCCCGGCCGCCCTCGACGCGACGTCCCCGGCCGCTGCCGGCGCACTCCCGGCCGCCGCTGTCCACGCCCCCGGCGTACCCACCCCCACCCCTGCCACCGCACCCGTCCCACCCATCGCGGTCACGACGCCGGTGCACAGTACGACGGAGACGAGCGCATGATCCGGCACTTCCTGCGGGACGACGACCTGAGCCCCGCCGAGCAGTCGACCGTGCTCGACCTCGCGGCGCGGATGAAGGCCGACCGGTTCGGCCACCGGCCGTTGGCCGGGCCCCGGTCGGTGGCGGTGCTGTTCGACAAGCAGAGCCTGCGTACCCGGTTCTCGTTCGACGTCGGCATCGCCGAGCTGGGCGGGCATCCTCTCGTCGTGGACACCCAGGTCACCCACTTCGGGCGGGGTGAGACCCTGGCCGACGCCGGCCGGGTGCTGTCCCGCTACGTCGCGGCGATCGTGCTGCGTACCCACGGCGACGACCGGATCGCCGAGGTCGCCGACGGTGCCACCGTGCCGGTCGTCAACGCGCTCACCGACAGCTTCCACCCCTGCCAGCTCCTGGCCGACCTGGTCACCGTCCGTGAGCACTGCGGCGGCACCACCGGCCGGACACTGGCCTACGTGGGAGACGCCGCGAACAACATGTCCCACTCGTACCTGCTCGCCGGCGCCACCGCCGGGATGCACGTCCGGGTCGCCGGTCCGGCGGACTTCGGCCCCGACCCGGAGGTGGTCGCCCTGGCCGCGAAGATCGCCGCCGGTACCGGAGGTTCGGTGCAGGCACTGACCGATCCGGTCGCGGCGGTGGCCGGCGCCGACGTGGTCGCCACGGACACCTGGACCTCCATGGGGCAGGAGGACGACGGGCTGGACCGGCTCACCCCGTTCCTGCCCTACCAGGTCAACGCCGCGCTGCTCGGGCACGCCGCACCCGACGCCGTCGTGCTGCACTGCCTGCCCGCCCACCGGGGCGAGGAGATCACCGACGAGGTGCTCGACGGCCCGCAGAGCGTGGTGTTCGACCAGGCGGAGAATCGGTTGCACGCCCAGAAGGCGCTGCTGACGTTCCTCCTCGGGGCTGCTTCCGCCGCCCCGGACGTGGCGGCGCCGGGCTCCGCCGCGACCAGGGAGACACCATGACCGCCCCGCTGACCCGCGCCGCCCGCCACGCCCGCATCGTCGAGCTGATCCGCGACAAGGCGATCCACTCGCAGACAGAGCTGGCCGACCTGCTCTCCAGCGACGGCACCCAGGTCACCCAGGCCACCCTCTCCCGGGATCTCAAGGAGTTGGGCGCGGTCACCGTACGCGGCGGCGACGGGCGGGCCGTCTACCTGATCCCCGAGGACGGACACCGTCCGCTGCGCGACGCCGAGACGGCGCCGGCCCGGCTGGTCCGGCTGCTGCACGAGCTGCTCAACGGGGTCGACGCCAGCGGCAACATCGCCGTGCTGCGCACCCCGCCGGGCGCCGCCCACTACCTGGCGAGCGCCTTGGACCGGGCGGGCCTGCCGGAGGTCGTCGGCACCATCGCCGGCGACGACACGATCCTCGTCGTGGCCCGCGAGGCCGTCGGCGGGGCTGCGCTCGGCGACAAGCTCGCTGGTTGGGCCCGCCGGGCGGAGAACGCCGAAGGGAGCACCACCCCATGACCGAGCGGGTCGTTCTCGCCTACTCCGGAGGGCTCGACACCTCTGTCGCCATCCCGTACCTCGCCGATCAGACCGGCGCCGAGGTGATCGCGGTGGCGGTCGACGTCGGGCAGGGCGGCGAGGACCTCGACGCCATCCGGCAGCGCGCCCTGGACTGTGGCGCGGTGGAGTCGGAGGTGGTCGACGCGCGTGACGAGTTCGCCGCCGAGTACTGCCTGCCGGCCGTCCGCGCGAACGCGCTCTACATGGACCGCTATCCGCTGGTCTCCGCGCTGTCCCGGCCGCTGATCGTCAAGCACCTGGTGGCCGCGGCCCGCACGTACGGCGGCACCATCGTGTCGCACGGCTGCACCGGCAAGGGCAACGACCAGGTCCGCTTCGAGGTCGGCCTGGGCGCGCTCGCGCCGGACCTGAGGATCATCGCGCCGGCCCGGGACTTCGCCTGGACCCGGGACAAGGCGATCGCCTTCGCCGAGGAGAAGGGGCTGCCGATCGACGTGTCGGCGAAGTCGCCGTACTCCGTCGACCAGAACCTGTTCGGGCGTGCCGTCGAGACCGGCTTCCTGGAGGACATCTGGCACGCGCCGATCGAGGACCTCTACTCGTACACGTCCGACCCGACGCAGGAACGCGACGCCGACGAGGTCGTGATCACCTTCGACGCCGGCGTGCCGGTGGCGATCGACGGCGAGACCGTCACCCCGTACCAGGCGATCCTGGAGCTCAACCGGCGCGCGGGCGCCCACGGCGTGGGCCGGCTCGACATGGTCGAGGACCGCCTCGTCGGCATCAAGAGCCGCGAGGTGTACGAGGCGCCCGGCGCGATCGCGCTGATCACCGCCCACCAGGAGCTGGAGGCGGTGACCGTGGAGCGGGACCTGGCCCGGTTCAAGCGCGGCGTCGACCAGCGCTGGGGCGAGCTGGTCTACGACGGCCTCTGGTTCTCCCCGCTGAAGCGCTCGTTGGACGCGTTCATCGACGACGCGCAGCGGCACGTCACCGGCGAGGTGCGGCTGACCCTGCACGGCGGCCGGGCCACCGTCACCGGGCGGCGCTCCGAGGCGAGCCTCTACGACTTCGGCATGGCCACGTACGACACGGGGGACACCTTCGACCAGTCCCTGGCGAAGGGCTTCGTGCAGCTCTGGGGCCTGCCGAGCAAGATGGCCGCCGAGCGGGACGCCCGGCTGGGCGGCTCCTGACCATGGGAACCAGAATGAGCAGCGTGGACGACAAGAGCCTGACCGAGAACAGTGCCGCCAACAACCGCACCAGCCTGTGGGGCGGTCGGTTCGCCGGCGGCCCCGCCGAGGCACTGGCCCGCCTGTCGGTGAGCGTGCAGTTCGACTGGCGGCTGGCCCCGTACGACATCGCGGCGTCCCGGGCGCACGCCCGGGTGCTCGCCGGGGCCGGCCTGCTCGACCCGGAGGAACTGGGCCGCATCCTCGCCGCCCTGGACGACCTGGAGGCCGCCTGCGCCTCCGGGCAGTTCCGTCCCACGGTCGACGACGAGGACGTGCACACCGCCCTGGAGCGCGGCCTGTTGGAGCGGCTCGGCAGCCTCGGCGGCAAGCTGCGCGCCGGCCGGTCCCGCAACGACCAGGTCGCCACCGACCTGCGGCTCTACCTGCGCGACCACGCCCGGGGGGTGGCCGGTCGGCTGGTCGAGCTGGCCGAGGCCCTGGTCGAGCAGGCCGAGCGGCACGTGGAGACCGCCGCGCCCGGCATGACGCATCTCCAGCACGCCCAGCCGGTCACCTTCGGGCACTGGCTGCTGGCCCACGTGCAGCCGCTGCTGCGCGACCTGGAGCGGCTGAGTGACTGGGACCACCGCGCGGCGGTCAGCCCGCTCGGCGCGGGCGCGCTCGCCGGTTCCGGCCTGCCGCTGGACCCGGTGGCCGTCTCCAGGGAGTTGGGCTTCCGCACGTCGTTCGCCAACTCGATGGACGCCGTCGCCGACCGGGACTTCGTCGCGGAGTTCCTGTTCGTGACCGCGATGATCGGGGTGCACCTGTCCCGCCTCGGCGAGGAGGTGGTGCTCTGGACGTCGCAGGAGTTCGGCTGGGTGGAGCTGGACGACGCCTTCGCCACCGGCTCGTCGATCATGCCGCAGAAGAAGAACGCGGACATCGCCGAGCTGGCCCGGGGCAAGTCCGGCCGGCTCGTCGGCGGGCTGGTGAGCGTGCTCACCATGCTCAAGGGCCTGCCGATGACCTACGACCGGGACATGCAGGAGGACAAGGAGCCGGCCTTCGACGCGGTCGACACCCTGGAACTGCTGCTGCCGGCCCTCGCGGGGATGATCTCCACGATGACCGTACGGGCCGACCGCCTGGTCGCCGCCGCTCCGGTCGGCTACTCCCTCGCCACCGAGGTCGCGGACTGGCTGGTCCGCCGGAACGTGCCGTTCCGGGACGCGCACGAGATCACCGGCCGGCTGGTGGCGCTCTGTGTGGCCCGGGACTGCGCGTTGGACGAGGTCTCCGACGCCGACCTGTCGGCTGTCAGCGAGCACCTCGACCCGTCGGTGCGCGACGTGCTCTCGGTCCGTTCGGCGCTCGCCGCCCGGACCACGCCCGGCTCGACCGGCCCGGGCCCGGTGGCCGACCAGCTCGCCACCGCAGCCGACAAGCTCGTCGGCTGGCGGGAGTGGGCCGCCGAGCGGGTCGTACCCCGCTGAGTCCGCCGACCCCGCGCGGCGCCGTCGGTGCCGCGCGGGGTTCAGCCCGTCGGGCGCTCCCGCTTCGGCAGCTTCGCCACCACCGCGTCGTACGACCCGTCGACGGCCTCGATCAGCTCCTCCTCGTCGATCCCGCCGGCCAGGCGCAGCGTGTTCCAGCCGGACCGCCCGATGTACGGCGACGGTCGCGCGTCGCCCGGGTGCCGGTGCAGCCACTCGTCGGCCACTTCCCGGGTCGGGCCGCACTTGACGCCGACGGTCGGGTCGTCGCCACCGGCGGAGCCGAGGAAGGCGAAGATCCGGCTGCCGACCTTGACCACCTCGTCGCCCTCCCACGGCTGGTCCAGCGAGGCCCCCGGCTTCCCCAGGCAGTAGGCCAGCATCTCCTCGCGCGTCATCGCGTCCTCCTCGAACCGGTCCCGCGCCCAGTCTCGCCCATGGAGGGTCAGTCGGTGGCGGCGGTGCGGGTGGCGAGCCGTTCGAAGCGCTGTTTGGCGGCCTGCGCGCTGCCCAGCCCGAGCCCGAACGCGATCTGCTGCCAGGTCATGCCACGTCCCCGGGCCAGTGTGAGCAGCCCCGCCTCCATCGTGTCGACCTCGGCGCGCAGGTGCGGGACGAGGGTGAGCGCCGCGACGAGGTCCGCGTCGTCGGCGGGCTCCTCGCCGGGCTCCACCTCGGCTCCGCCGGCGGCGAGCGCGGTGACCAGTGCGATCGCCTCGTAGGCGTCCGGCATGTAGGGGTTGGTGTGCCGGCGGCGCCGTGTCTCGGTGTCGGCGTGCCGCTCGGTGATCCGGTGCAGCGCTTCGTAGGTGCGGTGGGCCCTGGCCCGGCTCGGGTCGGGACCGGTGAAGGTGGCGGTCATGTCCCGAGTAGAACCCATCAACATCTCGTTGTCAACATGTCGTTGATGTGGTTCGGTGGCCGGAGAGCGGATCTGCGGCGGCGTGCCGCTCGTCGGGCGGTGCGCTCCGGTTCTGGCACGACGAGCCGTTGCGCGGCGCGGCCGGCCGCCGCCGACCGCGACCCGTCCACCGGAGGGAGCACGGCAGGTGACCGACGCGGCGACGAGCGCGGAACGGGCCCGGGCCGCTCACGCTCCCGACCGGGAGGTCCGGGCTGCCGGTCGCCGAGTGATCCGACGCCGGCGTCGAGGAGGGCCCGTGGCGCCGCGCCCACCGCTTCCGGGTAGCCGGGGGCCGGTGGAACAGCCGGGCGGCGACCGCATCCGGGTCGGGCTGCCCCGTCCCGCGGCCGGATAGGGTCGTGCCCGTGGTGGCGTACTCGAACCGCCGTCCCGCCGACCTGGCGGGGCTGGCCGACCTGCTCGCCGGCCCGGTGGTGCCGGCCGCCCGGGGCCTGCTCGGCTGCCGGCTGACCGCCGGCGACGTGACCGTCCGGATCACCGAGGTCGAGGCGTACGCCGGGACGGCCGGCGACCCGGCGTCGCACGCCCACCGGGGGCGCACCCCGCGCAACGCCGTCATGTTCGGGCCGGCGGGGCACGCCTACGTCTACTTCACCTACGGCATGCACTGGTGCATGAACGTGGTCACGGGCTCCGACGGGGAGGCCTCGGCGGTGCTGCTGCGCGCCGGTGAGGTGGTCGACGGCGTCGAGGCGGCCCGGGCGAGGCGTCCCGCCGTACGCCGGGACGTCGACCTGGCGCGCGGTCCCGCCCGGCTCTGCGCGGCGCTGGGCGTCGACAAGAGCGTCTACGGCCGCTGGCTGCTCGGCGACGGGCCGGTCCGGCTGCGTCCGGTGGACGTGCCGGTGCCCGAACACGCGGTGGCCGCCGGGCCCCGCGTCGGGGTGACCGGGGCGCACGACGTGCCGTGGCGGTTCTGGATCGCGGGCGATCCGACGGTGAGCGCCTACCGCCGGCACGTGCCGCGCAGCCGTTGACCCGCCCGGCGGAGCGGTCGCCGGGCGGCGGCCCACGCCGATCGGAGGGGCGGCCCCGAACTCCGCTGGCGGCGTGACGGCGGCCACCGGGGGCGCCGTCGGTCACGGAATAGTTGACTCGTCAAATATGTTGTGCCGTGCGTCCGGGAGCCGCAGCGGCCCCGGCCAGGGACAACGCGAGGAGCTGATCATGCAGTTCGGAGTCTTCACCGTCGGCGACGTCACGGTCGACCCGACCACCGGTCGCGAGCCGACCGAGCATGAGCGGATCAAGGCGATGGTCACCATCGCGCTCAAGGCCGAGGAGGTCGGCCTGGACGTCTTCGCCACCGGCGAGCACCACAACCCGCCGTTCGTACCGTCGTCGCCGACCACCATGCTGGGCTGGATCGCCGCCCGCACCGAGCGCCTGCTGCTCTCCACCTCCACCACGCTGATCACCACCAACGACCCGGTGAAGATCGCCGAGGACTACGCGATGCTCCAGCACCTCGCCGACGGCCGGGTGGACCTGATGATGGGGCGCGGCAACACCGGGCCGGTCTACCCGTGGTTCGGTCAGGACATCCGCAACGGCATCCCCCTCGCCATCGAGAACTACGACCTGCTGCACCGGCTCTGGCGCGAGGACGTCGTCGACTGGAAGGGACGCTTCCGCACCCCGTTGCAGTCGTTCACGTCGACGCCCCGTCCGCTCGACGGCGTGCCGCCGTTCGTCTGGCACGGCTCGATCCGCAGCCCCGAGATCGCCGAGCAGGCCGCCTACTACGGCGACGGCTTCTTCGCCAACCACATCTTCTGGCCCAGGGAGCACACCCAGCGGATGGTCGGGCTCTACCGGCAGCGGTACGCCCACTACGGTCACGGCTCCGCAGACCAGGCCATCGTGGGGCTGGGCGGGCAGGTGTTCATGCGACGCAACTCGCAGGACGCGGTCCGGGAGTTCCGGCCCTACTTCGACAACGCGCCGGTCTACGGCCACGGCCCCTCACTGGAGGAGTTCACCACGCAGACCCCGCTGACCGTGGGCAGCCCGCAGCAGGTCATCGACCGCACGCTGGGCTTCCGCGACTACGTCGGCGACTACCAGCGCCAGCTGTTCCTCATGGACCACGCCGGCCTGCCGCTGAAGACCGTGCTGGAGCAGCTCGACCTGCTCGGCGAGGAGGTCGTCCCCGTGCTGCGCAAGGAGTTCGAGTCGCTGCGCCCGGCGCACGTGCCCGCCGCGCCCACCCACGCGTCCCTGCGGGACACCGCCCGGGACGCCGCGGACCGTGCCGGGGCGGAGGCGGGCCGATGACCCGCCGCACCCTCGCCGTGGTGTCGGCCGGGCTGGGGAAGCCCTCGTCGACGCGGCTGCTCGCCGACCAGCTCGCCGCGGCCACCCGTGCCGAGCTGGCCCGGCGCGGCGACGACGTCGACGTACGCCCCGTCGAGCTGCGCGAGCACGCCCACGACATCGTCAACCATCTGCTGACCGGCTTTCCGTCGCCCGCGTTGCGGGAGGTGCTCGACACGGTCACCGGCGCGGACGGGCTGATCGCCGTCACGCCGATCTTCCACGCCTCGTACAACGGGCTGTTCAAGTCGTTCTTCGACCTGGTCGAGTCCGGCGCGCTGGCGGGCCGGCCGGTGCTGGCCGGCGCCACCGGGGGAACGGCCCGGCACTCGCTGGCGCTGGAGCACGCCGTCCGCCCGATGTTCGCCTACCTGCGGGCGGTCGTGGTGCCCACCGCGGTCTTCGCCGCCCCGGAGGACTGGGCCTCCGGGGCCGCCGACGGCGCGCTGCGGACGCGGATCACCCGCGCCGGAGGCGAACTGGCCGATCAGATGCACCGTCGCCCGTCGTCGGCGGGCCCCGCCGACCCGTTCGCCCTCACCACCAGCTTCGAGGAACTCCTCGGCGGCCGGGACCACTGACCGCCGCCGACCCGCCGACCCCACTCCGGGCGGCGGGTCGGGGCACGTCAGCGGGCGTGGCCGTACGGGTGGGCGACCAGCACCGGGCAGTGCGCGTGCTGCACCAGGGCCTGGCTGACCGAGCCGAGCAGCAGCCCGGTGAACCCGCCCCGGCCCCGGGAGCCGACCACCACCAGCGCCGCGTCCCCGCTGGCCTCGACCAGCGCCTGCTCGGCCTTCGGTGCCCGCAGCACCCGCCCCTCGACGACCAGCCCGGGGTGGCTGCCGCGCACCGCCGCCGCGGCGGTGGCCAACAGCTCGGCGGCCTCCGCGTGCGCGGCGGCCTGCGTCTCCGTCACGTCCTCCGACCCCCGGCGGTCCCCGTCCGGCGGCTGGACGTGCACCAGCACCAGCCCGTCGCCGCGGCGGACCGCCTCGTCGGCGGCGTACCCGACCGCCAGCTCGGCGGACTCCGAACCGTCCACCCCGACCAGCACCGGCCCGGCGACCGGGATCGGCTCCTCTGTGGGGCGCACCACCAGCACCGGGCAGTGCGCGTGGGCGGCCACCTGGGTGCCGACCGAGCCGAGCAGCAGCCCGGCGAAGCCGCCCAGGCCCCGGCTGCCCACCACCACCAGCTCGGCGTGCCGGGACTCCGCGACCAGCGTCGCGCCCGGCCCCCCGGCCACCTGGCGCACCTCGACGGTCAGCCCCGGACAGCGCCCGACGAGGTCGGCGGCCGTCGTCTCCAACATCTTCTGCGCCTCCTCGGTCGGCGCCGGCAACCCCACGTCGTACGGGTTGATCGGCACGCCGTAACCGAGCGGATGCAGGTAGCCGTGCACCAGGTGCAGTGGACGGGACCGCAGCACGGCGGCCCGCGCGGCGTGCTCCGCCGCCACCAGGCTCGCCGCCGATCCGTCCACCCCCACCACCACGGGTCGGTTCATCAGCCCTCCCAGAGGTCGATCAGGTCATTGTCGACGGGTTACCCCCGACCCACCCGCATTTACCCGGACGCCGTCGCGTCGGCCGGGGGAGCGGCCGGCGCGACGGCGCCACGGTGCGGTGACGGGTCAGGACCTCGCGGCCCCCTTCGGGGTCCGTACGATCACCAGCGGGCAGTGCGCGTGGTGCAGCACCGCGTGGCTGACCGAGCCGAGCAGCAGCCCGCCCAGCGCGCCCCGGCCGCGCGCCCCCACGACCACCAACTGGGCCTTCTTCGACTCCTCGACCAGCACCCCGCCCGGGGAACCCCGGACCAGCCGGTGCTGCACCGGAACGTCGGGGTAGCGCTCGGCGAAGCCGGCGGTGGACTCGACGAGCACGCGCTCCTCGTCCGCGGCAAGGGCGTCCAGGTCGTACACCAGGGGCAGGATGTCGCCCGGGCCGACCGGCGTGGGATAGAGCCAGGCCTGCACCGCGACCAGCGGGGCACCCCGGCGGCTCGCCTCGTCGAAGGCGAACGCGACAGCCTCGAGGGAGCACTCGGAGCCGTCGACCCCCACCACGACCGGGCCGTCGGCGCGCTGCTCGCCGCGCACCACGAGGACGGGGACCTGCGCGTGGGCGGAGACCTGCACGGTGACCGAGCCGAGCAGCAGCCCGGCGAAACCGCCCAGGCCGCGGTGGCCGAGCACCAGCAGGGCGGCGTCGCGGGACTCCCCGAGCAGGACGGGGGTCGCCGCGCCGTCGACCACCACACCGGTCACGGACACGTCCGGGGCGACCTTGGTGGCCTCGGCGATCGCCTCGGTGACGTACCGCTCGGCCTGGTTGCGCAGGCCGGCGCCGGCCGGCGCGCCCTCCGCGGCGCCGAGCGGGGCCCGCGTCAGCGGCCAGATGAAGGCGTGTACGACCCGCAGCGGACGCTGCCGCTCCGCCGCCTCCCGCGCCGCCACCCGGACCGCGTCCAGTGCGGCGGCCGAACCGTCCACACCTACCATGACGGGGGCACCGGTGTTGATGGTCATCGACTCCTCCTTCGTCCACCTTCAGCCTGCTCCATCCGCACGCTACCGGTCAGAGGAGGTCGTCCCGCGCACCGGGACCTTGGTCCCGAATCGCAGGCCGGTGCCCATCGACCGGACCGGCCGCCCCCGGCGCACGCCGAGCGGGCCGGCCGGCCCCGGCCAGGGCGTCCCGCCGGGGCCCGCCCGTGGGGGCGGACCCGTCCCGCGGGGCCCCGTCCCCAGGTGTGACCCGACCGGCCGGGCGGCGGGCCAGCCGCAACACCAGCCCGGGCAGCACGCTGACGGCGGCACATGCCAACAGTTCCGCCGCGCCGAGCGGCTCCGTGCCGAGCAGCTCCCGTAGCGGGGGCAGCAGCACCCCGGCGACCTGGAGCAGCGCGGAGACCGCCACCGCGACCGGCAGCGCGCAGTTGCCGCGCCGGGCGCCGGGCGGCCGTGGCGCGCGGACCGCGAGCGCCACCCCGAGCTGCGCCAGGCCGAGCACCACGAAGACCACCGACTGCCAGGGCCGGTCCCAGCGCTCGGCGAGCACGCCGGCGCCGAGCACGACGGCGGCGATCAGGCCGCCGGTGACCAGCACGTCCCAGCCCAGACCGGCCCCGAGCACCGACTCGGACGGGGAACGGGGCGCCCGACGCAGCGTGCCCGGCTCCGCCGGTTCCGCGCCCAACGCCACCCCCGGCACCCCGTGGGTGAGCAGGTTCACCCAGAGGATCTGCGCCGGAAGCAGCGGCACGGCCAGCCCGAACAGCGGCCCGAGCAGCATCACCGCGATCTCGGCGACCCCGCCGGAGAGCGCGTAGCGCAGGAACCGCCGGATGTTGTCGTAGATGCGGCGGCCCTCGCCGATCGCCGCGGCCACCGTGGACAGATCGTCGTCGACGAGCACCAGGTCGGCGGCCTGCCGGGCAACCTCCGTGCCGCCGCCCATCGCCACCCCGATGTCGGCCCGCCGCAGTGCCGGAGCGTCGTTGACCCCGTCGCCGGTCATTGCCACCACGTGCCCCCGCGACTGCAACCCGGCGATGATGTCGAGCTTCTGCTCCGGCTGGGTCCGCGCGAACACCCGCGCCTGCGGGTGCGCCCGCGCCGGGTCGCCGTCGTCCCCGCGTACCACCGGGTCGCCCTCGCTCCAGAGCCCCAACTGGCCGCCGATCGCGGCGGCGGTCGCGGGATGGTCGCCGGTGATCAGCACCAGCCGGACCCCGGCGTCGTCGAAGCTGCCCGCGATGTCGGCCGCGCCCGGGCGCAGCGGGTCGCCGACGGCGACCAACCCCACGGGCCGCAGTCCGACCGGCCGGGCGGGATCGGCCGGCGGGGCGTCCGCCACGGCGGAGGCGATCGCCAGCACCCGCAGCCCCTCGGCGGCCAGCCGGTGCGCGGCGGCGGTCAGCTCGGCGACCTCCTCGGCGGAGGCGTCGACCAGTGGCGCGGCCAGCACGTTCTCCGGCGCGCCCTTGCACACCACCAGGTACCGCCGGTCGCAGGAGCGGTGCACGGTGGTCATCCGGCGCAGCTCCTGGTCGAAGGGGTGCTCGGCCACCCGCGGCCAGGCCGCGCGGGTGTGCTCCGGTTCCAACCCGCACCGGGCGGCGAAGGCCACCAGCGCCGCCTCCAGCGGATCGCCGACGGCGGCCCAGTCCGGTCGCTCGTCGGTGGGCGCCGCCAGGGTCGCGTCGTTGCAGAGCAGCCCGGCCCGGGCCAGGCGGCGCAGGTCGTCCGGTACGGCCACCGGCGCGCCCCGCCGGTGCACGGCGCCGTGCGGGGCGTAGCCGCTGCCGGTGACGCCGTACCGGGAGCCGTCGCCGGTCACGGCGTGCTGCACCGCCATCCGGCCCTCGGTGAGGGTGCCGGTCTTGTCCGAGGCGATGACCGTGACGGAGCCGAGCGTCTCGACCGCGTGCAGCCGGCGGGGGATGGCCCGCGCCCCGGCCATCCGGCGGGCGCCGAGGGCGAGGGCGAGGGTGACGACCGCCGGCAGCGACTCGGGCACCGCCGCCACCACCAGACTCACCGCGGTGACCGCCATGTCGACCACCGGCCGCCCGCCGACGACGCCGATGACGAAGACCAGCCCGGAGAGCACCACCGCCGCGAAACCGAGCATCCGGCCGAGCCCCGCGAGACGGCGCTGCAACGGGGTGGCGGCGGGCCGGGTGGACGCCACCAGGGCGGTGATCCGGCCGAGCGCGCTCGCGGCGCCCGTGCGTACGACCGTGCCGGTGGCCCGCCCGGTGGTGACCACCGTCCCCGCGCTGGCCTCCTCGCCGACGGCGCGGGCCACCGGCACCGACTCGCCGGTCAGCGCCGACTCGTCGACGCTCAGCCGCGCCGCCTCGGTGAGCAGCAGGTCGGCGGGGACCACGTCGCCGGCCTCGACCCGGACCAGGTCACCACGGACGAGGTCGGCGGCGGGCAGGACGACGTCCCGGCCGTCCCGGACGACCCGGGCGGTGGGGGCGGCGAGCTGGTCCAACGCGGCGATCGCCCGGTCGGCGCGGAGCTCCTGCACCACGCCGATGGCGGTGTTCACCAGGACCACCAGCACGATCACCGCGGTGTCCGGGTAGTCGCGCAGCACGGTGGTGACCACGGCGGCGGCCAGCAGCAACGCCACCAGCGGGTCGGTGAGCTGGTGCAGGATCCGGCCGCCCAGGTGGCGGCGGGCCGGCGCGACCGCCGCGTTCGGCCCGTCCGCGCGCAGCCGGGCGGCGGCCTCCGCCGAACTCAGCCCGGCGGCCGGCGTGGTCGAGGTGTCAGCGGGCACCGGTACGCCCCCGTGGCCGCGGTTCTCCGGACTGTCCCACATCACCCTCCGCCATGCCCTGGCGCCGTCGTGGCGCACCGTCCCGATTCCACCCTCACCTTGCGAGGGTGGACCCGCCAGGGGAGTTCCGCCCGCGCGGTCCGGGACCAACGGCCCTGCCGCCCGCCGCCGTCGCGCGGTGGGATGGGGGCGGACGACCCGTCGCGGGCACCCGGCCGTCGCCGGCCCCGACCGACGAAAGGTGTACCGAGTGACCACTCTGGACGTACTGCGCGCACATCCGTTCCTCGCGGGGCTACCGGAGCCGTGGCTGCCCCGGCTGGCCGGCCACGCCCGGCCGGTGGTCTGGCACCCCGGGCACCGGTTGTTCCGGGCGGGCCGGCCGGCCGAGCGCTTCTGGCTGGTCCGCACCGGTCGGGTGGCGCTCGACTTCGAGGTACCCGGCCGGGGCGACGTGGAGATCGAGACGATCGGCCCCGGCGGCGTGCTGGGCTGGTCGTGGCTGTTCCCGCCGTACCGCTGGCAGTTCGGTGCGGTGGCCGTGCAGCGCAGCACGGCGGTCGAGTTCACCGCCGAGGGGGTACGCCGGCTGATGGAGTCCGACGACGCGCTCGGCCGGCAGCTCACCACCCGGTTCATGAGCGTCGTGGTGGACCGGCTGCACGCGGCCCGGGGCCGGCTGCTCGACCTCTACGGCTACCCGGTGAACGCCCCACCCACCGGCTGATCAGGGCTGGAGCAGCAGGCGGGCGGCGACCTGGCCGGCGAGCACGTCCGGGCAGGGGCGGAGGACCGCCGTGACCCGTGACCTCCGGCCCCTGACGGGCCCGGTTGTCGGTGGTCGGCCCTATCCTCGGGCTGTGACCGCCGAGCTGTGCCTGCGTCCCGTACGCGACGACGACCTGCCCTTCTTCTTCGCCCACGCGCAGGACGCGGAGGCGAACTGGATGGCCGCCTTCGGGCCGGCGGACCCGGCCGACCGGGAGCGCTTCGACGCCCACTGGCGCCGCGTGCGCGCCGACGAGCGGATCGTCTCCCGCACGGTGGTCGTCGACGACGAGGTCGTCGGCCACGTGACCGCCTTCCCGGTCGGCGAGCAGACCGAGGTCAGCTACTGGATCGACCCGCGACGCTGGGGCCGGGGGCACGCCACGGCGGCCCTCGCCGCGCTCCTGCGTGAGCTGCCCCAGCGGCCCGTGCACGCCCGCGCCGCCAAGGACAACCGGGCCTCGCTCGCCGTGTTGCGCAAGTGCGGCTTCGTCGTCACCGGCGAGGACAGGGGGTACGCCGACGGCCGGGGGGTCGAAGTCGAGGAATGGGTGCTGGAGCTCGCCGGCGACTGATCCGCCGCCGCCCGCCCGGCCACCGCGTCCGCGCGACCACTACTCTCGCGGGGTGAACTGGCTGGAACTGATCGGCTGGACCGGCTCGGCGCTGCTGGTCTGGTCGCTGCTGCAGACGCGCATCCTGCGGCTGCGTGCGCTGAACCTGGTCGGCTGTCTGATCCTGATCGGCTACAACGCCGCCGTGCAGGTCTGGCCCATGGTCGGGCTGAACGTCGTGCTCGCCGTGATCAACGTCTGGTACCTGCGGGCCATGCTCGCCACCCGCCACGACGAGGCCACCTACCAGGTGGTCGAGGTCGGGGTCGACGACCAGTTCCTGGCCCACACGCTGCGGGTGCACGCCGCCGACATCGCCCGGTTCAACCCCGGCTTCCGCTGGCCCCCCGGCGCCGCCGCCGAACGCTCGGCGTTCCTGGTCGTCCGCGCCGACGAGGTGGTCGGCGTCGTGTTGTCGCACGCCGCGGCGGACGGTGTGGCGCAGGTCGACCTCGACTACGTCACCCGGCGGTTCCGGGACTTCACCCCGGGCGAGTTCGTCTACCGGCGCAGCAGCCTCTTCACCGACCGGGGCTTCCGCCGGGTCGTCACCCCGCCCGGCATGGTCGCCCCGTACTACCACCGGCTCGGCTTCCGCCCCGAGGGCCGCTCGTACGTCCTCGACCTGCCCGCCTCGCCAGCCGTCGAGCGGACCTGATCACATCGCGCACCGGCATGAGGATTCACCGGCCGGTCCGCTGGGCACAGACTGGCCTACTCCGGCCGTGGCCTTCGGCCGGCGGCGCCCGTCGTGCCGGCGGGCACCTTCCCCGCGTGAGGAGAGCCGGGCGTGCAGAGCATCTGGACCCAACTGGCCCTGGTCGGTGTCCTGGTCGTCCTCAACGCGGTCTTCGCCGGCAGCGAGATGGCGTTGGTCTCGCTGCGGGACAGCCAGATCCAGCGGCTGGAACGCGCCAGTCGCGCCGGCCGGGTGCTGGCCCGCCTCGCCAAGGACCCGAACCGCTTCCTGGCCACCATCCAGATCGGGATCACCCTCGCCGGCTTCCTGGCGTCGGCAGCGGCGGCGGTGTCGCTGGCCAAGCCCCTCGTGCCGCTGCTCAGCGCGCTCGGTGGCGCCGCCGAGACCGTCGCGATCGTGGTGGTCACCCTCGCGCTGACCTTCGTCACCCTGGTCTTCGGCGAGCTGGCCCCGAAGCGGATCGCCATGCAGGCCGCGGAGCGGTGGGCGCTGCTGGTGGCCCGCCCGCTCGACCTGCTGGCCTCCGTGACCCGGCCGGCCGTCTGGGCGCTGGGCGCCACCAGCGACCTGGTGGTACGCCTGGTCGGGCTCAACCCGAAACACGAGCCCGACGAGATCGGCCCCGACGAGCTGCGGGACATCGTCTCCGGCAACCACGGCTTCACCAAGGAGCAGCGGACCATCATCGCCGGCGCCGTGGAGATCGCCGACCGGCAACTTCGGGCGGTGCTCGTACCCCGGTTGCAGGTCTTCACGCTCGACAGCGGCACCACGGCGGAGGCCGCGCGGCTGTTGCTGGCCGCCACCGGCCACTCCCGGGCGCCGGTGGTCCGGCACGGCGGCCTCGACGACGCGGTCGGGGTGATCCACCTGCGTGACCTGGTCGGGGTGCCCGCCGACCGACCGGTCGACGAGTGCGCGCGTCCGCCGATGCTGCTGCCCGACTCCCTGCCCGTGGTGGACGCGCTGCGGCAGTTCAAGGCCGAACGCCAGCACATCGCCCTGGTGGTCGACGAGCGTGGCGCCGTCGACGGGATCGTCACCCTGGAGGACATCCTGGAGGAGATCGTCGGGGAGATCTACGACGAGACCGACCGGGACGTGCACTCCGTGCGCACCGAGCCGGACGGCGCGATGCTGCTGCCCGGCACCTTTCCGGTGCACGACCTCACCGACCTGGGCGTCGAGCTGCCCGGCCGCCCGGGCGGCGACTACACCACCGTCGCGGGCCTGGTGCTCACCTGCCTCGGCCACATCCCCACCGTCGCGGGGGAGAGCATCGTGGTGGACGGCTGGGAGCTGGAGGTGACCCGCATCGACCACCGCGCGATCACCGGGGTGCGGCTGCGTCGACGGGCCGCGCCGATCCCCGACACCGAGGCCGTGCTGGACGAGGCCAGGGGCTGAGCCGCGCCGCCGCTGCGGCGACCGGGCCGCGGGAGCCGCTGCGGCGGCTACGGTCAGGCGGGGTAGAGGTTCTGCAACCGGACCTGGCCGCGGGCCACGAGCCGGTCGTCGGCGTCGGTGATCTCCACCTGCCAGAGCTGCTGGCTGCGCCCCCGGTGCACGGGGGTGCCCACGGCGGTCAGTTCGCCGTCGTGGACCGCGCGGAGGAAGTCGGTCTGGTTCGACACGCCCACGACGCGTCCCCGATCGGCCAGCCAGAGCGACCCGCCGATGCTGGCGGCCGTCTCGACCACCGAGCAGTACACGCCGCCGTGCTGGATCCCGAACGGTTGGTGCAGCTCGGGGCGGACCTGCCAGCGGATCACCACGCGGTTCGCGTCGACCTCGTCGAGCTTGAGGCCGAGCAGGGCGACGAAGCCGCCCGTCAGATCCGGCATCTCCACGGCGTTCTCCTCCTTGATCAGGGCGCGGCCAGCCTACGCCGCGGCCCACCCGGCAAACCCGGTACGGTCCGCCGCCCGTCGTGGGGGAGAATCGGTGACCGTGACCGACAGCAGCCTCCCGCCGCCCGGGCGGGACTCCCTGACCGATGACCTGCGGTGGCGGGGCCTGATCCAGGACTCCACCGACCTCGACGAGCTGCGCGCGCTGCTCGACGGCGGTTCCGCCGTCTACTACGTGGGCTTCGACCCGACCGCGGCGAGCCTGCACGTCGGCCATCTCATGCAGGTAGCCACGGCGCGTCGGCTCCAGCTCGCCGGGCACCGGCCGCTGCTGCTCGTCGGCGGCGCCACCGGGCAGATCGGCGACCCGAAGGAGAGCGCCGAGCGGACCCTCAACCCGCCCGAGGTGGTCGCCGGCTGGGTGGCCCGGATCCGCGACCAGCTCGCCCCCTTCGTCTCGTACGAGGGAGAGAACGCGGCGCGACTGGTCAACAACCTGGACTGGACCGGTGAGATGTCGGTGGTCGAGTTCCTCCGCGACGTCGGCAAGCACTTCCCGGTCAACAAGATGCTGGCCCGGGAGGTGGTCCGTGCCCGGCTGGAGAGCGGTATCAGCTTCACCGAGTTCAGTTACCAGCTGCTCCAGGCGAACGACTTCTTCGAGCTGCACCGCCGGCACGGCTGCCAGCTCCAGTTCGGCGGCTCGGACCAGTGGGGCAACATCACCGCCGGGGTCGACTACATCCGCCGGCGCGGGGCCGGCCCGGTGCAGGCGTTCACCACGCCGCTGGTGACGAAGTCCGACGGGACGAAGTTCGGCAAGACCGAGGGCGGCGCCATCTGGCTCGACCCCGAGATGACCAGCCCGTACGCGTTCTACCAGTTCTGGGTCAACGTCGACGACCGGGACGTGAGCCGCTACCTGCGGTACTTCAGCTTCCGTTCCCGTGGGGAGCTGGAGGCACTGGAGAAGGAGACCGCCGAGCGGCCGGCGGCCCGGGCGGCGCAGCGGGCGCTCGCCGAGGAGCTGACCACGCTGGTGCACGGCGAGCGGGAGATGGCGCAGGTGGTCGCCGCGAGTCAGGCGCTCTTCGGTCGCGGCTCGCTGGACGAGCTCGCGCCGGCGACGCTACGGGCCGCGCTGACCGAGGCCGGCCTCGTCCACGTCGACGAGCTGCCCGATGTCGCCGGGCTGCTGCGCGACTCCGGGCTCGTTCCGAGCCTCAAGGAGGCGCGTCGGGTGATCGCCGAGGGTGGCGCCTACGTGAACAACACCCGGGTCACCGAGACCGACGCCACCGTGGGCCCCGACGAGCTGCTGCACGGTCGGTACCTGGTGCTGCGTCGCGGCAAGCGGTCGTTCGCCGGGGTCGAGCTGCGCGGATAGCCGTACGCCGCGATGTGACGCGGGACGCCCCCGGCGGATTTGACGATCAATCCGCCGGGGGCGTAACTTTCTCTCTGCCAGCGCGGAACGGACGAACCGGGGCGAAAGCACCGGAGGCCGGGCGTGGGCATGAGCTTCGGGTACGGAGGGTTGCACCTCTCCGGCACCCGGACCGGGTGGTGCCCCGAGTCTGCCGGGAGGCGGATTTGGTGAGGCGGAGCCGACCGGGTATGGTTCATCGCCGGCAGGGATCCGGGCGAGCTCGCGGGAAATCGCGGAGCGGCCGGTCTGCCGAACTTCCTGAAACAGTCGGTGTGAGTCGGCGTTTCGGGATGCCCGGAAATGGGGTTGAAGTGGTGCGGATCGCTACAGAGCGGTTTGACGCGGCGGAAATCACCGGGTAGCGTAGTAAAAGTGCCCGGCGCGGGAGCGGCGGGGATGTGAACGGTATGCCTCGGTTGGGGTTCCACGGTGTGGGGTTCTGGTCGGTGTGTGGTTGTTCTTTGAGAACTCAACAGGGTGCTTGATAAGCCAGTGCCAATTTG
>NZ_JBEZMR010000027.1:0-98559 GCF_040652795.1 Micromonospora sp. NPDC048170
CGGCGCGGGGCCGGCGCCGGCCCGGCCGGCCGCGGGCGATGGGTCCGGAGCAGATCGAGACGGCCCGGCGGATGCACGCCGAGGGCGGCCACTCGGCGGACGAGATCGCCGCCGCGCTGGGCGTCTCGCGGGCCACCGTCTACCGCCACCTGGACCCGGCCATCACAGAACAATAATGAGACAGATATTGCGACTGTTTTGCGACACGTCCGTCCACTTCCGCGGGCGTCGTCCATGACCGGGGCCGCGACGAGCGGCGCCCCGCGCTACGGACGGCACGCTCGTTGACACATCGTCCATAGTGGTGGGAGATCCTGAGCCGCGAGGATGGGCGACCATTGGACACCGTAGCGAACCTCAGCCGCACCGGGCTCTCCACGCTTCCCCCTGATCTGCTCGCGAGGACCGATCTCGAAACGCTGATCCTCTACCACAACCACATCACCGACCTTCCGGCCGAGGTCGGGAAGCTGCACCGGCTGCGGAAGCTGGACCTGGCGGGCAACAGCCTGACCGGCCTGCCGGCGGAGATCGGCGAGCTGAAGCTGCTGCGGGAACTCGACCTGGGCGGCAACCTGCTCACCACGCTGCCGCCGCAGATAGGTGAACTGCCCGGGTTGCAACTGCTCGATCTGCGGGACAACCAGCTCACCATGTTGCCGACGTCGCTCGCGCCGCTGTTGGCCAACGGCCAACTGACCGTCCGGCTGGACGGCAATCCTCTGGACGAGGCCCTCGCGCAGACCCTCGGCCGGGGCACCCGGGCGCTCGGGGCCTACCTGCAGAGCCTGGAGGACGGCGTCCCCCAGTTCGAGGCCAAGATCCTGCTGGTCGGAGAGGGCAACGTCGGCAAGACGTCGCTCGTGGGGGCGCTCAACGACGAGCAGTTCGTCAAGGGACGTCCCACCACCCACGGAATCGAGATCCGCGAACTACGACTGCCCCACCCGGGGAAGGACGAGGTGCTGACCCTGCGCACCTGGGACTTCGGCGGCCAGGAGATCTATCGGGTCACCCACCAGTTCTTCTTTAGCCGGCGAGCGGTGTACCTGCTGGTCTGGCACCCCCGGGAGGGTCAGGAGCAGGGCGAGGTGGAAGGGTGGTTGCGCCGGATCCGGCTCAGGGTCGGCGCGGACGCCAGCGTCATGGTCGTCGCCACCCACGGCGACGAGCGGCGACCGGAGCTGGACTATCCCCGGCTACGGGATGCCTTCCCCGCGATGTTGGCCGGGCAGTACACGGTCGACAGCGAGACGGCCAACGGCATACCGGCGCTCCGACAGGCCATCGCCGCGGAAGCGGCCCGACTGCCCCAGATGGGGCAGCTCACCAGCAAGCGGTGGGCCGATGCCCGGGACGCGATCCTGGCCAGGGCCGCCGCCGAACCACAGATCCCGTTCGACGACTTCGCCGCCCTATGTCGTCAGCACCGCGTCCGTGACGAGGAGGTCCACCACCTCGCGGAACTGCTCCACGACCTGGGACAGGTCATCTACTACGGCGACGACGACGGCCTGCGGGACATCGTCATCCTCAACCCCGAGTGGCTCACGAAGGCGATCAGCCATGTGCTGGAGGACCAGGAGGTCCGCCGTGGCAACGGCATCCTCGACCACCGGGAGCTGCGGCGGATCTGGCGCCGCCGCGACGACGGCCTCTCCTACGACCGGGCGCACCATCCGTTCTTCCTGCGGCTGATGGAGAAGTTCGACGTCTCCTACCGGCTCGATGACGGCGAGCGCAGCCTGATCGCCCAACTCGTGCCGTTCGAGCGGCCCGCCCTGCCCTGGGACGCATCCACTCCGGTCACGACCGGCCTCCGCGTGCTCCGGCTGACCTGCGAGCTCGACGAGAACGCTCCGCCGGGTCTGGTCGCCTGGCTCACCGTGCGGCACCACGACGCGTCGACGGGACGCCACTGGCGACGCGGCGTCTTCCTCCGGCATCCGATCAATGCCTACCGGTCGGAAGCCCTGGTGGAGCTGCACACCGACCAGACACTGACCGTGGAGGTACGCGCGCCGTCGCCCGACCTGTTCTTCAACGTGCTACGGGACAGCCTGGAACGACTGCTGACGACCCGGTGGCCGGGGCTCGCCTTCAGACTGTTCGTACCCTGCCCCACCGGCGACGCCGACGGAGTCGGGTGTGCCGGCCGGTTCCCCCTCGACGGGCTGATCAAGTTCCGGGAACGCTCGGTCGCCCCGGTGCCGGTCCGAGGGGCCACCGCCGTCGGCGCGGGGAGGCCGGAGCACGACCCGATGCAGCGGCTCAGCCTGCCGTGTCTGACCTGTCAACACGATCACGACGTCACCGGCCTGTTGACCGGGTTCGTCCCACCGACGCTGTTGGGCGACGAGTTGAACCGTCTGGAACGACGGCTGGGCACGCTGACCCGGGATGTCGGCCAGATCGGCGACCACCTGGCAGACGCGGCCTCATTCGCCGCCGACTCCGCGCATCGCCTCCGCCAACTGGTCAAGGCCGTCGGCACCGAGGTCACCGACTGCCCCCGCCTGTTCACCGTCACGGCGCTTCCGCCGGCCGGTTGGCGGTGGTTCTGGTTCACCCGTCGTCCCATCCGGATCACCCTGTGGTGTGAGCATCCCGGTCAGTGGCACACCTGGGACGGTGCGAGCTACCAACTGGACCAGCCTCGCCAGTGGTTGCGCGCCTCCGCGCCCTACCTGAACCTCATGTTCAAGACTCTGCGCCTCGTCCATCCGGTGGCGACCTCGATGGCTGCCTTCGTCGCCCCCGACCTGAGCGGCGTCCAGCGCGAACTCAATCTCATGAAGGCGCTGATCGACACCCTGCCGACCGCGGTCGTCGATGACGCCGCGCCGGTGGGAACAGACGCCCGGCACACTTTGTCGCCGGCGGAGGGATCCGCGCTGCGGGCCTTCAGGGTGCTGCTCTCACAGCTCGACCCCGCACAGACCTTCGGCGGGCTGAGCCGGGTGTTCACGCCAGCCGGAGAGTTCCTGTGGGTGTGCCCGAGGCACCGGCACCTGCACGACCCGGGGCTGCCCGTGCTCCCCTGACAGCCGGCTGATCCAGCCGCCGGTGCACGCGCCCGCCAGCGCCACGACTGCGACTCCACGGTGTCCCCGTGCCGGCCGGCGATGGACCCGCCGCGGCGACGAGCGGGGCCCATCTCCCACCCCCGACGCTGCACCACCTGATTGTCGTCGTCCGGCGGTCGGTCCGGCGGCCCGGGGTCGGGTGTCCGAGGACACCGTCGACGGCAGCTCCGGTCGTCAGGCGGCCAGGGTGGCGTAACGGCCGGCGCGCTCCAGCAGGCTGTCGTGGCTGCCGGACTCGACGATCCGCCCGTGGTCGAGCACGGCGATCCGGTCCGCGTCGCGCACGGTGGAGAGCCGGTGCGCGATGGTGATGGTGGTACGGCCCCTGGCCACCTCGTCGAAAGCCCGCTGCACGGCGCGTTCGGTCTCGGTGTCCAGCGCGCTCGTGGCCTCGTCGAGGATCAGGATGCGCGGGTCGCGCAGCAGCGTACGGGCGATCGCGAGGCGCTGCTTCTCACCGCCGGAGAAGCGGTGTCCCCGCGAGCCGACGACGGTGTCGTACCCGTCGGGCAGCCCGGCGATCAGGTCGTGGATCTGGGCGGCGCGGGCGGCGGCCTCGATCTCGGCGTCGGTGGCGTCCGGGCGGGCATAGCGCAGGTTCTCCCGCACGGTGGTGTGCAGCAGGTACGTCTCCTGGCTGACCACGCCGACGATCGCGGCCAGGTCGGCCAGGCGCAGGTCGCGCAGGTCGACGCCGTCGATGGTGATCCGGCCACTCGTCGGGTCGTGCAGCCGGCTGACGAGCGCGGCCAGGGTGCTCTTGCCGGACCCGGTCTCGCCGACCAGGGCCAGGCCGGTGCCGGCAGGCACGTCGAGGGTGATCCCGGCGACGGCGGCGGTGTCGCTGCCCGGGTAGCGGAAGGTCACGTCGGTGAGGCGCAGCTCGCCCCGGACCCGGCGGGGGTCGACGTCGACCGGCTCGGCGGGGTCGTCCACCTCGACCGGAAGGTCCAGGTACTCGAAGATCCGGGCGAACAGCGCCAGCGAGGCGGTGACCGAGACGCCCACGTTGAGCAGGCCCATCAGCGGGCGGAACAGCCCGCCCTGCAACGCGGTGAAGGCGACCAGGGTGCCGATGCTGAGGGTGCCGGCGGCGCCGGGCAGGCCGGCGCTGAGGTAGATGACCGCCGGGATGGCGGCGAAGACGACACTCATCGTGGCCATCCGCCAGCGGCCGGCAAGCTCCGAGCGCAACTCCAGGTCGACCAGGCGGGTCGACGAGGCGGCGAAGCGCGCGGCCAGGGCGGGGCCGGTGCCGAGGGTCTTGGCCAGGTGTACGCCGCTGACCGACAGGCCCTCCTCGACGGTGACGTTGAGGTCGGCGAGTTCGCGCTGACGCCGGGCGGTGATCTCGCGGCGCAGGTGGGCGACGCGGCGGGTCAGCCAGACGGCCGGCGGCAGCACGACGAGGGAGACCAGGGAGAGCCGCCAGGAGAGCGCAAGCATCGCCGCCGCGGTGGCCACCACGGTGGTCAGGTTGGCCGCGATCGAGGTGGCGGTCGAGGTGACGACGCTCTGCATGCCGCCGATGTCGTTGGTGATCCGGGACTGCACCTCGCCGGTGCGGGTGCGGGTGAAGAACGCCAGGGACTGGCGTTGCAGGTGGGTGAAGACGTCGGTGCGCAACCGGTGCATGACCTGCTGCCCGACCCGGGTGGAGATCCAGGTCTGCACCACGCCGAGCACGGAGGTCACGGCGGCGACGACGATCATGCCGGCCACCAGCCAGGCCAGCAGCGGCAGGTCGCGATCCGGCAGGGCCCGGTCGATCACGGCGCGGAGCAGGAAGGGTGAGGCCATGGCGAGCACCGAGGAGACCACGATGATCGCGGTGACCGTGGCGAGCGCGCCCCGGTGCCGGGCGAACAGCCGGCCGATGCGCCGCAGCGACACCTGGCGAGCCTGCGCCTTCTCGGCGGCGCTGACCTTGCGGGGGCCGCGGTCGCGGCCGGAGGGGGTGGGTTCCAAGGGGTACTTCCTCCCGTAGACGATACTGAGGTTGCCTCAACATGAGGGAGCAACAGCTTCTGCTGCTACCGTATTCCCGTGACCGCAGACACCGACGACGCCGACGACAGCCTCGCCGAGGCGTTCCGGGCGGTGACCCGGCGGCTGCGCCACCGCACCCGGGAGGCGCTCGCGCCGTGGGACGTCACGCCCGGCCAGTCCCGCGCGCTCGGCGTGCTGATCCGGCACGGCGCGCTGCGGCTCAGCGCCCTCGCCGAGCACCTGCGCATCGCCCCGCGCTCGGCCACCGAGGTCGTGGACGACCTCGAGGCGCGCGGGCTCGTGCGACGCCGGCCCGACCCGGCGGACCGGCGCGCCACCCTGGTCACGCCGACCGAGGAGGGCACGCGCACCGGCGCCGCCATCCACGCCGCCCGCCGGGCCGCCGCCGAGGACTTCTTCGGCGGCCTCGCACCCGCCGACCGGGACCAGCTCGTCCGAATCCTGCGTACGCTGCGCGACTGACCGGCCGCCCGCCACCCCTGCCCCCCGCCCACCCTCGGTGTAAGGAAGGGACCCTTCCTTCACGACCGGGGCGGCGCCGGGGTTTGCCGCCACCCGTGCCGGGTAGCCCAGCCGCCCGTCCTGCCGACGGGACCGGGCCCCCGCGAACGCGCGGTCCGGCACACCTGCGACGCCGACAGGAGTGGTGACGGTGGGTCCGGTGCCCCGGAAGTCGGGTGGCCGCTGACGATGTGCGGCATCAGCGGCGAGGCGAGGTTCGACGGGTCGACGCCCGACGCCGGCGCGGTGACCCGGATGACCGGGGCGATGCGGTCCCGCGGCCCCGACGGCGAGGGCCTCTTCGACGACGGCTGGGTGGCCCTCGGGCACCGCCGGCTCACCATCATCGACCTCACCGAGGCCGGCTCCCAGCCGATGGTCCGCGAGGACCTCGGGCTGGCCCTGGTCTTCAACGGCTGCGTCTACAACTACCCCCAGTTGCGCGACGAGCTGCGGGCGGCCGGGCACACCTTCCACTCCTCCAGCGACACCGAGGTCGTCCTGGTGGCGTACGCGCAGTGGGGCGAGCGCTTCGTCGAGCACCTGGTCGGCATGTTCGCCGTCGGGCTGGTGGACCGGCGGCGGCGCCGGCTGGTGCTGGCCCGCGACCGGCTCGGCATCAAGCCGCTCTACCTCGCGGAGTCACCCGGCCGGCTGCGGTTCGCCTCCACCCTGCCCGCGCTGCTGCGCGCCGGCGACGTGGACACCACGATCGACCCGGTGGCGCTGCACCACTACCTGTCCTGGCACTCCATCGTGCCGGCGCCACGGACCGTCCTGCGCGGGGTGCGCAAACTGCCCCCGGCCACCCTGCGCGTCGTCGAGGCCGACGGGCACAGCCGCGAACACGTCTACTGGCGGCCCGACTACGCCCGGGACCCCGCCCACGCCACAATGGACGCCGGGGACTGGCGGGCCGCCGCCGGGGAGGCGCTGCGCACGGCCGTACGACGACGGCTCGTCGCCGACGTCCCCGTCGGCGTGCTGCTCTCCGGCGGCCTCGACTCCAGCATGATCGTGGCGCTGCTGGCCGAGGCCGGGCAACAGCACCTCCAGACCTTCAGCATCGGTTTCGACAGCCGGGGCGGCGAGAGCGGCGACGAGTTCCACTACTCCGACCTGGTCGCGCGTGCCTTCGGCACCGACCACCACCGCATCCGGCTCGCCGACGACGACCTGGTCCCGGCGGTACGCCGGACCATCCACGCCATGACCGAGCCGATGGGCAGTCACGACGTCGTCGCCTTCCACCTGCTGTCCGAGCAGGTGGCCCGGCACGTCAAGGTGGCCCAGTCCGGCCAGGGCGCCGACGAGGTCTTCGCCGGCTACGGCTACCACCAGCCCCTGGCGCGGGTGCCCCGGGCCGACGCGGCGAGCGCCTTCGCCGACGCGTTCTTCGACCGGGACCACGCCGAACTGAACCGGGTGGTCGACCCGGCGTACGCCTGCGACCGCGACGTCAGTCGCGAACTGCTCGCGGCGGACCTGGCCGCGCCGGGAGCGGAGACGGCGCTGGACGCGGTGCTGCGCCTGGACACCCACCTGATGCTCCCCGACGACCCGGTCAAGCGGGTGGACAGCATGAGCATGGCGTGGGGGCTGGAGGTGCGCACCCCGTTCCTGGACCAGGACCTGGTCGCCCTGGCGGCGGCCTGCCCGCCCGAGCACAAGGTGGCCGACGGCGGCAAGGGCGTGCTCAAGGAGATCGCCCGCCAGGTGCTGCCGGCCGAGGTGGTCGACCGGCCGAAGGGCTACTTTCCGGTGCCGGCGCTGCGCAACGTCGACGGGCCGGTGCGGCAACTCGTCGCCGAGGCCCTCGCCGCGCCCGCCGCCCGCGAGCGCGGCCTGTTCCGCCGCGAGTACGTCGACGAACTGCTCGCCGAACCTGACCGGGCGCAGGCCGCCGCGGGCAGCAACAAGCTGTGGCAGCTCGGCCTGCTGGAACTCTGGCTCCAGTCCCACGACATCCGCTGAGGCCCCCGGCGCGCGAACGGCGGCACCTGCCGGGCCCTACCACGGGTGCTTCGTGGGTGCGGCAGCCGGCGGGGTCACCCCGAGCGCCTGCCGGGCCGCCTCGCCCATGGGGTCGTCGCGGGTGGGCATCCGTCGGATGGCCGGCAGCACCTCCTCCCGGAAGACCCCGAGCAGCCGGCGCAGCTCCCGCGCCGGATCCTCGGCGTCGTCGACCCGTACGTCCCACAGGGGGTACGGCTCGTCGCCGCTCACCGTCACGGTCGCCGACCGGGCGCCCTGCCGGTCGCCGCCCGCCTCCTCGCCGGCCTCGATGGCCAGCATGAGCCGCTCCGCCAGGTCGAGTTCCCGGCTGTCCTCGAACACCCGGACGATCTCCGCGAGGGTCTGCGGGCCCACCAGGCGGTTGCCCTGCACCGTGTAGCCGGGGCCGGTGTGGTGTCCCGTCCAGTCCCTCGTGCGGGAACCGGTGAAGGCGTGCGAGTGCCCCCGGCGGTCGACCATGCCGACCTGCCGCACCTCCCGGCCCGGGTCCCGGGCCAGCAGGCCGGTGAGGACGTCCTGCGGCGAGCGGCCCTCGCCGAGCAGAGGCAGGCCGTCGTAGGCCAGGAACGGGTTCGGGGTGGCCTGGGTCGCGACCGCGCCGACGCCGGAACGGACGTGGGCGACGAGCTTGCCGACCGCGGGCCTGGCCGTCAGGGCCCCCACCCCGAGCTGGCCGGTACGCGGGCATCGTGCGGCGATCGAGAAGGTCACGCTCGGCGGCTACCCGGTCGCGTGCCCGGCACACCCGCGGGGCGGGGCGGCTCAACCGGCGCGGGTCTCGGTTGCCAGGTGATCCAGGACGGCGCGCACGTCGTTGTCGGTACGCGCCATGACGCGACGCTGGCGGGCGGCCCCGTTGCCGTCCCGGCGCAGCCGGGCCAGCTGGTCGCGTACGTAGTCGAGGTCACCGTGGCGGGTCAGCGCCGGCGCCACCGTGTCGACGAGGTCGTCGACGAGGTCCCAGGCGGGGCGGGCGCAACCGGAGCGCAGGTCGATCAGGTCGCCCTCCAGCCCGTCGTGGGCTGCGCGCCAGTGCGCGGCGGAGACGAGGCAGTCCCGGATCCGCCGGGCGGGGACCCCCGCGCGGACGTCGTCGGCCAGCGTCGCGACGAGCCCCCGGGCCAGCCCGGCGACCAGCACGGCGTCGTCCACGGCCGGGCAGACGTCGCCCACCCGGATCTCGACCGTGGGGTACGCGGCCGACGGGCGCGCATACCAGTAGACCATCGCCGCGTCGAGCATGATCCCGGTGTTGATCAGGTCCGCCACCGTCGCGTCGTAGTCGGCGGCCGACTCGAAGTGCGGGGTCGGCCCGATGCTGGGCCAGCGTGCCAGCTGCATGGAGCGCCAACTGGCGTGGCCGGTGTCGCGGCCGTCGTACAGCGGCGAGTTGGCGGTGATCGCCTGCACCACCGGCAGCCAGGGGCGCAGGTGGTTGCAGACCTGCACGGCCAGTTCGCGGTCGGGCATCCCGACGTGCACGTGGCAGGCGCAGACGGCCGGATCGTGCGCCACCGGCCCGAACCGCCGGGACATGGCGTGGTAGCGGGGTTCGTCCGGCACCGTCCGGTGCGGCTCGTGCACGGGCGTGGCGCCGACCGCGACGAGCCGGGCCCCGGCGGCCTCGGCCGCGTCGGCGGCGGAGTGGCGCAGCGCCACCAGGTGCGCCCGCAGGTCGGCCAGGTCGGCGGTGACCGGCGTGACCATCTCCACCATGCTGTGCCGGAACTCCTGCCGGCTCTGGTCCCGCGCGCTGCCGGACAGTGCGGTGAGCACCCGGTCGGCGACCGGCAGGCTCTCCCCCGTACGCGGGTCGAGCAGGAGATACTCCTCCTCCACCCCAAGCGTCAGGGTGGTGCCGGTGGCAACTGCCGGACGGTACGTCATGGGCGCTCGGCGTCCGTTCGTCGGGCGGCGCGCCGGGCGCCGCGCTGCCGGGTGACCCGGGTTCCCGGCCCACCGAGCGGGCAAACACGCAGGGCAGGGGCGCCGTTTCGGCCGGCGGGCTGGCGGGGCGGCGGGCTGGTGGGCCGGCGGGGTCTGTGCCGGTGGCGACCCCGGTGGGCCCAGGAGCCTCGCGGGTCGCCGGTGCAGGCGCGGCCCGCCCGTGCGTCATCCGCCCGTCAGCGCCACGGCCGCCCGCCTGACCAGGAAGGCGCGTTCGGCCGCGTTCTGCGTCCGCTCGGCGGCCGTCCGGTACGCCTGCGCCGCCTCCCGCGCCCGGCCCAGCCGCCGCAGCAGGTCCGCCCGGACGGCGTGGAACACGTGGTAGCCGGCCAGGTCGAGCCGCTCGACGGCGGCCAGCGCCGCCGCCGGCCCGGCCACCTCGGCGAGCGCGACGGCCCGGTTCAGCGCCACCACCGGCCCCGGGGCGTACGCGGTGAGCTGGTCGTACAACGTGAGGATCTGCGCCCAGTCGGTGCCGGCGGCGTCGGGTGTGTCGCTGTGCACGGCGGCGATCGCGGCCTGGATCTGGTACGGCCCGGGCCGGCCACGGCGCAGGCAACGGCGGACCAGGGCCTGCCCCTCGGCGACGAGCCCGGCGTCCCACCGGCGGCGGTCCTGCTCGGGCAGCGGCATCAGCGCGCCGTCGCCCGTGGTGCGGGCCGGGCGGCGTGCCTCGGTGAGCAGCATCAGCGCCAGCAGCCCCAGCGCCTCCGGCTCGTCCGGCATCAGCTCCGCCAGCAGCCGGCCCAGCCGGATCGCCTCGACGCACAGTTCGTCGCGGATCAGCCGTTCGCCCGAGCTGGCGGTGTGCCCCTCGGTGAAGATCAGATAGAGAACGGCCAGCACGGCGGAGAGCCGGTCCGGCAGGTCGGCGTCGCGGGGCACCCGGTACGGGATTCCGGCGTCACGGATCTTGGCCTTGGCCCGGACGATCCGCTGGGCCATGGTCGCCTCGGGCACCAGGAACGCCCGGGCGATCTCCGCGGTTCCCAGCCCGCCGAGCAGCCGCAGGGTCAGCGCGACCCGGGCAGCCCGGCCGAGCGCCGGATGGCAGCAGGTGAAGATCAGCCGGAGCCGGTCGTCGTGCACAGGCCCCTCCTCGGCCGGGACGTCGTGGACGTGCAGCAGGGCGGCCTGGGCGTGCCGGTCCGCCCGGGACGCCTCCCGGCGCAGCCGGTCGATGGCCCGGTTCCGGGCGGTGGTGATGATCCAGCCGGCCGGGCTGGGGGGCGGCCCGGTCTCCGGCCACCGCGCCACCGCCACCACGAACGCCTCCTGCACCGCCTCCTCGGCGAGGTCGATGTCGCCGAGGAAGCGGACCAGGACGGCGACCGCGCGGCCGTACTCCGCGCGGAACACCGCCTCCACGTCGGGCACGGTCAGCTCTCGCCCTGGAAGGGGCGCACCTCGATCGGGAGGGTGGTGGCCAGCGCGTACCGGCGGCCCCACGCAAGCGCGGCGTCGAGGTCGGGCGCCCGAAGGATGGTGATGCCGCCGAGGTGTTCCTTGCCCTCGACGAACGGTCCGTCGGTGACCAGCACGTCGCCGTCGGCCGGCCGCAGCACGGTCGCCGTGTCCGGCGCGTGCAGCCCCTGGCCGAACACCCAGCACCCGGCTGCCTCCAGCTCCTCCCGGATGGCGCCCAGTTCGCGCATCACCCCGGCCAGGAACTCCGGGTCCGGCAGCCCCTCTCCGGCGGGCTGGTGGATGCTGAGCAGATACTGCTTCATCGTCACTCCTCGCGTCGGCGGCCGGCGCGGCAGCCGGCCTCTCATCCTCCACACGAACGAGGCGAGCCCGGATCGACAACCGCCGGGAATCCGACGGCGGCGTGGCGGGCGGTCGGGAGCGGTTCGCCGGCCGTCGCTCCGTCGACGGCCCGGTCCCCCACGCGTACGTCCGGATCCGCACGGGGAGCCGCCCACCGCCGGCAAGGCGCTCGCCGCGCCGGCAGACCGCTGCGACCGCCGGTGCGGCGAGGCAACGGCCGCCGGTCAACGCGGGGTCGCCGCCAGGAGGTCGGCCACGGCGTCGACGGTCTGCGGATGCGCGGCCAGCAGGGCGGCCAGCCCGGCGGGAACGGTGTCCGCCGCGGCACCCTCCCGGCGCCAGCCGCCATCGCAGCCGAGCAGCGCGGCGACGGCGTCCACGCTCTCCGGGTTGGCAGCCAGCAGGGAGGTCACCGGCCCGGACGCGACAGCGGGGGCCACCGGCACCGGCGGGGACGCCGACGCCGACCACGGCGGCACCCAGGCGTCCAGCGCGGGCAACGAGCCGGGGAACGTACGCCCCGCCTCCCGCACCAGCAGCGGCACCAGTTCCGGGCCGTGCTCACGCAGGGTGGTGATCAGTGTGGGCAGCCAGGGCAGCAGGACCGGATCGGGCAGCCGGGCGAACGCGGACGACATCACCTCCACGACGAACGGGGCGAGCCCCGGAACCGGCTCGAGGGCCTGCACGAAGCCGCTCAGATACTGCGGGAAGGCGGGCACCACCAGCGGGTTGGCGAGCAGCGCGGCACACCGCTCGCGCAGCTCGGCCAGGGGCAGCAGGCCCAGCTGGTGCCGGGCGGCCCAGAGCAGCGCCGTCTTGGCCGGCGTCTGCGGGTGGGACTGGGCGACGGCGAGTTCGAGCTGGGACCGGTCGCAGCCCAGGGAGAGCGCCAGGCTCTCCATGCCGAACAGGAAGCCCAGCATGGCGCCGACCTGACGGACGCCGCTGTCCTCGTCGAGGAACGCGGTGGGCAGCAGGGTGCAGTAGTGCGCGTAACCGGTGGTCACGAACGCCTCGCACCAGGACGGCAGCGGCCCGGTGGCACGGTGGTGGGCCAGCAGCCGCCGGATCCGCCGCAGCACCTCGGGAGCGTCGTCGACGGTGCGTTCGGCGGCGAGCAGTTCCACCGCCCGGGCACCGAGCTCGTCGACCAGACGCGGGCTGTCGAGCAGCCGGATGGCGTCCTCGACGGCCGCCAACGCGACCGAGGCCGTCGCCCCCGGGCCCCGCACCGCACGGCGCAGGCGCTGCTCCAGCACCTGCTCGACGGTGACCCCTTCGTAGCCCAGCTCGATCAGCGCCCGCTGGTTGCGGCCGAGCGCCAGGTCCCAGCTCTCCTGGATCGAGCGGTGCCCCAACCGGCGCTCCCCCATGATGGGCCGGACCGCGTCGCGGGGCAGCAGGTGCCGCAGCCGCCACAGCAGATCCGAACAGGGCACCAGCTCCGGGTTGGCGTGCAGGTCCACCAGCGCCCGCTGGATCGTGCGCTTCTCCAGATCCAGCCCGAGCGGGCCGAGCCGGTCGTGCACGTCGCGGGCCAGCGGCGGAAGGGCCTCGTACCCCACCTGGCCGACCCGGTCGCCGCCGAACAGGATCTCACAGAGCCGGCGGACGTCCCGGCGGCCCGGGACGACGTCCTTCTCGATGCAGGTGACCGCCGCGTCGGCGAAGTCGTACGGGGTGGGGCGTTCCCGGTTACGCAGGCCGGCGAGAAGGATCGAGGTCTCGAAGACGGCGATCGCGTCGGCGGTGCTGGCCAGGTAGCCGTTACGCCGGGCCAGTCGGACGATGTCCACGCACCAGCCCCGCAGCTCCGCCTCGTCCAGGCCCTGCGTCGCCGGCGGTCGCGCCAGGTAGCCGGAGAGCCGGTCCGCGACCGGGGCGGCGGGCGCGGGGGCCGGGGTCGCACGGCGGCGGCCACCGGTGCGGGTGCGTCCGCCGCGCTGCCCCTCCAGGCGGAACGGGGTCAGCCCGGTGCGGGCGACCGCCTTGGTCCAGGTCGCGGCGGCGATCGACACCGAGCCGGGTGCGAGACCGAACTGCGTCTCGATGGCGGAGTGGCTGGACGGGATGAGCCCGTAGTGCCACCGGGTGCCGGTGCGCGGGCTGATCTCGAACGGGGCGTCGGCGGCCAGCCCGAACTGCTCCACCCGGCTCGCGGCGTGGAACGCGCCGCAGACGTGCAGGCACTTCGACGGGTCGGCACCCGAGCTGGCGAGGTGCTCCCGGATCCGGGTCCACATGTAGCGCTCGCGGTCCTCGTCGCGGTCCTGCCGGTCCGACCCGGCCGGGCGCAGCCGCCGGAACAGGCTGCCGATCAGCACCATCACCTGCCGGTAGGTGTCGTGGTCGGCGTCGGCGAGGGGCTGCTCGACGTACTGGTCCCACCACTCCGACCAGTGCCGGACCTTGCCGTGGTGCAGCAGGTACGCCTCCAGCTCCGCGAAGCGGGGCCGCAGGTCGCCGATCTCGACCCCGACCGCGTCGCCGTGCAGGGCCGCCTCTTCCCCTGCCGGCGCGGCGGCCTCGACGTCCCCGCCGGCCGGGGCCTTGTCGGCCTCGTCGGCGCCGTCCGGGCGACGCGGCGACCACTGGAAGACGTGGTCGGTCGAGCGGTCCACCAGCACCAGCTCGACGCCCGGAGTCTCCAGCGCGTACGCGATGGCCTGGTATTCGGCGCTGGCCTCGGTGATCGGCGCGACCACGCTGAGCGGCCCCCAGTCGGCCGGGAAGCCGTCCAGCTGCGAGGCGAACGCCTGCACGGCCACCGGGAGGCGGCAGTTGCGCAGTTCGCCCAACAGCGGCCGGAGGTCCTCGCAGAGCTCCAGGTAGATCACCTTCGGCTGCTTGGCGCGCAGCCTGCGGACCATGGCCAGCGCGGACGCCGGAGAGTGGTGGCAGACCGGGAAGATCTCCAGTTCCTCGCCGAGGGCGCGGTCGACATCGTCGACCATGCCGGCGAGGATCTCCGCGACGGTGTCCGCGCTGCCGGCGAAGGCGGTGGCGGCGGCGGTGAGCTGCTCGCGCAGCGCGCCGAACGGCCCGACCGTGGTGGGAGCGGTCACGACAGGGAGGCGATCGCCTGGCGGCCACCGTCGAGGAAGCCCTCCCAGGGGCCGCCGTCCTGCTTGGCCCGCGGCTCCACGACCCCGTGCAGGTACTTGTTGAGGATCGCCAGGTCCTCCGGGCTGCGCCGGGCCAGCGAGCCCACCAGCGACCCGGCCAGCGTCGCGGCGCGCAGGGTGCGGTCGCCGAAGAACTGGCTGTGCAGGATGGCGTCCTCCAGGACGCCGATCTGCTCGGCGGTGGACAGCGCCGACTCCAGCTTCTCGTCGTCGCTGGTCGCCGAGGAGGCGGCGGCGCGCAGGTCGGCGAAGCTCTGCAACAGGATGTCCAGCAGGGTGGGCGGCACGTCCAGCGTGATCTGGTGCCGGCGCAGCAGCTCCTCGGTGCGGAAGCGGACGATCTCCGCCTCGCTACGCTTGTTGGTCACCACGGGGATCCGGACGAAGTTGAACCGTCGCTTGAGCGCGGAGGACAGGTCGTTCACGCCCCGGTCCCGGCTGTTCGCGGTGGCGATGATCGAGAAGCCGGGCTTGGCGAAGACGATGTTGTCGTGGTCCAGCTCCGGAATGCTGACGTACTTCTCCGACAGGATCGAGATCAGCGCGTCCTGCACGTCGCTGGTGGAGCGGGTCAGCTCCTCGAAGCGGCCGACGGTGCCCTGTTCCATCGCCGTCATGATCGGCGACGGGATCATGGACTCCCGGGACTGGCCCCGGGCGATGACCATGGAGACGTTCCACGAGTACTTGATGTGGTCCTCGGTGGTGCCGGCGGTGCCCTGGACCACCAGGGTCGAGTTGCGGCACACGGCGGCGGACAGCAGCTCGGCCAGCCAGCTCTTGCCGGTGCCCGGGTCGCCGATCAGCAGCAGGCCCCGGTCCGACGCCAGGGTCACGATGCTGCGTTCGACGAACGTGCGGTCACCGAACCACTTCTGCGGGATCTCCCGGTCGAGCCCGTCGGCCCGTTCCGAGCCGAGGATGAACAGCCGGACCATCCGCGGGCTCAGCCGCCACGAGAACGGCTTCGGATCGGTGTCGACCGACTCCAGGTAGTCGAGTTCGTCGGCGTACTTGACCTCGGCGGGGGCACGCAGCATCTCGGACATGAGGGGTTGTTCTCCTAGGTGAGGAAGCTCTTGAGCTCGAAGACGAGTTTGCGGATGTGGCCGGAGATGACGGGCGTGCCCAGGTCCTTGAGGCGTTGCCGGAACCAGGGGTTGACGCTCTGCTGGCCGGAGCTGTTGACCGAGCCGACCGGGATGAACCGCACCCCGGAACGGTGCACCGCCTCGATGCCGTCGAACAACGGCTGGGAGCGGTCGAACTCGTAGAAGTCCGAGATCCACACCATGACCGTGTTCTTCGGCTCGACGATCTTGGGACGGGCCAGCGCCATCGCGACCGGGCCGTCGTTGCCGCCGCCCAGCTTGGTACGCAGCAGCACCTCGAACGGGTCGTGCACCCACGGCGTGAGGTCAAGTGCCCGCGTGTCATACGCGATCAGGTGCACGTCCACCTTGGGCAGGCCGGCGAAGATCGACGCGAGGATGGTGCAGTTGACCATCGAGTCGACCATGGAGCCCGACTGGTCCACCACCACGATCAGCCGGGCGGGCGTGACCCGGCGGGCGGTCTGCCGGTAGTAGAGCCGGTCGACGTAGAGGCGCTCGTCCTCGGGGCTCCAGTTGGTCAGGTTCTGCCAGATGGTGCGGTCGAGGTCGAGGTTGCGGAACACCCGCTTCGGCGGCACGGACCGGTCGACGACGCCGACGCTGGTCTGCGCGACCTGCGTACGCAGCACCTCGGCGACCTCGTCGACGAACCGGCGGATGAGCGCCTTGGCGTTGGCCAGGGCCACCCCGGAGAGGTTCGCCTTGTCCCGCAGCAACTGCTCGATGAGCGACATGCTCGGCGTCAGCCGGCTGGCCAGCACCGGATCGGCCAGCACCTCCCGCAGGTGCATCCGGCGGACCAGGTCGCCCTCCAGGCCGGCCAGCACCGCGCCCAGGCCGTCGCCGCCCCCCTGCCGGCGCAGCCCGCCGGGTTCCATCCCGAGCGCCTGCTCGAACCAGCCGGCGTCGGACTGCCATCGGGCCAACTGGCCGGCGTCGACCGCCCCGTGGCCGGTGGCGAACACGTTGAGCAGCAGCTTCGACACCAGGGCCGCCCGGCGTACCTCGGCGGCGCCCGGCGCGGCCGGCGCTCCGTCACCACCGGGCCCGGCGACGGGTTCGGATCCCGGGACGCCCGCGGCGGCGGAGCCGCCGGTGTCCACCGGCGCGGCGGCGGGACCGGGCCCCGGCACGGCTGCCGACCCCGGTCCTGGCCCGACGGTCGGGCCGGCGGGCGAGGGGTGCGCGTCGGTGGCCGGCAGGCCCGCGCCGTCGGGCGTCGGTCGGAGCAGGCCACGCAGCTCGTCGGCGATGGCCGGGAAGCGCTGGACGACGGTGTCCACCGACACCGCTGGATCCAGCAGGGCGGCAGGCAGGCCGAGGTCGTCGACGACCGCCATGCTGGCCGCTTCCAGGGTGGGCTGCTCGTCGGGGTCGAAGAGCCGGGCCAGCAGCCGCCAGTAGAGCACCTGGCGCCGGTTGGCGTCGGCGAGGTCCGTGGGCGTCGGCGAGTCGGTCATCGGCGCAGCAACCGTCCCGCGCGCTCGCGCAGCACCGCCACGGCGTCGCCCGCCCTGGCCTCGGCCTTGGCGACCTTCGGGTCGGTGACCCCAGCCGCCCAGTCGCCGGTGTGCGCGTCGGCCGACCGGCGTTTGACGGTGGCCCGCACCGCCAGGGGTTGCAGCAGCCACCGGCCGTCGTCCCACCGCATCAGGCCGAGGCACGCGGACGAGGCGGCGACCAGGTCGGGGGTGAGCGGGCCGCAGGAGGGCAGCCGGTCGACCGCGACGGCGATCGGCTGGCCGTCGAGCACGAAGGTCGTCGCGCCGTCGTCGTCGCGCACGGTGTAGCCCTCCATGAGCACGGGCTCGGCGATCCCGACGGGGTGCCGATCCAGTGGCGCCGACGCCGCCGCGACCGCCGTCGGCAACAGGACCCGGGCGGTGGCGAACGGATCGACCGGCTCGCCGAGTCGTACCCGGTCGTCGTGCCAGAGCAGGTCCGCGCCGTGCAGGGGCAGACCGGTGACCGTCAGGCAGCGCCGCTCGGCGAGCGCGGCCAGCAGCACGGGGTGGTCGTCGAGCAGACGCCACAGCGCCGGCCCGACGATCGTCTCCACCTTGACCGCGCCCACCGCGCAGCGGACCAGCCGGGGCGGGCCACCGTCGGCCGGCTCGAGGATCGCGTGCAGCTGTGCCTGCACGGCGGTGTCGTGCTCGTGCACGTCGACGCCCAGCACGAGCAGTCGCCCGGAGACCTCCTCGACGGCGGCCGGCGCGACGGCGGCCGGCGCGACGGCGGCCGGCGCGACGGCGGCCGGCGCGGCCCGGGCCAGCAGCACACCCCGGGCCCAGAGGTCGGCCCAGCGCCGGACCGGCGGCTGCGTCATCGTGGCGACCGGCACACACGCCCGCAGCTCGGCGGCGAGCCCGTCGAGCAGCACCGCCAGCCGGCGCAGGCCGGGCTCGGCGAGGGCGGCCTCGATCGGCGAGGACGCCGCGGCCACCAGCTCGTGGTCGACGCCGCCCCACCCGGTGACCGCCACCTCGTGCAGCCAGGCGCGGGCGGCGGCGCGGGCCGCGGACCCGTCGCCCGGCGGCTCGCCGGTGCCGGAGGACGCGACAGTGGTCGCAGGCGGGGTCGAGGTGGCGCGGGCCCGGCCCAGCGCGGTGTCGAGCTGCCCGAGCAGCGCGTCGTGGGCGGCGCCGAGCAGGGCGCACCGGGCTCCGGCGAGGGCGACGAGGTGTTCCTCGACCACCGAGCCGGCGGTCACCTTGCCGGCCGCCTCGGCCACCCGGTCGCCGAGCGGGGTGGTGGCCAGCGCGCCGGCCAGGGCGGCCAGCGCCGCCGCGTCCTCCTCACCCACCCGGGCGAGGCCACGGACCAGGGCGTCGTCGAGGCCGGCGACCAGGTCGAGGGCGTCGGTCAGGCCGGTCGGGGTGCCGTCGCGCAGGACGGCGAGCTGTGTGCCGAGCATCAGCGGCCCGCCCCGGTGGCCGGGAACCAGTGCAGCTCGGGCAGGGGAGCCGTGCTGCCGGGCAGTTCCAGGTAGGACAGGTGGCGCAGGAAGCGGCTGAACACGACGGCGGCGGGGGTCGGCTCGTGCCGCGCGTCCAGGGCGGCGAGCAACTTCCCGGCGGTGTCCGCCCCGGCGCCGACGTCGACCCGCAGGTAGCGGGCGACCCGGTCGGCGCCGTACTGCAACAGGGCCTCCTCGGCCAGGGCGTGCAGGTGCTTGCAGGGGGCGCCGCGCAGCCCGCCGCAGGGGCGGTTGTTGTTGGTGCTGCAGTGGTAGGCGTGGGTGCCGGAGGCGATCGACGACACGTAGACCCGCTCGACGTCCGACCCGCTGGACACCACCCCCTGCAACCGCCCGTCGGCCAACTCCACGAAGGGCACCTTGGCCAGCTTGCGGGGCCGCGCGGGCGGCACCACCCGCACCGTGCTGCGCCTTCGCCACGCGGTCCGTTCCGCGTCAGCCACTGTCCCGACCTCCCGTCCGCCGTTGCCGGCGCACCCATGACGATGCGGACGCCGGAACCAGGCCGGCGTCGCTGTGACGACAAGGATCATGGAGTACGGGTACGACACGACCGTGAGTCGGGTTTGCGGACGGCGGTCGCTCGGGACGCCGCCGCGCCCCTATGCTTCGGTCACCGACGCGGACGGGAGGCGGGATGGCACCGGTCATCGCGATCCTGGGCGGCGCCGACCCCGTCCGGGCCCGCGGCCTGCCGTCACGCGACGCCGGGCGGGGTGTCGCCGACGCCGGGGATCCGGGCCGCCGACCGGTCGGCCGGGGTTGTCCCGGCGCCGCCGCCCGCAGCACGGGGCTCCGGTGTCGGGCCGTCGCGGCCGGCTCCCGATGGTGTAGAAAAGGCGGGGTGAGCGCAGCGATGACGCGCGGCAGGATCCACGGTCGCCGGATGGTCCACCATGGCTGAGACCGAGCTGCCGCAGCCGCCCGTGGAGGCGGGCCCCGCCCTGGTACGGCTGGGGGACATCCCGCTGGCCGACCTGCTCGCCGGTGCCGGTGACGGCGTGCTGGCCCACGTGCTCGGCACGCTCGTTGCCGGCGACGAGCCGGGCCGGCACCTCGACGTGTCGGCGTTCGAGTCGAGCTTCTGACGTGTCCGCCGGCGCCCCGACGTCGGCCGCCCCGCCGAACCCTGGCCACACCGGCCCGCCGCACCCTGGACATGCCGGCCCGCCGACCCGCCACGACCCCTCGGAACCGGCCGCGGAGCACCGCGGGCGCACCCCGGGAGTCGGTGCGACGCCAGCCGTTGGAAGCGGCGCGACGCCGCCACCCCTGGTACGGCAACTCGTGCTCAAGGTGCACAGCCGGTGCAACCTGGCGTGCGACCACTGTTACGTCTACCGGCACGCGGACCAGCGGTGGCGGGAGCGGCCCCGGGTGATCGCCCCCGGCACCGTGGCCCAGGTCGCGCGGCGCCTCGGCGAGCACCTGGCGCGGCACGGGCACGACCGGGTACGCGTCGTGCTGCACGGCGGCGAGCCGCTGCTGGCCGGTCCGGCGGTGCTCGACCGGACCATCCGCACCCTGCGCGCGGCGCTGCCGCCGGGCGCGGCGCTCGACATCGGCGTGCAGACCAACGGCGTGCTGCTGGACGAGGAGTTCCTGGCGCTGTGCCACCGGCACGACATCGACGTCGGGGTGAGCCTCGACGGTGACCGGGCCGCCAACGACCGGCACCGCCGCTATGCCGACGGGCGGGGCAGCTTCGGCGACGTGGCCGCCGCGCTGCGACTGCTCGCCCGAGACGAGCACCGGCCACGCTGGGCGGGGCTGCTCTGCACGATCGACCTGGCCAACGACCCGCTGCGCGTCTACGACTCGCTGCTCGCGTTCGCCCCGCCCCGACTGGACCTGCTGCTGCCGCACGGCAACTGGACCACTCCCCCGCCGGGACTCAGGCCGGGCGGCTCCGAGACCCCGTACGGCGACTGGTTGGTGGCCGTCTTCGACCGCTGGTACCCGACCACCCCCCGGCGGACCGGCATCCGGTTGTTCGAGTCGCTGATCGCGCTGGTGCTCGGCGGTCGCAGCGGCACCCGGGCGCTGGGCTTCGCCGAGCCGGACATCATGACGATCGAGACCGACGGCACCATCGAGGGCACCGACACCCTGAAGACGACCGACGACGCGTCGATGCGTACCGGCCTCGACGTCTTCCGGCACTCCTTCGACGAGGCGCTGCGGCATCCGTCGCTGGCCGGCCGCCCCACCGGTCCGGCGGCCCTGGCCGCCGAGTGCCGGGCCTGCCCGGTGCTCAGCGCCTGCGGCGGTGGCCTCTACGCGCACCGCTTCCGCGCCGGCGCCGGATTCGCGCACCCGTCGGTCTACTGCCCCGACCTCTTCCGGCTGATCCGGCACGTGCAGCGGACGGTGGCCGCAGACGTCGACGACCTCCGCCGCGCCCTGGCCACCCCGGCGGGCGCCTCCGCCCCCACTGCCGGCGCCGGTGGGCCCGCGCCGGCCGGGGAAGCCGCACGGGTCGCCCCGAACGGCCCCGCGCTCACGGCGAAAGCCGCACCGGCCGAGCCGGATGGGCCCGTGCCGGCGCGGTGGGCCGCCCCGGACCGGCGGTGAGCCGGTGGTGCTCTCCCCCGCCCAGCTCGCCGGCCTGGCCGCGGGGCACGGCGACGACGCGACGCTGACGGTGCTGCGCGCCGGGCAGCTCGGACGGCGGCGGCTGCTGACCGTCGCCGCCGCGCGCGCCGGCGGGGACGGGCCGCCGGTGCGGGAGTCCCTCGCCCTGCTGACCCGCGCCGAGCAAGCGGACCCGGCGGCGGTCGCCCACGTCCTGGCCCATCCGCCGGTCACCGGCTGGGCCACGACCGCGCTTCGCGGCCACCCCGACGCGGGTTACCTGGCCGGGCTGGCGGTCGCCGCCGCCGTCCGCGCGGGTCTGCCCTTCACGCTCGCCGTGCCCTGCCCCGGGGGCGTGCTGTTGCTGCCCACGCTGGGCGGCGCGGTCGGGCTCGGCACCGGCCCCGCGGTGGTCCGCGGCGTCGGCGGGCGGTACGACGGCCGGTCGGCGGCCGACGGCGTCGCCCCGCCGGGGCTGTCGGTGCACGGTCCGGCCGGCGCCGTGCACGCCCCGGCCGACGGGCCCGGCGGGGACCGCCTCCCGGGCCGCCCGTGGCTGCCGTCCCGCCGGCTCACCCCGATCCGCGACGCGCCCCCGGCCGAGGTGCTCGTCGACGACCAGGATCCGTACCGGCACCGGTACCACCGGCCGCCGACGGGCCGGCTGGACGACGCGGCGGCGGCCCGGCTCGACCGGCTGAGCGGGCAGGCGTGGCAGTGGCTGACCGAGCGACTGCCCGCGCACAGCCGGGGGCTGGGCGTGCTGCTGCGTTCGCTGGTGCCGCTGACGCCGCCGCCGTCCGGGCACCCGGTCAGCGCGACCAGCCGGGCGGCGCTGGGCGCGATCGCGGTCTCCGTGCCGGCCGACCCGGAGACCCTCGCGCTGCTGCTGGTGCACGAGTTGCAGCACACCAAGCTGGGCGCGCTGCTGGACCTGCTGCCGCTGCACGCGCCGGGCGGGCCGGCCAGCTACCGGGCACCCTGGCGGTGGGACCCGCGCCCGGTCGGCGCGCTGCTCCAGGGCGCGTACGCCCACCTGGGGGTGGCCGAGGTGTGGCGCTGCCGGCGGCACGAGGGGGTGCGCAGCGCGTTCGAGTACGCGTACTGGCGGGAGCAGACCGCGCGGGCGGTGGCGCAGCTGGCCGGCAGCGCCGAGCTGACCGACGACGGGCGGGCGTTCGTGGCGGGCATGGCCGGCACGCTGCGCGGCTGGGGGGCCGACGGCGACGGGCGGGTCGGAGCGGCGGCGCGGGACGTCGCCGACGGCGGGGCGGTGCGCTGGGCGCTGGCCAACCTGACCCCGTCGGACGACGACGTGGACGAGGCGGCGCACGCGTGGCGGCGGGGTCGGCGGAGCCCGCCGCCGGTCGGGCCGCCCACCGTCGTGCCCGGTCCGGCCCGGCCGGCGCTGACCGGCGACACCGGGCCGGAGGCGGCGGTGCGGCACCGGCTGCTGGGGGCGGACCGGACGGGATCGCGTTCCGGCGTCGACCCGGCCTCGCCGCGGGCGGGAGACGCGACGCCCCGCCCGGACGAGGCCGACCGCGCGTACGCCGCGGGTGACGCGGAAGCTGCTCTGGCCGCGTACCGTCGCCGGCTCGCCGGGGATCCCGGGGACACCGACGCGCTGGTCGGGGTCGCGCTGGCCACCGCGCGGCTGGGGCGTACGGCCGCCGCCCGGATGCTGACCACCCGCCCGGACCTGGTCCGGGCGCTGTGCCACCGGTTGCCGGGGGTCGACCCGGTGGCGGTCGCGACCTGGCTGGCCGGCGGTCCCGCCTAGCCGCGCCACCCGGCGACCGGACGGCGCGGGGCGGGCCGGGTCAGAGCAGGGCGGGCTCGATGTAGCCGTTGAACCGGTCCCGCTGGCGGGCCTGGAGCACCCGCGGGTTGTCGCCGCCGAACAGCTGCACCAACTGACCGAACGCGTCGTCGTAGAGGGCGCGGCCGGCGTCTGCCTCGCTCTCGGTGGCCATCCTGCTGACCGCCAGGTTGACCGACGCCGAGACGGTGTCCGGGTGGTCGGCGCCGAACGCCCGGGTCAGCTCGACGTACGCGGTGGTGTCCAGCAGCAGGGCGGCGTCGCGCTCGCCGAGGGCGAACAGGTCGTTGGCGAGGTTGAGCGTGGCGAGCAGGGTGTGCGGGTGCCGCTCGCCGAGACTGGCCAGGAGCTGGTCGCGGACCCGCTGGGCGAGGTCCCGGGACTGCGGGTGCTCACCGGCCTTGCGCAGGAACACGCCGAGGTTGTTGAGACAGGCCAGGGTGATCGCGTGGTCGGCGCCGAGCACGTCGGTGTAGCCGTCGCGCAGCCGCCGCGCCATCCGCAGCGCGGTCGGGTTGTCGCCCACCGCCGACCAGGTGGTGGCCAGCGCCATCTCGCAGGAGAGGGTGTCGGCGTGGTCGCCGCCGAGGGTGCGCTGGTAACGCACCACCGTCCGTTCCAGCACCCGGTGGGCGTCGGCGAAGCGGCCGAGCTGGCGCAGGGTCAGCGCCAGCTCCTTGGCCGTACGCAGGGTCTCCGGGTGGTCGGGGCCGATGACCTTCTGCTGGGTGACGGAGGTACGTTGCAGGACGCTGTGCGAGCGCCACAGTTCCCCGGTGTCGCGCAGCCCCCGGCCGTAGTTGCTGGCCGAGGCGAGGGTGGACGGGTCCTCCTCGCCGAAGCGTTCCCGGCGCCGCTCGTAGATGTGCTGGTCGAGCTGGGCCGCCTCGCGGAAGTGTCCGACCAGGCGCAGCGAGACGGCGAGGTTGTTCTCGGCGGTGAGGGTACGGCCGCTGTCCTCGCCGAAGCCGCGGATGCTCAGCTCCAGGGTGCGCCGGTCGCGCTGCTCGGCGTCGTGGTAGCGGCCCTGGGCGCGCAGGTCGGCGCCGAGGCTGCGGGCCGTCATCAGGGTGTAGAGGTGCTGCTCGCCGAAGATCCGGCGCTGCCGGTCGTAGACGTCCTGGTCGATCTCGAAGGCCCGGTCGAAGAGGCTCTGCGCCCGCAGGACGTTGGCCAGGTGGAACCGCATCCGCAGCGTGGTCGGGTCGTCGTCGTCGGTGTCGCGCCAGCGTTGCAGGGCGTCCTCGGCCAGCGAACGCGCGGTCTCGTAGTCCCCGCGCCGGTAGAGGTAGCGCACCGTGTCGGCGACGAGCTGCCGGGCCTCTTCGGCCGTCGACTCGTGCAGCGCCGAGGGCCGTACGTGCGGCCACAGCTCGGCGTAGCGCGGCCAGTTGGCCGGCTTGTCCGGGTCGCGGGGGCTGGCGGCGGCGAGCAGCAGCTGGGCCTGGCGACGGGTCTCGGCCGGGTCGTCGAGCTGGTCCTTGATGACCAGCTGCACGAGCCGGTGGATGCGGACGGTGTTGTTCTCCGCGTCGACCTGGGCGAGGCCGTAGCGGCCCAGCTCGGCGGTGACCAGCCCTTGCAGGATCGGGTCGGTGAGGGTGGGGTCGAAGGGGGCCATGAAGACGGCGAACCGCTCGCCGGTGAGCATCGTGACGGGGATCGGCTCGGGGGCGTAGTACGAGCACAGCTCCAGCAGGCGGGCGGCGGCCGGCTTCTCCTGCCGCAGCTGGCGCAGGGTCACCAGCCAGGTCGCGGCGAGCGCCTTGGAGTAGCCGGCCGACTGCCGGCCCTCCAGGATGCGCAGCAGGCCGGGGGTGTCCAGCGACGCGAGGTACTGCGCCACCGGCAGCGCCGTGGCCCGCAGGTAGGCCGCGCCCTGCTCGACCGCCAGCGGGAGGTCGCCGAGCTTCTCCGCGACCTGGGTCGCCTCGTCCTCGCTGAGGCCGCGGACGCGCTCGCGCAGCAGCTGGACGCTCTCCATCCGGTCGAAGACGGTCAGCTCGGTGGCGGTGGCGTACTCGCTCCAGCTCTGGTCGCGGGTGGTGAGCAGGACGTGTCCCTGGCCCTGCGGGATCAGCGCCCGGGTCGCCCGGGACGGCTCGTCGGCGTTGTCCATGATGATCAGCCAGCGTCGGCCCGGGCCGCCCCGGCGCAGCGCGTCGAGCACCCGCCGTACCGCCTCGCCGCCGCCGGCCGCGAGCCCCATCGCCTCGGCGAGGTCGGCCAGCCCGCCCCGGATCCGCTCCTCGCTGTCGGCGGGGACCCACCAGACCACGTCGTAGTCGCGGGCGAAGCGCAGCGCGTACTCGGCGGCGAGCTGGGTCTTGCCGACCCCGCCCAGACCGTGGATCACCTGCACGCCGGAGGCGGGCGAGGCGGTCAGCCGGTCGCGCAGCGCCTCCAGCTGCGCCGCCCGGCCGACGAAGGTGGTGCCGTGCTGGCGCACGTTCCACACCCCGGGAAACGATCCGGGGAACCGGCCGACCGCCCGACCGGTCACCGCGTGCGCGGGCGCGCCGACCTCCTCGAGCAGCAGGGTCCGGGCGGTGCCGGCGTCGGCGTCGGCGAGGTCGACCGGGGTGCGGTCGGTGTAGGGCAGGGCGAGCCGGGACTCGTCGACCCGCAGCGGCACCAGGACGCCGGTGCCGGCGATCTGGTCCCGGCTGGCGGCGACCTTCCACGCCTCCCCGGCCAGCGGGGTGGCCGCGAAGTGCCGGGTCAGCACCACCAGCACCCGGCTGGCGGCGGCGAGCGCCCGGTCGAACTCGGCCCGGCCACCCGCGCGGACCGGCACGTCGACCGCGCGCCGGTCCACCCGCAGGCCGGCCTCCTCGAGCTGGTCGCTGATCCACTCCGCCCAGAGGCGGTCCATCGAGGCGTAGGCGACCAGCACGGTCTGCTCGGCGGTGAGCCGGGACCGCTCGAACGCGGTCAGCGACCGGCGCCGGTCCTCCTCCGGCATCGGCTCCAGCCGGGTGACCCGGCCTCCGGTCACCACCGACGTGAGCTGCTCGTACGCCGCCAGCAGCGTGCCGGACTGCTCCGGGCGGTCGCCGAACGCGGCGAGGATCTCCTCGTAGGCGTAGAACGCGCGGTACGGCACCTCGATGGTGTTCCAGTAGCGGGCCCGCGCGGCGTCGGAGAGGTGGTCGAGGAACGACGCGAACTCCGCCCGGACCAGGTCCCGGCCGGTCTCCAGCTTGCGCAGCTCGGCGTCCTCCACCCGGGTCGGCACCGGCACCAGCAGCGGCGGGTCGTCCACGCGCTGGGCGCGGATCGACCGGGCCACGGCCGCCGCGCCCCGGATGCTCTGCGTGGACATGGTGAAGCAGTTGACGACGGTGTCGGGCAGTTGCACGGTGCAGATGCCGGCGACGTCGCTCAGGCCCGTGCGGCTGTCGATCAGCACGATGTCGTACTCGGCCCGCATCTGGGCACGGACGGCGTCGAAGAAGGCCGCCCCGCCCTGGCGTTCGTAGAAGTTCGACCAGTCGAAGGTGCTCACCAGCCGCGAGTACGCCGAGTCCTGCTGGCCCGCCGCCACGAAGTCGATCACGCCGCCGTGCGGGAACTCCCAGTTCAGCGAGACCGCCCGCCGCTGGATCTTGGCGTGCCCGGCGAGCAGCTCCTGGGGGTCGTCCGCGGGGTTGCGCTGCATCGTGGCCATCGAGTAATCCCAGATCATCTCGATGACCCCGGGGGTGGCCCGCAGTTCGGAGTCGCGCAGGAACGGGTGGAAGTAGCGGTGCAGGCCGGGTGATTCCAGGTCCCAGTCCACCACGAGCACCTGGAGCCCCTGGCTGGCCAGGATCCAGGCGACGTTGGCCAGCGCCATCGTGCGCCCCGTGCCGCCCTTGTACGAGTAGAACGTGACGATCTGCCCGCGTGCCGCGTCGTTCACCACCATCGGCTGCCCGCCTCCATCAGGGACCTTCGAGGATCGGGCGGTGCACCGAGCCGTCCGACGGCGGCTCCTGGTAGACCGTGCCCGTACGGTAGATGCGACTCTGGGCCACGACCAGCGCGTCCTCCAGCTCGGCGTGGAAGCGACCCGCGGTGGCGATCTCCGGTCGCCACATCGCGGGGTCGTTGCGCACCACGTGGTGCGAGAGGACGCGCGCCAGGGTCTCCCACATCCGCTGGTTGCCGTCGGCTGCCGCGTTGTCGGCGGCGGTCCAGGGCACCAGCACCGGGGCGGTGGTGTCGGGGTCGCGGTCGTAGCCGACCAGGGTCAGCTCGTAGCGCGGCAGGCCGGCCGACCAGACGTCCACCACGAGCACGACGATCTGGTTGTGCGCCCGGGCCCACTCCCGCACCTCGGTGAGGTCCGCGGCGTCCTCCACCGTCCAGCCGTAGCTCTTGGTGGTGGCGATGGCCCCGGCGTAGCTGCCGATCGGCGCCTCCAGCTCGGGGCGGTACGGCCGCCAGTCCCGGGCCAGCACGCCGTAGCGGTCCTCCGCCCCGGGCCGGGTGTCGGCCAGCTCCGCCGAGCTGCCGGCTACCAGGACGAACCAGACGTGCCGGGCGCTGGTGGCGCGGGGCACCCGGGCGGGGGCCGATCCGGCCGCCGGCCGCCGTCGCGGCGCCTCGAAGGCGCTGGTGACCTCGGCGAGCACCGGGCGCCGGGCGGGGCGGGCCAGGCGGTGGTCGCGGTCGGTCTGCACGATGTGCTTGGCCAGCGCGTCGACGAAGTCCTGGTAGTCGTCGTGGTGCCGGCGGCGCTGCTTCAGGGTGAGCAGCCCGTCCTGGGCGTACACCACGCCGGCCGGGAAGTTCTTGTGCTGGAAGCCGGTCAGCACCTCGGGCATGCGGTCGCAGGGGATCCAGCGAATCGGCAGGACGGCAGGGGGGCGGCGGCGGAACTCCCGCTCGTGCGCGTCCACCCGGTCGGCGAAGACCCGGAACTCGCGTCCACAGTAGTCGCTCACCACGTACCGGGGGGAGGTCAGCGCCACCAGGCAGGAGGTCGTGGCGAGCGCGTCGGCCAGCTCGTGCGACCAGGTCGCGCCGAGCGGCATCTGCCCGTCGATGAATCCCGCCTCGTCCCACCCCACGCCGGCCAGCCGGGCCACCGCCTCGCTGAGGTCGCCGAAGAACTCCTGCACCTGACCGTTGCGGTTGTCCTCGTGGGCGTAGCTCAGGAAGAAAAGTGGCACGCCCGCCTCCGCTCACGGGTTCCACGACAGTACGGAAATTATAGGTCCGTCGATGCCAGGGTAGCGTCGTGCGATCTTCGCACCGACCCCGCGAAGAGTCGTATCCCCGACGGTTCTCGCGTATCGGGGCCACACCGCGTCGCATCACCACCCCCTTAAATAAGCCCGGCCTGATATAAAGGTCCGGTGCATGCCTTCGACGTACTCGGTGACCCGGTGCGGCGCCGCATCCTCGAACTGCTCACCGACGGCGAGATGACCGCCGGCGGGCTCTGCGACGTGATCCGGCGGGAGTTCGGCATCTCCCAGCCGGCCGTCTCCCAGCACCTGAGGGTGCTGCGGGACAACGGCTTCGCCACCGTCCGGGCGGAGGGAACCCGGCGTCTCTACGCCGTCGATCCCGGGCCGCTGCGGGAGGTCGACCGCTGGCTCGACCACTTCCGCCGGTTCTGGACGCCGCCCCTGCACGCCCTCGCGACCGAACTGGCCCGAGGCAGGCGCGAACGGCGACTGCGTGAGCAGCCCGCCGCGACGGACGACCCGACCGACCACAGGAGAGACCGATGACCGACGTGACCGAACAGATCAACGCCGTACGCCGCCAGCTCGGCCGGCGGGTGCTGGAGGCCGGCGAGGCCCGGGTCCTGACCATCAGCCAGACGTACGACGCGCCGCTGGAGGACGTCTGGGACGCCTGCACCAACGCCGAACGCATCCCCCGCTGGTTCATGCCGGTCTCGGGCGATCTGCGGCTGCACGGCCGCTACCAACTGGAGGGCAACGCCGGCGGCACGGTCGAGCGCTGCGACCCGCCGAAGGGCTTCGCCGCCACCTGGGAGTTCGGCGGCGAGGTGAGCTGGATCGAGGTGCGGCTGACGCCGGTCGAGGACGGCCGGACCCGGTTCGAGCTGGACCACGTCGCGCACGTCGGCCAGGAGCGCTGGGACCAGTACGGCCCGGGCGCGCTCGGGGTCGGCTGGGACCTGGGACTGCTCGGGCTGGCCTCGCATCTCGCCGCCGACGGCAGCGGGGTCACGCCGGAGGAGAGCGAGGCCTGGATGGTCTCCGAGGAGGGCCGGCGGTTCGTGACGGCGAGCAGCGAGCGGTGGGGCGAGGCGAGCGTCGCCGACGGCACCGACGCCGGGGAGGCCCGGGCCGCCGCGGAACGCACCACCGCCTTCTACACCGGCACGCCGACGGCCTGACCGCGCCCGGAGGCGCCGGCGCCGGACGCGGTGCCGGCGCCGGCGTACCGGCCGGTGCTGCCGGCACCGGGGCGGGCCGACGCGGAAATGCGGGGCGTTCCGTCGGTCCCCTCGGGCAGACTCGCCGCATGTCCCCCCGATCCGTCGACGACCTCGTCGCCGCCACCCGCACCGGCAGGAAGATCCGCTACCTGTTCTTCTGGGGTCACCGGCCGCAGCGCGACGGCAGCGTCGGGCCCGGCTGCCTGAGCCAGTGGTGGCCGGCCCCGTTCAGCGACGGCGAGCGGACGTACGCCACCGCCGAGCACTGGATGATGTGGCAGAAGGCGATGCTGTTCGGCGACACCGACATCGCGGAGCGGATCCTGGCGGCCGGGCATCCGCACCGCGCGAAGTCGCTGGGCCGACAGGTGCGCGGCTTCGACCAGGCGACCTGGGAGGCCCGGCGTCACGACGTCGTGGTGGCGGGCAGCGTCGCCAAGTTCGGCCAGCACGACGACCTGCGGGCGTTTCTGCTGGGCACCGGCGAACGGGTGCTCGTGGAAGCCAGCCCGGTCGACCGTGTCTGGGGCATCGGCCTGGCCGCCGACGACCCGCACGTGCACGATCCGGCGCGCTGGCGGGGTCCGAACCTGCTCGGTTTCGCCCTGATGGCGGCCCGCGACGCCCTTCGCGACGGCCCCCGGCGGGCCGGGTAACGTGCTGCGGCATGACCGCCGCGGCACACTCCCACTGTTCCTTCTGCGGCGCCGCCTACCCGGCGGTTGCCGGGTGGCCGCGGGTCTGCGCGATCTGCGGCGAGACGGTCTGGCGCAACCCGCTGCCCGTCGCGGTGGCGGTGCTGCCGGTCCGCACGGCCCGGGGCCTCGGCGTGGTCGTCGTCCGCCGCGACATCGAGCCGGCCCGCGGCCAGCTCGCGCTGCCGGGCGGCTTCATCGAGTACGGCGAGGAGTGGCAGGAAGCGCTGGTCCGGGAGCTGTGGGAGGAGACCGGCCTGCGTGCCGACGCCGCCGACGCCCGGCTCCTCGCGGTGCACGGCGCCCCGGCCGGCGGCACGATGATGGTCTTCGGCGAGCTGCCCGAGCGGCGGGCCGAGGCGCTGCCGCCGTCGGCGCCGACCGCGGAGGCCACCGAGTGGCTGGTGCTCACCGAGGCGACCGAACTGGCCTTCTCCACCCACACCCGGGTGCTCGCCGACTTCCTCGCCCGACGCGCGGGCTGAGCGGTCGGGCTCAGTCCGCCAGGTAGCGGGCGGGCACCGCGTCGGTGAGCCAGACGCCGTTGGCGCTGCGGTAGAAGGCGTGCCCGTCGCGGGCCATCCCCGCCGCGTCCACAATCAACACCACCAGCTCGTCCTCCCGTCGGGCACCCACCCGCCGGGCGGTCGCCACGTCCGGCGACAGGTGTACGTGGTGCCGGCCGGCCCGGTGCAGGCCGGTGGCCCGGATCGAGGCGAGCGCGACGCGGCTGGTGCCGTGGTAGAGCCGGGCCGGCGGCGGGCTTGGCGTGAGCCCCAGTTCGACCGGGATCGTGTGTCCCTGGCTGGCCCGGATCCGCTCGGCGCCCTCGGCACCGCGCTCCACGGCGAAGCGCTGCTTGTCGTTGCCCACCACCACGGCGTCCAGGTCGGCGCGGTCGATCCGCAGCGCGGTGAGCAGGTCGTCGACCGGCACCCAGCCGGCCCGGTCGGGTACGAGGCCGAACCGGGCCGGCTGGTGCCGCAACGCCAGGGACATCCGCTTGCTCAGCCGCACCATCGACCGGTGATCCATCGGCAGAGTCTCCCGCGCACGGTGCGGCCGGCGCCACCGGATTCGGCGGCCCGGCCCGGCATCGGGAGAAGTGCGGGTGCCCGACCGACGGGCTTCGCTCAGGCGGTGGCGACGGCTGCGGTCACCTCCACCTCGATCAGGGCACCGGGCAGGAAGAGCCGGTTCACCTCCACCGTCGTGCTGGCGGGCGGGGGCGTGGCGGTGAAGAGCCGACGCCGGACGGCGGCATAGCCGGGCAGGTCGGCGAGGTCGGTCATGAACGTCCGGATGTGCAGCACGTCCGCCAAGCCTGCGCCGTGGCCGGACAGCACCCCCTCGATGATCTCGAAGATCCGTTCGGACTGCGCGACGATGTCGCCCGCGCCGGTCAGGTGGCCGTCGTCGTCGACGGCCACCTGACCGGCGAGCATGAGCAGGCCGCCGCCGGGCAGGTCGAGGCGGGCCACGTGGGCGAACCGGTCGCCGAACGGTGCGGCGACGGTCGGCGGGTTGTCGAGGGTGAGCTTCACGGAGTCTCCAGGGGTACGAGGGTGGCGATGTCGGCGGTCGGGTCCTCGGCGGCGGCCAGCACGGTCCGGGCCGCCCGGACCAGCGGGGCCGGGGCGGCGCCGAGCGCGTCCCGGACCAGGTCGAGGTCCTTGCCGGCGAGCGCGACCGGGAAGTCGGCGCCGGGGGTGGCGGCCCGCGCGAGCACGCCGCCAAGCGGGCCACCGACCAGCGCGTCGAGGGCGGTGGCCGGGTCGACGCCGACGGCGCGGGCGACCGCCAGGGTGTCGGCGAGCCCGGCGACGGCGACGAGCAACGCCGTGTTGAGCACGAGCTTCAGCGCGGCCCCGCTGCCGGTGCCGCCGCAGTGGCGTACGTCGCCGAGTGCCGCCAGGACGGGGGTGACCCGTGCGACGGCGACGTCGGTGCCGCCGGCGAACACCCGCAGCCGGCCGGCGCGGGCGGCGGCCACGCTCCCGCCGACCGGGGCGTCGACGAGGCTCACGGTGGCGGGCAGGCGCGTCGCGAGGTCGCGGACGGCGGTCGGGCCGATGGTGGACATCTCCACCAGGCAGGTGTCGGGCGGCAGGGCCGGCACGGCTCCGTCCGGCCCGAACAGCACCGCCTGCACGGCGGCGGCGTCGGTGAGCATCGTGACGGTGACCTCGGCGTGGCGGGCGGCGTCGGCCGGGGTCCGGGCCACCCGGGCACCGGCCTGCCCGAGCGGGGCGGCGCGGGCGGCGGTGCGGTTCCACACCGCCACCCGGTGACCGGCGTCGAGCAGGCGCAGGGCGATCGACGCCCCCATCCGACCCGCGCCGAGTACGGCGATCTCTGTCATGCGGGAAACCGTAGGTCGGGCACCGCCATGCGACCAACGAATCCTTCCGATGGCAGCCATGCGGTCCCCGCATGGTGGGCGTACGCTCCGGGGATGCAGCCGCTGGCCCTCGACGTGTTCCGGACGGTGGCCCGGCACGGCTCGATCACCGCCGCCGCCCGCGAGCTGCGCTACACCCAGTCGGCGGTCTCCCGCCAGATCGCGGCGCTGGAGGCCGACCTGGGCGTGGCCCTCTTCGACCGGCTCCCGCGCGGCGTCGCGCTGACCGAGCCGGGGCGGTGCCTGCTGCCGCACGCCGAGGCGGTGCTGGACCGGCTGACCACCGCCCACCGGGACCTGGACGCGCTGCGTGGGCTCGGCGGCGGCCGGCTTCGGGTGGGGGCGTTCCCGACCGCGATGGCCGCCCTCGTGCCCCGCGCGCTGGCCGCGTTCCGCGCCGCGTACCCCCGGGTGGCCCTTTCGGTGGTGGAGGGCCGCACGCCCGACCTGCTGGAGCGGTTGCTCGCCGGCGACGCCGACGTCGCCGTGGTGAGCGCGCCCGCAGACCGGCCGCTGGACGCCGGGCGCTTCGACCTGCGCCACCTGCTCGACGAGCGCCTGCTCGTCGCGGTGGCCCGGGACCACCGGCTGGCCCGGCGCCGCACGGTGCGCCTGGCCGAGTTGGCCGACGACCCGTTCATCGCCGGATCGGCCGGCGGCGAGGACCCGCTGATGCGCGCCACCATGCCGCCCGGCTTCCGGCCCCGCACGGACATCGTCGCCGCCGACTGGACCGGCAAGCTGGGCTGCGTGGCCGCCGGCCTCGGGGTCGCGCTGGTGCCGGCGCTGGCGGTCCGGGCCGCCCCGGCCGACCTGGTGCTGCTACGCCTGCACGCCGACGACGCGCCGGCCCGTCGGGTCTACGCGGCCACCGTCGGCGGTCGGCACCGCCCGCCGGCGGTCGACCGGCTGGTCGCCGGCCTGGCCGAGGAGGCGGCCGGCGCGGCGAGCCCGGCGCGACGGGTGGCCGGCCGGCGCCCGATATCCTCGACCGGGTGAACGCGGCCCGGCAGACCGAGCGCAAGCTGATCGCCTCCAACAAGAAGGCGCGGCACGACTACACGATCCTCAAGACCTACGAGGCGGGCATCGTGCTGGCCGGCACCGAGGTCAAGTCGTTGCGCGAGGGCCGGGCGTCGCTGGTCGACGCGTTCGCCCAGGAACGCGACGGCGAGCTGATGTTGTACGGGCTGCACATCGCCGAGTACGGCTTCGGCAGCTGGACCAACCACGCGCCCCGGCGCACCCGCAAGCTGCTGCTGCGCCGGGTGGAGATCGCCCGGATCCTGGAGCGGACCCGCGAGGGCGGGCTGACCCTGGTGCCGCTGTCGATGTACTTCTCGGGCGGCTGGGCGAAGGTCGAGCTGGCCCTGGCCAAGGGCCGGAAGTCGTACGACAAACGGCAGGCGCTGGCCGAGCGGGACGCCGAGCGGGAGATCGCCCGGGAGTTGGGCCGCCACCTCAAGTCGGGTCGGCCGTCAGCGAGCCGCCGGTGACGGCGGCGTGGCCGACACGGCGGGATCCGGTGGGCTCGGGTCGGTGGGCTCGGGGGACGGCAGCCGGCCGAGGCAGCGCGGGTCCGTCCGCCCCACCGGCTGCCGGGGGATCATCCAGTCCAGCGCCGTCTCCTCCACCTGCCAGCCGTTCACGTCCACCCGGCTGACCGGGATCCGCCCCGGGTCGGGGCAGAGGAGCTGCCCGCGTACCAGGTCGTTGGGCAGGAAGCGCACCTCACCCCGCCCGTCGAGCACGATCGTCATCCGGTCGGTCACGGCGACCGCCTCGCCGCGTACCACCTCCCGGACGGGGCCCGCCTCCGGGCCGACCTCCACGGCGACGGCGGGCAGCAGCGGCACCCGCAGGAAGACCACCCCCATCACCAGCGGCACCACCGCGGCCACCACGTAGGCGAGGATGCGGGTCAGCGCCGGGGCGACCGGGCGCGGCACCGGGCCGGTGAGCACCACGGCCCCCAGCGGCGGCACCACCAGCAGCAGGGCCGTGGCCAACTCGCCGTCGCGGATCGCGCCCGGCACGGCGGATGCCAGCCAGGCGTAGCACGCCGCCGCCGCCACGACCGGCAGCACCAGCCCGGTGACGAGGATCCGGCGGGGGCGATCCGGGTGACGCAGCCGGGTCCGCAGCGCCAGCAGCCAGAGAGAGAGCATCACCAGCAGCGGCAGGAACCGCAGCTGCCAGGTGAGCGTCGCCAGCACGATCGCCGACACGAGCACCCAGCCGGGGGTACGCACGGTGCCGTAGGCGAGCAGCGAGCGTTCCGGGTCGAACCGGTCAGGCGCGCTGACCTCGAGTAGCCGACCGAGGACGGCCAGCACCAGCACGACGAGCGGGAACGCCCACACCAGCGCTATCAGCAGGGCGCTGAGCAGCCCGAGCGGGCTGACGTACTGCACCAGCAGCAGCATCGTCGGCATGTCCTGCCGACTGAGCCGCCAGAGCCGCAGCACCAGCAGCAGGACCGGGAACGCGGGCAGCAGCGTCAGCAGCCACTGCTGCGCCTGTTGCGCCTGCTTCGTGCCCGGACGGCGGTCGGTACGCCCGATCGCGGCCGACTCGGAGACGGCAGGGCCCATCTCTCCCACGGCCACTGCCGTACCTCCACCGTCTCCTCGGGCTCCGGCTGCCGGCCGATCGCCACCTGTTGCGGGTTGCTGTACTGCTGCTCCGAGGCCAGGTGCCGGTCGAACGCCGCCTTCCACCGGTCGCCGTCGGGGCCCTTCGCGGACTGGTAGAGGGAGAGGTTGACCAGGTCCCGCATCTCCGGAACCGGGCCGGTGTTCACGCCCCACTTCTCCGCCGACTCCGCACCGATGTCCCAGTGCCGCAGTTCCTTGCGTCGCAGCAGCTTGGTCGCCGGCGGCAGCTCGCCCGGCGGGCGCGGGCCCACGAAGCCGGCCAGAATCGCCGCGTCGGTCGTGACGGCGTCGACCTCGCCGTCGTAGAGCGCCTGGACGCACTGGCTGATCCGGTTGCGGCCGATCGGGTTCGCGCCCGCCTCGCGCAGCCGCTGTTCCGAGGTGGACGTGCCCAGCGTGCAGACCTTCGCCTTGTTCAGGTCGCGCAGGCTGGCGACCTGCCGGGGGTCGGACGCGAGCGTCAGCACCGACTGCTCGGTCTCCAGGTAGGGGAAGGAGAAGACCACGCCCTGCTCCCGGCGCTGCTCGGTGATGCTGTAGGAGGCGATCACCAGGTCGACGGTGACGAACCTGCCGTCGGCGTCGCGCGCCTGCCGGCGGGCCCGGTCCTCGCTCTCGATCGCCAGCAGCGTCACCTCCGGGGCGTCGAAGCCCAGGTCCTGGGCGATCATGTACGCGATGTCGATGTCGAAGCCCTCGAACGCCCCGTTCTCCAGCTTCTGCGCCACGCCCGGCTGGTCGTCCTTCACCCCGATGATCAGCTTGTCCCGGTTGGTCAGCCCGGCCCGCTCGCGCAGCTCGTCCCAGGTGGGTGGACCGCTGGCCACGACCACCCGGACCGTGGCCGTCACGACCACCACCAGCAGGAGCAGCAGGGCCGCCAGGCGCAACTGCCGGGACCTCGACGCGCGGGCCGGAGCCGCCGATCCCGGCGCCGGCGGGTTGCTGCTGGTCTCGTCGTCCTGACCCAACTCGGCCCTCCCGGTCGCCGTCCCCCGTGCGAGCCCTTCATTGTGGTCTATCCCGCAACGTCGCGACAGCATGTGGGCGTGCGCTCGTGTCGCCGGCACGGCTTGCCGCAGACACAAGGGTCGAAGCCCACCCAGGGCGGCAGCCGCGACGGGAGAGCCACCCTCGTCCCCGCATCTGCGTGGGCGCTAGGGTGGGCCGGTGACGATGTTCCGCATCGGAGAGGCCGCCGAGCTGCTCGGGGTCAGCGCCGACACCGTACGCCGCTGGGTCGACGCCGGGCGGCTCGCCGCCGGCCGCGACGCGCACGGTCACCGGGTGATCGACGGAGTCGACCTGGCCGCGTTCGCCCGGGGTCAGGCCGCCGACCCCGACGACCGGTCGGACGCCTCCTCGGCCCGCAACCGGCTGCGCGGCATCGTGGTCAACGTCGTCAAGGACACCGTGATGGCGCAGGTCGACATCCAGGCCGGGCCGTTCCGGATCGTCTCGCTGATGAGCCGGGAGGCGGTCGACGAGCTGGATCTGCGCGTCGGTTCGCTGGCCGTCGCGGTGATCAAGTCCACCACCGTGGTGGTGGAGCGGGCCACGCCGGCGGTGGGCTCCCGGGCGAGGCAGGGGTCGTGAGAGTGGGCCGGGTGCGCACGGTGATGGCGGTGGCGGTGGCCCTCGCGGGCCTGTCCGGGTGCGGTGGCGGGGGTTCGGCCGGTACCGGCGGGTCGGGGGCCGGCAGCACGGTGACCGTGTTCGCCGCGGCCTCGCTGACCGAGTCGTTCACCCGGCTCGGCCGGGACTTCGAGACGGCCAACCGGGGCACCACAGTGGTCTTCAACTTCGCCGGCAGCGCCGCGCTGGCCGCCCAGATCAACCAGGGCGCACCGGCCGACGTGTTCGCCTCGGCGGCAACCCGGAACATGGCCACGGTCACCGGGGCCGGCAACGCCGACGGCGAGCCGACGGTCTTCGTCCGCAACCAGCTCGTCATCGCCGTGCCGAAGGGCAACCCGCGGGGCGTCGCCGGCCTGGCCGACCTGGCCCGTCCGGAGCTGAAGGTCGCGCTCTGCGCGGAGCAGGTGCCCTGTGGCGCGGCGGCGCGGACGGCGCTCGACGCCGCCTCGGTCGCCCTCACCCCGGTCACCCTCGAGCAGGACGTCCGGGGCGCGCTGTCCAAGGTGCGGCTCGGCGAGGTCGACGCGGCCCTCGTCTACCGCACGGACGCGCTGGCCGCCACGGCTGACGTGATGGCCGTCGAGTTCCCCGAGTCCGCCCGTGCCGTCAACGACTACCCGATCGTCGTGCTGCGGGACGCGCCGAACCCCGACGGCGCGCGGGCCTTCGTCGCGTACGTCCGCTCGGAGCGGGGGCGGGCGGTGCTCACCGGGGCGGGGTTCCAGGCCCCGTGACGCGTACCCACGTCGGGCGGGCCCGTCGGCGGGCCCCCGGGGTGCCCGTCGCGCTGCTGCTGCCGGCCCTGCTGGGCCTGGTCTTCCTCGTGCTGCCGCTGGTCGGGCTGCTGGCCCGTACGCCGTGGACCGACCTGCCGCAGCGGCTCACCGCGCCGGGTGTGCTCACCGCGCTGCGGCTGTCCCTGCTGACCGCCACCCTCGCCACGCTGCTCTGCCTGTTGCTCGGGGTGCCGCTGGCCTGGCTGCTGGCCCGCGTCGAGTTCCCCGGCCGACGCCTGGTACGCGCCCTCGTCACCGTGCCGCTGGTGCTGCCGCCCGTGGTCGGCGGGGTGGCGCTGCTGCTGGTCTTCGGCCGGCGGGGCCTGCTCGGCGGCTGGCTCGACGCGACCTTCGGGATCACCCTGCCGTTCACCACCGCCGGTGTGGTCCTCGCGGAGGCGTTCGTGGCGATGCCGTTCCTCGTGATCGCGGTGGAGGGGGCGCTACGCGGCGCCGACAGCCGGTACGAGGAGGCGGCGGCGACGCTCGGCGCCGGCCGGTGGACGACGTTCACCCACGTCACCCTGCCCCTGGTGGCCCCCGGCCTGGCGGCCGGCGCGGTGTTGTGCTGGGCGCGGGCACTCGGCGAGTTCGGCGCCACCATCACCTTCGCCGGCAACTATCCGGGACGGACGCAGACCATGCCGCTGGCGGTCTACCTGGCGCTGGAGACGGACGTGCAGGCCGCCGTGGTGCTCAGCCTCGTCCTGCTCACCGTCTCGGTGGCCATCCTCGCCGGCCTGCGCGACCGCTGGATCACCAGCCCGTGAGCGCGCCGCCCCTGCTCGACGCGCACCTGGTGGTGGACCGGGACAGGTTCCGCCTCGACGTGCCGCTGCGGGTCGCCGCCGGCGAGGTGGTCGCGCTGCTCGGCCCCAACGGGGCGGGCAAGACCACCGCGCTGCGCGCGCTCGCCGGCCTGCTCCCGCTGACCGACGGGCACCTCACCCTCGACGGCGTCGACCTGGACCGGCCGCGACGGCGTGCCTGGACGCCGCCCGAGCATCGCGGCGTCGGCGTGGTCTTCCAGGACTACCTGCTCTTTCCGCACCTGACCGCATGGGAGAACGTGGCGTTCGGGCCCCGGCGGCGCGGCGCCGACCGGCGTACCGCCCGGGAGACGGCCCACGCCTGGCTGGGCCGGGTCGGCCTGGCCGAGCACGCCCACCGCCGGCCCCGGCAGCTCTCCGGCGGGCAGGCGCAGCGGGTCGCGCTGGCCCGCGCGCTGGCCGTCGAGCCGTCGCTGCTGCTGCTGGACGAGCCGCTCGCCGCGCTCGACGCGCGCACCCGGCTGGACACCAGGGCTGAGCTGCACCGGCACCTCGCCGCGCACCCGGGAGCCACCCTGCTGATCACCCACGATCCGCTCGACGCGCTGGTGCTGGCCGACCGGCTCGTGGTCGTCGAGGAGGGCCGGGTGGTGCAGGAGGGGGACGCGGCGAGCGTCACGGCGCGGCCCCGCACCGACTACGTGGCCCGGCTCGTCGGGCTGAACCTGCACCGGGGCCACGCCGACGGGCACCGCGTGCGGGTCGCCGACGGGCTGAGCCTCACCGTCGCCGACCGGCTCGACGGGGAGGTCTTCGTCGCCTTCCGGCCGTCGGCGGTGGCCCTGCACCCGGCCCGGCCCGAGGGCAGCCCGCGCAACACCTGGGCGGCCACGGTGGCCGGCGTGCAACGGCACGGCGACAACCTGCGGGTGCAGCTCGACGGGCCGGTGGGGGTGGCCGCGGACGTCACGCCGGCCGCCGCCGCCCAGCTGAGGCTGGCTCCCGGCCAGCTGGTCTGGGCCGCGGTGAAGGCGGCGGAGACCCACGCGTACCCCGCCGGCTGACGCCGCCCGACGCCTGAAGCCGGCACCCGGCGCCCGGCCCCGGGCACGAACGCCGGGCCGGGTCAGGCGGCGGGGTCGACGGCCAGCAGGTCGCTGTGGGCGGCGCGGAGCCGGGCCAGGCCGGGGTCGCTGCCCGGGGTGACCCGGCGGTCGAGCTCGGCCCAGGCCTCGGCGAGGGCGGCGGTGACCGCGCGCAGCTCGGCGGCGTGCCGGTGACTGCTGCGCCGGTGTGCCTCGTCGAGACGCCGGGCCCAGCCGGCGGTGACGGCAGCGAGGCGATCGGTGTCGGCACGGGCCTGGGCGGCGCTGCGGGCGGCGGCCGCCGGGACGATCGCGGCCACCGGACGGGGATCGCCGTCGCGGGTGACGACGGTGACGGTGTCGGTCAACTCGGCCAGCGCGACGAGCTGGGTGAGCCGGGTGCGTGCCTCGCGCAACGGCACCGAGCGCGGCTGGTCGGTGTGCGGGGTGAGAGCGGGGACAGCCATGGATGGATGGTCGCCGCCGGGTACGACATTTCCGCACGCCGACGGTCCGGGGCGGGCGGCTGCGCCGGGCGAGGCGCACCGGGAAGTCCGGCCGGTACATCTGGACAACTACAGTTAACAATCCTAATAATTGTGCATCCGTCGATCCGACGGCCCTCGTACCCGGGAGGTCCGGATGCGTCGCCCTGCCCGAAACCTGCTGCTGTCCTCAGTAGCCGCCCTCGCCACCGTCGCCGCCACCACACTGACCCTCGCCGCGCCGGCCCGCGCCGCCGGCCCGACCGCCACCTTCGTCAAGGCCGCCGACTGGGGCACCGGGTGGGAGGGCCGCTACACCATCACCAACGGCGGCCCGAACACCATCACCGGTTGGCAGGTCGCCTTCACCCTGCCGACGGGCACCACGCTCGGCTCCTACTGGGACGCCACGGTGAGCAGCGCCGGCCAACGGCACACCTTCACCAACCGTTCGTGGAACGGCACCGTGGCCCCCGGCGCCTCGGTGTCGTTCGGCTTCCTGGCCACCGGCTCCGGCTCCCCCACCGACTGCTCACTCAACGGCGCGTCGTGCTCCGGCGGCCTGCCCACCCCCCCGCCGAGCACCGCGCCACCGACCACCGCCCCACCCACCACGGCACCGCCGACCACCCCGCCACCGACCACCCCGCCACCGACCACTCCACCGCCCACCACCCCGCCGCCGACGGGCGGGCTGCCCCGGCACGCGTTGATCGGCTACCTGCACGCCAGCTTCGCCAACGGCTCGGGCTACCTGCGGATGGCCGACGTGCCCGCCGACTGGGACATCGTCAACCTCGCCTTCGGTGAGCCCACCACGGTCACCTCGGGCGACATCCGGTTCCAGCTCTGCCCGGCGGCCGAGTGCCCGGGCGTCGAGACCGAGGCCGAGTTCATCGCCGCGATCCGCGCCAAGCAGGCTCAGGGCAAGAAGGTGCTGCTCTCCATCGGCGGGCAGAACGGCCAGGTCCAGCTCACCACGACCGCCGCCCGGGACACCTTCGTCCGGTCGGTGTCGGCCGTCATCGACCGGTACGGCCTGAACGGGCTCGACATCGACTTCGAGGGGCACTCGCTCTACCTGAACACCGGCGACACCGACTTCCGCAACCCGACCACCCCGGTGATCGTCAACCTGATCTCCGCGATCCGCACCCTCAAGCAGCGGTACGGGTCGAACTTCGTGCTCACCATGGCGCCGGAGACGTTCTTCGTCCAGCTCGGCTACCAGTTCTACGGGTCGGGCCCGTGGGGCGGGCAGGACCCGCGCGCCGGGTCGTACCTGCCGGTGATCCACGCGCTGCGTGACGACATCACCGTGCTGCACGTGCAGGACTACAACTCCGGGCCCATCATGGGGCTCGACAACCAGTACCACACCATGGGCAGCGCGGACTTCCACATCGCGATGACCGACATGGTGCTCGCGGGCTTCCCCGTCGCCGGCAACCCCGACCGCTTCTTCCCGCCGCTGCGCGAGGACCAGGTGGCCTTCGGTGCGCCCTCCTCCACCAGCGCCGGCAACGGCTACCTCGCCCCGGCCGGCGTACAGGCCGCGGTGACCTGCCTGGTGAAGGGACAGAGCTGCGGCTCGTACACCCCGCGCAGCGGCACCAACCCGGCCTTCCGGGGGCTGATGACCTGGTCGATCAACTGGGACCGGTTCTACGCCTGGGAGTTCCGCCTGAACCACGGCCCGTTCCTGCGGGCGCTGCCCTGACCCCGGCGTCGCCGTCCGGGCCGGTGCGGCCCGGACGGCGACGCGACGGGCAGGACGACGACCGCTTCGGCGGGTTCCTCGACGTCGACCACCCGGCCACGCCGCCCGCAATCCGGTTGCGCCACCGACGGTTCCGGCCCACGATCCCCGGGCGGGCGCGGGCCGGTCGCGCGGCCACCTGGCCGGGCGGGGCGGCGTCCGGGGCGGGAGGCTGTCGTGGGGAGCATCCGGGAGCTGGCGGCGGGGATCGACGCGCGGGCGGTGGTGCTCGTCGAGGGGGCGAGCGACCGGGTCGCCCTGGAGACCCTCGCCGCCCGCCGCGGCCGGGACCTCGACGCCGACGGCGTACGGGTGGTGGCGATGGGCGGCGCGACGAACATCGGCCACTTCCTCGACCGGCTCGGCCCATCCGGACGCGGGCTGCGGCTGGCGGGCCTCTACGACGAGGCCGAGGAGGGCTTCTTCCGGCGCGGACTGGAACGCTGCGGCCTCGGTGCCGGCCTGTCCCGGGCCGACATGGCAGCCCTCGGGTTCCACGTCTGCGTCGCCGACCTGGAGGACGAGCTGATCCGCGCGGTCGGCGTCGACGGGGTGCGCGACGTGCTCGCCAGCGAGGGCGAGCTGCGCTCGTTCGACCTCTTCCAACGGCAGCCGGCCCAACGGGGACGCGCCGTCGAGGCGCAGCTTCGCCGCTTCCTCGGCACCCGGTCCGGCCGCAAGAGCGCGTACGCGCGGCTGCTCGTGGCGGCGTTGGAGCCGGACCGGGTGCCCCGCTCACTCGACGCGGCGCTCGCCTGCGTCTGACCGTACGCCGAGCCACTCGGGCGCCAGCACCGACCACACCTCGATGTCGATCCGCCCGGCCGGCCCAGGGCGGACCTCGCGCAGCGTCCCGTCGAGGCGCATGCCCAGCCGCCTCGCGGTGGCGACGCTGCGGACGTTGTCCGCCTTGGTGCGCCACTCGACCCGGTGGATGCCGCGCTCCCGCACCGCCCAGTCGACGATCCGCCCGGCGGCCCGGGTCACCAGCCCGTGGCCCTCACCGGCGGGTTCGAGCCAGCAGCCCGCCTCGCAGACGCCAGAGGCGGCGTCGAACGAGACGAACATGACCCCGCCGACCAGATCGCCCCGCCGCCAGATGCCCCAGATGCCACCGGCGTCACGCGCCCACCGGTCCGCGTAGCTCTGGAGCACGGCCCGGGCGGAGTCGAGGTCGCCGGCAACGAACGAGGGCGACACCCAGGGCGCGATGTGCACGCGGGCCCGGTCGAGGTGGGTGAGGAACTCCTTTGCCCGCCAGGGCTCCAGCGGACGCAGCTCGGCGTCCTCGGTCAGGGAGAGGGTGAACACGGTGACCTTCCGGTACGACGACTGCGGCAATCTACCCGGTGCCCACCGCGCGTCGGTCCGGGCTGCCCGTCGGCTCGTCGGCGGCCAGCCGGTCGCGTAGCAGTTCCACGAGTTCCGCCCAGCCCAGTTGGCTCCCCCGCGCCACCGCCGCCCGGTACGCCGGCCCGGCCAGCGCCTCCCGGACGGTCTCGACACTGCGCGGCGCGTCGATCGGGTCCATCCGCTCCGGGAAGTAGCCGATCGGGGCACCGAGCGCCGCCACGGCACCGATCAGGACCGCGCCCAGTTCGGCCTGGCCGGTACGGGCCAGCACCCCGGCCAGCGAGTGCACCACGGCCAGCCAGCTCGCGCGGTCGTTGCCCGGATCGGTGTCCAGCGTCAACGCCCGGAGCGTGGCCAACGCCTGCTCCGGGCGGCCCTGGTCGACGTCGACCTTGCTGACGGCCCAGCCGGACGAGAGCACCGCCCACCAGTGGCCGCACTCGCGGGCCAGCCGGTTCGCCTCGGTCAGTTCCCGGTGCGCCCGCTCCAGGTCACCACAGGCCCGACTGATCTGGGCGCGTACGGTCAGCGCCTCGGCACGCGCGCCCGGGTGCCCGACCGCGTCGGCCAGGGCGACCGCCTGGTCCGCGACGGCCACCGCGCGGGCCGGGTCGCCGCCCATCATGATCATCGAGGCCAGGTAGCTGACCGCGGTCGCCTGCACGTCCCGGGCACCGACCCGCTCGGCGAGGTCGGCCGAGGTGCCGAAGACGTCCGTGGCCGCGGTGTGGTCCCCGACGAGATAGGTGACCCCACCGATGGCGAGTAGCAGCCGGGCCCGGACCAGCAGCAGTTCCTCCTCCCGCTGCGGCCCGGCGGCGATCCGGTCGAGCAGGGCGGCCTCGGCGGCCCTGCCCCACCGGATGCCGTCGGTGATCTGCCCGGTACGGAACCAGAACCAGGCCAGGGCGGCACAGATCCGGGCCGCGCCGAGCGCGTCCCCCGCGTCCAGGGCCGACTCCAGGCCGGCCGCGACGTTGTCTCGTTCCCGTCGCAGGCGCTGCATCCAGTGCGCGCCGTCGGCGGTGAGGAGCCGCTGCTCGGCGGCTTCCACCAGCCCCAGCAGCCAGGCCCGGTGCCGCGACCGCGCGGCCGTGCGTTCCGCGTCGGAGAGCAGCCCGGCGGCGTAGTGGCGGATCGAGTTCAGCATCCGGTAGCGGCGCGGACTGCTGCTGGCGTCCACCGTCACGAGCGACTTGCGCACCAGGCCGAGCAGCACCGGAAGGACCCGGGCATCCGCGCCGACCTGCTGGGCGGCGACCAGGTCGAAGCCGCCGTCGAAGACGCTGAGCCGGCGGAAGAGCTGCTGCTCGTGTGGGGTGAGCAGGTGGTGGCTCCACTCGATGGTCTGCTCCAGGGTGGCGTGCCGATGGACGCCGGGCCGGCCGCTGTCGAGCAGGGCGAACCGGTCGTCGAGCTGATCCACGATCTCCCGCAGGGACAACGCCCTGCACTGTGCGGCGGCCAGTTCGATGGCGAGCGGGAGACCGTCCAGGTCCCGGCAGAGTTCCTCGGCGACGGGCCGATCCGTCTCGGTCAGCGTGCTGCCCGGCAGCACCACCGCCATCCGGGCCGCCAGCAGCGCCACCGCGTCCTGCGGCGGCAACGACGTCAGCTCCAGCAGCGCCTCGCCGGCGAGACCCAGCGGCTGCCGGCTGGTGACGAGGACCCGTACCCGGGGCCCGGCGGCGAGCAGGGCCGCGATCACCTCGACGACCCCGTCCACCAGGTGCTCGGCGTTGTCGAGCACGACCAGTGTGTGCCGCTCGGTGAGCAGCCGGGCCAGCTCGGCCAGCCCCGTCGGTAGCGGCAGGCCGAGGGCGTCGGCGACGGTACGGGCCACCAGTGCGCCGTCGCGTACTCCGGCCAGTTCGACCACCCAGGGTCCGTCCGGATCGGTACGCTCGCGCAGGCACTCCATGGCCAGCCGGGTCTTGCCCACGCCGCCCGGACCGGTCACCGTCACCAGGCGGTGCTCGGCGAGCAGGACGTGCAGTTGGGTCCGCTCGGCGGCGCGGCCCACGAAGGAGGAGATCGCGGCGGGCAGGTTCCGGGTCGACGGCAGGGCTCGGGCGGCGGGGGTGCGGGGCGCGGGTGCGACCAGGGACTCGTCCTGTCGCAGGATGGCCTGCTGGATCCGGTACAGGCCCGGCCCGGGGTCGGCGCCCAGATCGGCGGCGAGCCGTTCCCGGGCCTTCCGCAGCACGGCCAGCGCGTCGCCCTGCCGGCCGGCCCGGTAGAGGGCCACCGCCAGCAACTCCCAGCCGCGTTCGCGCAAGGGGTGCTCCACGACCAACGCCTGTAGTTCGCCGATCGCGGTGGCGAGATCGCCGACGGCGAGCATGGCGGCAAGGCGCAACTCCCGGGCGGTCGCCTGCAGCGACTCCAGCCGGGCCACCGTCGACACGGCGAACGGGGTGTCGGGGAAGTCGGCGTACGCCGGGCCCCGCCAGAGCATGCGCCCCTCGTCGAGCTGGCGCAGGGCCAGTTGGGGCTCCCCCCGATCCAGGTACCGGCTGCCCTCGGTGACCAGGCGGGTGAAGCGTTCCGCGTCCACCGCCTCGGCCGGCACCCGCAGGGCGTACCCGGGGCCCTGCCGCACCAGCAGCCGGGCCGGGGTGCGGGCCACGCGTCCCGGCTCCAGCGCCCGGCGCAGGCCGGCCACGTAGCCGAAGAGGGTGGCCGTGGACGGCGGCTCGGTGTCGCTCCACACCTGTTCCAGCAGCCGTTCGGTGGAGACGGTGCTGCCGCGGGCCGCGAGCAGTGCGGCGAGCACGGCCCGCTGACGGGGACCACCGAGGTCGACCTCCCGGCCGTCGACCTCCACGGCCAGCGGACCGAGGACGCGGAACTGCACCTGCACTGTTCTCCCCACCCGGCCCGGCGCCATGGCTCTGGCACCCGGCACCCCCGTTGCTCTGGCGGCGATCGGATGAAGATCACATCAGATGGTGGGGAGTTCACGCCAGCCGTGGTCCGGAAGGCGACAGGTGCCCGGCGAGGGTCGCCGGGCACCTGCCTGCTCACTCCACCGGGGGCTGCTTGATCGGCGTTCCGGTGGCCACCGCCCGTGCGGTGCGAACGCTCTGGATCGCCAGGTCGACCGCCGGCAGTCCTTCCTCGTATTCGTCGTTGGCCAGCTTCTGCGACCAGAACACCAGCCGGTCCCGCATCACGTCGGTGCGCTGGTAGGTGAGGTACTCCAGGCAGTACGCGATGGGGTCGAGGGTGGTCTGGAAGGTGCAGCCGAGTCGGCTCTCACCGGTCAGCGGCGAGGTCCTGATCTGGCCTTCCGGTTTCAACTGGCACGGGAAGGCCCGGTCGGCGCAGTAGTTGGACCGCCCGTGCTCGTAGGAACCGGTGACCATGTTCAGCCCGTCCAGGTCGGACGGCGTGCGGAACAGGCCCACCAGGTTGCTGCTGATCAGCTCGTCCTGGGTGATGGCCGTGCCGAACCCCAACTTGACGTACGCCGTCATCAGCCTCGCCTGGGTGGTGAGCCGCCTGTTCAGCTCGTACAGGGTTTCCTCCGGTTTCGTCGGGTTGGGGTTCGCCAGTTCCCGGGTGACCCGGGTGTAGTAGTCCGCGGCCTGCTGGTGGAGCCAGTTGGCCGACCGCACGCGGGCCTGCTCCGTGTTGTCCACGTAGCTGGCGGACTGCTGGAACGTCGCCTTGTAGGTGGAGTCCCACTTGGCGATGTCCTGCGACTCCGGGCGGCAGGTGCCGGGCACGTTGTCGTCGTGGACCCGGCAGACCTCGCCGAGCGGGATGACCCGCGTCCACTCACGCACGACCTGCCACGCGCCGTCCCACTTCTGCCGCACCCGCATGGTGAACCGCAGGTCGGCCCTGGTGACCTCCCACCTGCCGGCGCGGTAGACGTCCACGTTGGTCCAGCCCGACTCGTGACAGAGCTGGACGGGTGAGTCGGCCCGGCCGTACTGGGCCACCCAGAGCGCCTGCGGCAGGTCTGCGTACCGGACCTGGGTCGGGCGGCTCAGCGCCACCCCGCCCGCCGTGCAGGACGGCACGGTCGCCGGGTCGGCGTCCGGCTTCTGGCCGGCCGGCACCGCCTGGTTCGGACCCGCGAACGGGTTGTGCCTGCCCGCACCACGGATCTCGTCCCGGATCGCGGCGGTCCGGTTCGCCATGTCCAGTGCGGTGAACCGGTACTGCATGATCGCGTTGCGCATCAGGTCGTTCAGGTGACCGTAGTGCCCGGACGGATCCTTCTTCGCCGCGCTCAGGTCCCGCGCCGCCTGCTGGATCTGATCCCCGGCTGCGATCAGCTTGTCGGACTGGTCAGTGCTGGTGCGGGCGGCATGCTGCGGGTTCTGCGCCAGCAGCATCTGGTACCCGGTGGCCGCCAGCAGCCACGCCTCCGCGTCGACCGGGTTGTGGACCGCCTCGCTACCCGAGAACAGACCGTTGCCCTTGGCGTAGTGGTGCAGGTAGCCAATGGAGCCGTAGGTGCCGTACGTGTCCAGCGCGTAGTCCGGGTCGGATGCGCGGAACGGCGCGATGAACCTGCTGTCCCGGGCCACGTCGGTCGCATCGAACACCAGGTTCTGCGCGGTGTCGCTGTAGTTGACGCTGACATCGGCGTACGGCAGCGGCTGCCCGGTACGGGCCTGGTACCCGACGGCCTGGTCGATCCGACGCTTGATGTCGCTGACCGCAGCCGTCTTCTGGTTGGCGAAGATGGCGCTGCCCCACATGTCGACCCGCTCGGTCAGCTTGGCGAGCCGCTCGTTGATCTGGACCAACTGGGCGTTGGTGGCGTTCTGCAACTCGATCACGACACCGAACTGGTCCAGCATGTCCCTGTAGATCGCGCTCAGCCCCCGCTCGATCCGGTCGAAGCGGTCGTTCATGGTGTTCTGTAGCTTCGCCACCTCTTGTCGCAGGGCGCGCAGTTGGTCGAGGATCTGCTGATCCGGGCTGGGACCACCGGCGAAGACCGGCAACAGGGCCGAGATGGCGCCCAGCACGTTGCCGGTGAGCGCCAGGGTACTCATCGAGGTCAGCGCCGCGCCGAGGCTCAGCCCCGCGACGGTCGGCAGATACTGGTTGATGGCCGTGGCGATCTGGGTGGCGGCCCGGCCGGCCCCGGCGATCGTCCGTCCCGCCCGCGGGTCGACGAAGCCGGCGAGCAGGGCGAGCACATCCACCGCGCTGGCCGCCCCGTTGATCCACTGTTGGGCGGTAGCGGTTCGCTGCACCGCGGCCTGATGGTCCTGAGCGGTGGGCCGCGGGGCGTCGTTCGTCAGCGGGAATCGCTGCACCAACGCGAGCAGCGCCGCGTTGTAGCCCTCGACGCGGCCGTCGATCGCGCCCAGCAGTTCCTCGAGTTGCGCCATCGTGTCGGCCAGCCACAGCTGGTTGTCCTGCTGGTTGTCCAGGATCGCGGTGACGTTCAGCCAGGTCGCCAGGAACGGGTCCGCGGCCAGGCTGTCGACGGTGGCCCCGGCGTCCACGTTGTACTGCACTCCGAAGGTGGCGTTCCACGCCTCGCGGAACGTGTTGTCGGCGACCCCGAGATTCGCCACACCCTGCCAGACCCAGTTCTGCACCACGTACGCCTGCTGGAACCAGGAGTACTGGAACTGTGCTGCGGTGATCTGGTCCACCATCGAGCCGTAGTTGCGCAGCTGGCTGCCGACGGTCGACTCCATCAGCTCCTTCATGATCGGCGAGGCGAGCGCACCGCCGGGTGCCATCGCGCTCAGCTCCAGCAGCTTGAGCACGAACTGGTACGCCGGACGCTCCAGGTCGTCGGCGGTCAGCTTGCTGTTGTACCAGTTCCGCATCACGACGGAGTGTTCGAGGAGCTGCTGCCGGGTGGCCTGTGGATGCAACTGGCGGTAGCCGATCATCTCCGCACTGAGCATCAGGTCCTTGAAGCCGTCCGAGCCGTTGAGTCGGGCCCGCATGTGCATGGTGAACAGGGCCCTGCGCAGGCTCGCCTCGTCGACCGAGACAGGCGTACTGCTGTCGGCGGCGGCCGGCGGGGCGACGGCGACACTGGTCGCCATCATCCCCACCACCGCCACCAGCGCGGTCAACGCCCGCAGGGCGCGGGTACGCCACCGCCGGCCTCGACCGTTGAATGCTGGGCAGACCGGTGGGTCCGCCCTGGTTGCCACCGCGCTACCGGTGGCCCTCGCGTGGCTGGGCACGGTTCGATCCCCAATCTCTCCTGGTCGTACGGCCATCGCCAGACCCTGCCGTGAGCCGTTGGGAAAGCATTGGGAACTGACCGGAAGCGACCCGCCCGGGTTGACGGGCACCTACGCGTTCCAGGTGCCCTTCCCGCAAAAACAACTCCAGCACTGGTCAGGCTGCCCCGCGCGAACGCGTGGAGCCCGGGATCGCCGTCCCGCTTGACCAGTGCTGGAGTTGTGTGTCGGTCCGGAAAAGCTGCCGGCGGGCCGGGAAAGAGGACTCTCAAGACCTGGGGCTAGGAGAACTTGACGGAACTCGCCCTGTTGTTCCAGCCGTCGCCGATCGCGGCCAGGTTCGACGACTGGTCGATCCACACGGAGGAAGCACCGGTGAAGTTCGTACCACCGAAGAACTTGACATCGCACTGGTTGTAGGTGTGCACCGAGCTGACCCGGTTGTTCCAGCCGATCTCGCTGAGGTCGTCCCACTGCCATTCGGCGTCGTAGCCGGCGGTGCACTGGCGGGACTGGGTCCACGTGAACGTGGCCCCGGAATAGCCGGTGCCGTCGTAGAAGATGGCGATCGTCAGAGCCATGGTGCCGACATCGCTGCGTTGCCGGGCCTCCTGGGGGTCACTGGCACAGGTGATCCGGCCCGTGTCGAGATTGCCGATGCAGTGCTGCACGGCGGGCTCTCTGCTGGGAGAGGCTGCGGCGGGTACCGCGGCACCCACCATGCCGGCCATGCTCAACAGCAGGGCGAACGTACCTATCGACTTCCTCATCCGTACCTCCAGGCGAACGACGTTCAGGACTACGGCCGGCGGCCAGAAAGCCGCGATGCCGACAACACGGCGGGCGTGAATGCGTCTCCCCAGCCACACTGCCACGACGCACCACCGCAAATTTCTTCTATCGTGCGGTTTGGAAGATCACGACACATACCGGGAACAGCCACGGCCACACGGCGAAGTTGCCGCCCGGGACGGGGCCAGCACCGGGGGCCGGCAACGCCCGGGCCGAGCCGCAAGCCATCCTTTAGGATGTCGACGGCCCACGGACACGGAACCGTCCATGGCGTCGGCGCTGACGATTCCGCCTGGAGGGCGCGATGCGGTATTCACCCCCGGCTCTAGCTCCACAACTCCATGACGATGTGCGGGCACAGGCCGCCTATCTCCTGGCGGACGGATTCACCGAGCTTCCCGAGGGTGGATTGGAGAGCAAGCTCGCCCGGGGCGTGCCCCTGCGGGTGAAGCTCGGCGTCGACCCGACCGCAGTCTCGGTCACCTGGGGCTGGTCGGTTCCGCTGCGCCGGCTGCGCCGGTTCCAGGAGTTGGGCCACACGGCGGTCCTGGTGATCGGGGATTTCACCGCCCAGGTGGGTGACCCGTCCGGCAAGTCGGCCACCCGGCGCCGGCTCTCCGCCGACGAGGTGGAGACCTACGTCGCCGCCTGCACCGACGCGCTGCTCGGAATCCTCGACCCTGAGCGGCTGGAGATCCGGCGCAATTCGGAGTGGTTGGGTCCGATGCGGATGCCGGACGTGCTCGAACTCGCCGCCAGCGTCACCGTCGCGCAACTGCTGGAACGGGCCGACTTCCACAAGCGATTCGTGGAGCACCGCCCGATCTCGTTGATCGAATTCCTCTACCCGCTGTTGCAGGGCCACGACTCGGTCGCGGTCGAGGCGGATGTCGAGCTGGGCGGGATCGACCAGCAGTTCAACTTCGTCCTGGCCCGGGCCCTGCAACAACGCGCCGGTCAGGACCCGCAGTCCTGCGTGTGCGCGCCGCTGCTGGTCGGCACCGACGGTTCGCGCAAGATGAGCCAGAGCTACGGCAACTACATCGGCGTCTCCGAACCGCCCCAGGAGATCTTCGGCAAGGCGATGTCGATTCCGGACAGCGCGATGCCGGACTACGTACGGCTGGCCCTCGATCTGCCGGCTGCCGAGAAGAACCGGCTGCTGGAGGAACTCGGCGGGGTCAAGCTCAAGCGGTTCCTGGCCCGCTCGATGGTGGAGATGTTCCACGGCCCGGAGGCCGCCCAGCAGGCCGAGGAGGAGTTCGACCGCCGATTCGTACGCCGCCAGGCGCCCGAGGACATCCCGGAGTCGAGCACCACGGAGGCGTACCTGCCGAAGATCCTCGTCGAACTGGGTTGGGCCACGTCGCAGAACGACGCGCGACGCTCGATCAAGGGCAACGGGGTCCGGATCGACGGCACGACGGTGATCGACGAACAGCAGAGTCTGCAACCGGGCACCTTCGTCCTCCAACTGGGCAAGCGCCGCTTTCATCGGATCACCGTCAAATAGTCGGCCCGGCCCGCGAGTTGGGCGGCGGAATTCGGCCCGACGGCCCGCGGAGGCTCCGGATCTCCGTCCACATCAGGTGCCGCCCGAGCTGTTCGGTCGACGACGGGTGGCATGACGGGCCATCGGGACTCGGGTAGCGTGCTTGCGACGCGCACCGGCGTAGCGGGACGCAACATCTCACACGGGGGTGGATCATGCACGTCACACACGTCATGGTTGGTTTCAGCGGCCAGCTTCTCACCGATCTCGACCGACTGTTGCCCGCCAATTCGGTAATGGTCATCGAGGAACCGGAGATCAGCGCCATCCGCGACGTTCCCGCGCTCCTGGCGGGTCACCCGTGCGTGGCCTCGTTCGTCACCGCGCCCACCCAGGCCGAGGGCGCCCCCGAACGGCTGGTCGAGGCGATCGAGCGACCGGCTCAGGTGTCCTCGGTGCTCCCGAGCACCGAGTACGGCGTCGTCGGGGCGAGCGCGTTGGCGCAGGCATGGGGCCTGCCCGGTGCCGGGCTCGCCGCCGCCACGGTGTTGCGGGACAAGGCCCGGCTGCGGACGGTGGCCGCCGGGGCGGGAATCCCCCAACCCGACTGGATCCTGGCGGACGGCCCGGAGGACCTGTCGGCGTTCCGGCAACGACACGGTGGCCGGTGCGTGTTGAAGCCCACCACCCTGCAGGCGAGCATCGGCGTGCAGCGGCTGTCGGAGTCCGCCGACTCGGCGCAGGCCTGGGCGATCTCCGCCGGCGCGGACGAGGTGGAGCGCCGGGCCCGGTACGCGGCCGGCGGACGGATCCTCGTCGAACAGTGGCTGACCGGCTCCGAGGTGAGCGTCGAGTGTCTGGTCCACGAGGGGCAGGTCGGTTTCTTCAACGTCACCGCCAAGACCGTGCAGGACGGCCGGTTCCCCGTGGAGATGGCCCACGTCGCACCTGCACCGCTGTCGCCCGAACTCGCCGACCGGCTCCGGATGAGCGTCGAGGAACTGATCGGCGCGACACAGTTCCGTACCGGGGTGCTGCATTCAGAGTGGATCATCGAAGCCGGGGTGCCGCATCTGGTCGAATGCGCTGGCCGGCTTCCCGGTGACTACATCGATCAGCTGTTGGACTTCGCCTACGGTGGCAGCCTCGTCGCCCGGCTGCTGGAGGTGCTCGCCGGCGGCAAGACGGAGGCTCCCGCGGCGGAGCAGGGCGCGGCGATCCGCTTCCTCGGCGCCTCGCCGGGTCGGGTCAGCGCCGTCACCGGGGTCGACCAGGCCCGCGAGCAGCCGGGCGTGCTCCGCGTCGCGATGACGGTCGACGTCGGCGACGTGATCGCTCCCATCACCGACTCCAACAAGCGGTGCGGCTATGTGATCGCCCGTGGCGCCGACGGCGCGGCGGCCGCCGTCCTCGCCGACGAGGTGGCCCGGGGCATCCAGATACAGGTTGACGGCACGTGAGCCTGCGGACCCGGTTACGTGCCGGTCTGCCAACCCAGCCCGCTGTCAGGCTGTTCACCGCAGCCTCGCTCCTGGACGCCGTCGGCACCGGCCTCTACATGGCGACCGCGGTCATCCTCTTCCTCCGCGTGCTCGAGCTGAGCCCACAGCAGATCGGGCTCAGCTTCACCATCGCCGGGATCGTCCGCTTCGCCAGTGTCCCGCTCGGCGCGCTCGGCGACCGGTTGAGTGTGCGCGGTGCCCTGATCGGGCTCTACACGTGGCGCGCCGGCTGTTTCGTCACGCTGGCCTTCGTCGACGGCTGGCTCGCCCTCACCCTGGTGCTGGCCGCCGCAGCCTTCGCGGAGGGCCCGTCCGGCCCACTCACGCAGGCGGCGGTCGCCGGGATCAGCAGCCCCGAGCAGCGCGTACAGGCGATGGCGGTGATCCGCACGGTCCGCAACCTCGGCTTCGCGCTCGGCGGCGGGATCGGTGCCGCGCTGCTGATCGATCCGGGCCGGTTCGCGCTGGTGGCCGCGGTCCTCGGCAACGCCCTCACCTTCGTCGTGGCCGCCCTGTTGCTGCTTCGGATCGGGGCCTTCGGCGCCACCGCGCCGAAGTCGACCTCGGTCACCGCCGGCATCCGCCGGGCGGCGCGGAACGTGCGCTACATGGGACTGGCAGGGATCTGTGGTTTCCTCAGCATCCACATGACCCTGCTGGCGGTCGGCATACCCGTCTGGCTCGCGACCTCGGCGGCGGTGCCGACGTGGACCCTGCCGCTGCTGACCGTGCTGAACACCGTGCTGGCCATCCTGCTGCAGGTGCCGCTGACCAACATGACCGCCGGCCGGGGAGTGCGTTCGGTACGGCTCGCCGGAGCCGCACTGGCCGCCTGCTGTGTGCTGCTGGCCGTGGTGACGAAGGTGCCGACCCCGGTGGCGGTCGCCCTGGCGGTGGCCGGCATCGTGCTGCTGACCCTCGGCGAGATCTGGCACGCGACCGGCGAGTGGGAGTTGGCCTACGACGGCGCGCCGGAGGAACACCGCAGTTCCCACCTGGCCCTCTTCTCGCTCGGTACGGCCACCCAGGAGATGGTCGGCCCGATCATCCTGACCGGCATCGTGCTGACCGCTGGTGTCCCGGGCTGGCTCGGGCTGGCCGCCCTGCTGCTGCTCGCCGGTCTGGCCTCCGGCTGGTTCCGGCTCACGCCGGGATCGGGCCCGGCCGGTCGACCAGCCGAGACTCGCACTCCAGATAACGGCGAGCCAGTTCCCGGTGCCCTGCGGCGGACAGATGCAGGCCGTCCGGAAACAGTTCCGGGTCGTCCAGCAGGTCAGTTGTAACCACCTGGTGCAGCGCCGCGTCACCTCGGCGGCGGCGCAGCTCGACGATCTGTGCCAACTGGGCACGGATCTCGGCCAGCGACAGCCCGTGTTCCGGCTGGGTCGCCTCGTGGGCCGGGCTCAGGAGCGGGGGTACGACAACGACCAGAGCCGCCGGCTGGCGCAGCCGGATGCGGTCGAGGAAGCCGTGCACCGCCGGAGCGAACGTCCGGCCGGTGAACGAGCCGGCCAGATGCACGTTGATGCCGATCTCCAGGGTTATCACCTCGACCGGGAGTTCCCCGATCGCGGCGGCCACCTGTGGGTCGAGATGAGCGCCGCCGTCGTAGCCGAGACAGTACGACCGCCGCCCGGCGGCTCTGGCCGCCAGCGCCGTCCATGTCCGGGCCGGACTCAGCCCGACCCCGTGCGTGAGACTGCTGCCGTAGACGGCCCAGCCCGGCTGTCGATCCGGCGGAAGTGGCTCGACCCGCGCCCCCCGGTCCACCTCCACCAAGATGATCCGCAGGGCCGGGGCGGTCGGCAGCCACACTTCGAGGACCGCGGTGGTCCCGTCGAGGCCGCCGAACTCGATCTCACCGCTCGGCGGCATGACGCGGGTCGTCCGAAGCTCGCCGTCGACCGCCAGGTCGCAGAGTGGAACCACGCGGGGATGCGGGCCGGGCACCGACTCGCTGGCGGCGAGCCGGAGCCGGAGCCGGGTGGTGTCGGAGCGCAGCCGCAGCCGTACCCCGGCGGGGCAGGCCCCGGGCCCGAGCAGGGACGGGTGATGGAGGTCGAGATCGCGGTGCTGGAGCCGCCACGGTTGCAGGCCCCCCGGACCGTGCCGGGTGCTGACCGCGCCGGCAACCTCCAGCCGGTCGTCGGTCAGAGCCAGCCGGCGCCACCCGCCGCCGGCCGACGGCGGCGGCTCCCGCCGCACCGCGCCGCCGGTCACGCGTCCGTCAGCGCCGGCAGCACCTCGGCAGCGAACAGGGTCACGTTCTCCCTGGCCTCGTCGACCGGCATACCGCCGTAGCTGAACTCGCCGATGAACTGGCCGATGTCGAACCGCTCACCCAGGCGGGCGAGCTTGTCGACACACTCCTGTGGCGTGCCGACCACGTGCTTGGCCATGAACTGCGAAACGGCGTCGGTCGTCTCCTCCGGGTCCGGGTCCGCCGGGGACAGGATCTGGTGGGGGCGGGCCTGGTAGTGGCGGGCGAGTGACTCGACCATCGGCGTCATGTACCGGCGGGCCCGATCGAACGCCCGCCGCCGATCCGTGTCCACGCAGACGTAGAGGTGAGCGCTCGACGGTCCGGGCTGGTGCCCGGCGGCCGTCGCGGCATCCCGGTGCGCCCGCAACACCCCGTCGGTGAACCCCTCGTCGGTCTCCGGTGAGAAGATCAGACGGAGTCCGGCGGCACCGACCAGGGTCGCCGACGCGGCGCTGTGCGCGGCGCCGTGGAAGCCGCGCTCGGGCTGGTGCAGCGGCCGGGGCCGGACGGACAGCCCGGCGCAGTGGTAGAACTTCCCGGCGTAGTGCAACGGGTCCTCGGTGAGGGCGCGGCGTACGAAGTCGATGCCCTCGGCCAGCCGGGCGTGTCCTTCCTGCGGATTCACCCCGAACCCCGCGTACTCGATCTCACTTCGGCCACGACCGAATCCGATGGTCGTCCGGCCGCCGGAGAGGACGTCCAGGACGGCGATCTCCTCCGCCACCCGCAGCGGGTCGTGCCAGGGCAGGACGAGGACCGCCGTCCCGAGTTCGATCCGGGTGGTGCGGGCCGCGACGTACGCCAGCAACTGCAGCGGGTTCGGCACCGGTGAGTGCCCGGTGAAGTGGTGTTCCACGGTCCAGATCGAGTGGAAGCCCAGTGGCTCGGCCAGATCCGCCAGGGCCAGGGAGTCCCGGTAGGCCTCGTGATCGGGGCGGTTGCCGGGATTCATCAGCGCCAGACCCATGCCCAGCCTCATAACTGGCCTCCCAGTGTCGCGTTCGGTGGTGATGGAGAGTAGGTGTCACCGGGCCGGCTGACCGGCCGGCCCGCTGCCGGCGGCGGCCGCCTCGGCGAGCAGGCGGGATCGGATGTGCAGGATCAGGCGCTGGAGCGCCGAGCAGTAGACGCTCGGATTGTCGAGCCCGCGACTCGCGGAGTACCGGTGCGAGACGTGGCCGCCCCGACAGATCTTGACCAGGGCGCAGGCACGGCAGGTGGGACCGAGTTGGGCGATTTCGGCCCGTAGCGGCACCAGCCGCTGGTCCGCCGCCACCACGTCGAGGTCGTCCCGGGCGATGTCGTAACCCAGTCGGGACGCGCCGTCGAAGGCCGTCTTGAGAGTGTCGTCCAACTCCAGCGTGCCGTCGGTCTCCATGACCAGGTACTGGCGGTCGGAGTCGCCGGCGCCGTGCCCGAGCAGTGCCAGCATGATGTCGTCGAAGATGCGTACCCGCATCGGCTCGGCCAGCGACATCACGTGGTCGTAGCAGGCACGTAGCCAGTCGGCGTACTCGTCGATGCCGCGCACGGGCGGGTTGTCGTGGTTGTTCAGCGGCAGCAGGAAGTCGACCATCGGCGGACGGAAGGTGGCCAGATAGTCCACCACCGTACGCGGATCGGAGGTCGGGTCCACGACGCAGAGGATGCCGGCGAAGATCCGGTCGTACGGCGGCGCGGAGATCTCCTTGATCTTCTCCGCGACCCGCGCGCCGCTCGGCTGCCCGCGCAGGTCGAGGCGGTGCCGGTCGTTGATCTCGGGCGGCCCGTCGAGGCTGACGTAGAGGGCGATGCCGCGCTCGATCAGCAGGTCGCCGATCGCCGGCTCGAACAGCAACGCGTTCGTCTGCGCCGCCGAGCTGACCGTGACTCCGCTACCGGCGAAGGTCTCGGTGATGGCGGAGTGGACCAGCTCCAGATGTCGGCGGCCACCGAGGAACGGCTCGCCGCCGTGGAAGTTGATGTCCACGCGTTCCAGTCCGTGCCGTACGGCGTGGTCGCGGATCCGGGCCGCCGCGGTCCGGGCGACCTCCTCGCTCATCAGCCGAGGCTGTTGTCGCCAGGACTCGTCGCCGAGGTTGTAGACGTAGCAGTAGGTGCAGTTGAGGTTGCACCTACTGGCAATCTTCCAGACATAGGTGTCAAATGGCATGGTTCTCCTCCCGGCTTCCGCAGGACGAGGGTTATCGCGGACAGGGATTCGTCTATCGCCTTCGCCACCTCGGGGATGCCGTCGCCCGCACAGACCACCAACGCGGCCCGGCCGCCGACCTGCGCGGACGGCAACAACCATTGCCCGGGCTCGGCCAACGGGTCGAGGCGTACCACCTCGCGGGGCAACCGTTCCCCGTCGACCACCAGAGCCTCGAGTTCGCCCGGCAGGTCCGGATAGACGAACCGGACGGCAGCCGCGCCGAGGCCCCGCGCCGTCAGGTCGGGCCGCCGGCCGAGTGCCACCTCGGCCACGATCACCGCCGGTCGCAGGCCGGTGGCGAGCCCACCCAACTGGGGAATCAGGTCGCCACCCAGCCGCGAGTTGATCTCTACCAGTTCTGGGCCGTTCCGGGTCAGCCGCCACTCGGTGTGGGTCCACCCCTGATCGAAGCCCACCCCGGCGTGCACGTCGCGCAGCCGGCTCAACAGCTGTTCGTCGTGAAGCAGGGCGTCCCCTGCCTCCACCCAGTGCCCGGTCTCCTCGAAGAAGGGCGGCGACCCCAGCTCCTTGCGCGCGACGAACAACGGATGCACGACACCGTCGAAGCACACGCTGTCCACGCTGATCTCGGGACCGTCCAGGTAGGTCTCCAGGACCAGCGGCTCGGCCAGGTCGACCCGAACCCCCGGCAGCCGTGCGCCGAGCACGTCCGGAAAGACGCGAACCAACTCGCCGGGAGATCGGACCAGCATGGGACCGACGCTGCCGGCCAGTGCCCGCGGCTTGAGCACCGCCGGATACCCGGTCCGCGACGCCGCCGCCAGCGCCTGGTCGATGTCGGACACCGGCACCGACGCCGGCATCGACATCCCGTACTCGGACAGCGCCCGCCGGGTCAGGTACTTGTCGCGGCACACCCTCACCGCCTCCGGGGCGGGACCCGGCAGGCCCAGCGTTCGGGCAGCCCGGGCGGTGGCGTACGCGCTCAGCTCGTCCCAGCTGATCAACGCATCCACCCCGGCCGCGCCGGCGGCCCGGGTCAGCTGCTCCTCGTCGTACGGATCGACGGTCGACTGACCCACCACATGGCGGTCCACCCAGTTGCGCCGCTGGTCGTCGAACGCCCAGACGTCGAACTCCCCCGCCAACGACCTGAGCAGGTACTCCCGCTGAGCCTGCCCCATCGGGCTCACCACCCCGACCAGTGGGCGCGCGTTCATCCTCGATCAACCCCCGCGGTCAACGCCGACGGCACGCCGTCGTCCTCGACCCGGCGCAACCAGTCGGTCAGTTCATCCAGTCCAGCCGTCCAGCACTGTAGCGAATGGACATCCACACCGAGCTTGCGTAGGAGTTCGGGCACCGGAGCCGAGCCGCCGGCCCGCAGCGCGTCGATCAGCTCACCGGCGTGCCCCGCCTCCGAGAGGTGCCGAGCGGCCGCGAGCGCGAGCAACTGCCCTCCGACGTAGCTGTACAGATAGCCGGGCGCATCGACGAAGTGTGGGATCAGCGCCCATCCGTGCCGGTACGTCTCGGGCAGGTCGACCGCGTCCGCGTACAGCTCGGAGAGGCATGCCGACCACATCCGATCGAGGCGGTCCGCGTCGAGTCGGCCGTTCGCCCGCACCACCTCGTGCACCTGCTGCTCGAACCGCCAGAGCGCCCGTAGCCGGAAGATCGTCGAGACCGCCCGGTCGAGCAGCCAGTTGGTGATCGACGCCGACTGGCCCGGCACCGCACCGCTGCGCACCGCGTACCGGACGACGACGGTTTCCGCCAGCAGGGCGATCGTCTCGGCGAAGAGTTCCGGCACCTGGTAGTGATGGATTCCGGCCACCCGGGCGAGCATGCCGTGCACCCCGTGACCGAGTTCATGCGCCAGGGTGACCAGATCCTCGACACCGCCGTGCCAGCTCAGCATCACGTACGGGTGCACGGACGGCACGGTGAAGTCGCAGTGGCCGCCGGAGCGCCGGCCGTCCTCGGCGCCCACGTCGATCCAGCCCTGCTCGAAGAAGCTGGCAGCGGCACGCCCCAGGAGGGGGTCGAGTTCCCCGAAGGCGGCGACGACCAGGTCCCGCCCGGTGGCCCAGCTCAGCGGTGCCCCGGCGGACGGACCGACCGGCGCCGACCGGTCGTACTCGGTGAGCCGGTCGACGCCGATCAGCCGCGCCTTGTGCCGGTACCAGCGCCGAGCCACGTCGTAGCGCGCGTCGACCGCCCGGCCCAGGGCGTCGACGGCGCTGTCCGGCAGGTCGTTGGCGCTGTTCCGGGCACTCAACCAGTGTCCGCGCCGGCGCAACCGGTCGCTGGCCGCCGCGTGCCGCACCACCGCCGTGAGTACCACGGCCCGCACCTCGGTGGTGTCGGACAGGGCAGCGGAGATGGCCGTGCCGGCGGCGTGCCGCCGGGACCTGAGGTCGGACGCGAGCTGGTTCTGCGCCGCGTCGATCGGTAGCTCCACTCCGCCGACCTCGACGCGCAGCGCGGACACGAGCTGGTGGTGCAGTTGGCGCATGGCGTCGATCCCGGACGAGGCCAGTTCGGCCAGGACCCGCTCGGCCTCCTCCCCGAGCCGGGCACCCGCCTCGACCCGCAGCCTACGCAGCGGTTCCCGGCAGCCGGCCAGCTCCGGCTCCGCCAACAACGACTCGGCCCGGTCCGCCGGCAGCCCGCACCACTGATGGTCGAAGAACGCCAACCGGGACTCGATCTCCCGCGCCCGGTCCTGGACGGCGGCGCACCGGGCCTGCGAACCGGCATCCGCCGGGGCCACCATCAGCGGTAGCTCGACCAGAGCGCGGGCCCGCCCGATCAGATCGTCCACCGTCGCCCGGTCGGCCATGAACCGGGCTATCCGCGCCGCGTCGACCGTCCAGTCCTGCTCCGGCCTGGATACCAGCTCCGCCGCGTGCCCGCTGGCCCGGTCCAGCAGGTCGTCCGGTCCCATCCGGTGCCCACCCACCAGGGTCAGGTCCCTCAGGTCCCAGTGGAGCGGGCCGTCGGCCGCGTCGTCCACCTCGGTCATCGGCAGGCCCCGGGCAACGGCGAGCCGACCAGTTGGAACGGCACGCCGGCAGCCCGAGCCGCCTCGGCGTCGCACGCGGAGTCACCGACGAACAGCGCGGCGGGGGCCGGGGTGTCCAGCAGCCGGCAGGCCACCAGCAACCCTTCGGGGTGTGGCTTGGGCTGCTGGACGTCGTCGACGGTGACCACGACGTCGGGCGTCAGCGCGCACCGCAGCAGTGCGAGATCGGTGAACGCCCGCGAGGAGTTGGTCAGCACCCCGATCCGACCCCCCTGGCGTTGGATGGAACGGGCCCGGTCAACCGTCTCCGTACGCGGTGCGAGTGATCCGGCGTACGCCGTCATCCGCGCGTCGTAGTGCCGGGTCACCTGCTCGACGGTCCAGTCGGGAAAGAACTCCGCCTGGTCCTCGCGCCCGCTCTGCCCCCAGCTGCGGGCCAGGGCGTCGGCGTCGATCTCCCGGTGCCCGGACGCCCGGGCACAGTCGTTCATCAGCACCAGCCAGAATGCGAAGCTGTCCACCAGGACACCGTCGAGGTCGAAGATGACGGCTGTCACGAGAGCCACGCGGCCTGGTCGTGGCGGCTGTTCGACAACTCGTCGTTGAAGCAGCGGGTCCGCAACAGCAGCCGGCGGTCGTCCACGAAATCGGTCCGCGCGTGCAGCATCTTCCGGTTCATCAGCACGAGCGCTTCCCCGGCCTCCAGCCGGTAGCGGTACGGGGCGGTGCCGGCGACCGCGTCGGACAGCGCTTCGATGGCTGCCCGCTGTTCCTTCGTCGGCGGCCTGCCGGAAACCTCGCCGGCATCCTGTAGCGAGCCGAGCCGGAACCGGATTCCGTCGCCCGGGAAGAAGATCGGCGCCCGGAGCACCCTCGGCGGATTGCGCAGTTTGCCGCCGAAGAGGAACTGGTCGCGGTCGAGCTCCTCGATTAGGGCGGCGCCGCCGGCGGTGGCGCCGATCGCCCGTCGCAGCTCGGCCGCCGGCCAGAACAGGCTTTCCCCACCCTTCTCGGCCGGACGCACACACCACAACAGGACGACGTCCTCGGGCCTCGGCTTCGAGCTCTCGTCGGAGTGTGCCTCACACTCGCCGAGCGAGAAGGTCGGATCCGCGCTGCCCGGTTCGGTGGGCGCGACCATGTCGACGAACACGTTGCTGGTCTCGCTGAACCGGTTGCTGTCCGAGATCTGGCCGAACAGGCCGGTGAGCCGGCGGATGTAGGCGCCCCGCTGCGGACCGTCGAGGGTTTCGAAGCCGGTGCCCCGCAGCACGAAGCCGAACGGTGCCCGGTCCAGGGCCGCGAGCCCCTCGCGCTCGGCCCGCCGGTAGTTCGCGGGCACCGTCCCACCGGCCTGGAAGGTCTCGATGTCGTGGCGGTCGGCCGCCACGTCGACGATCGGCACCTCGCGGTTCTCCGGCATCACTGCCGCCGGAGGGTGGCCGCGACGTCGGCGATCGCCGTGGCGATCCGGTCGATGTCGGACGTGGTGTACCGCTCGTTCCAGGGCAGCACCACGACGCTGGCCCGCCCGGCCAGGGTGCCCGGGTACCGCTGCGGCGAGTAGTCCAGCGCCTCCGGTCGGGCCAGGGTGAACGGGTACCGGCTGGTGCCGAACGTCCGCTGGTGGGCGATCACACTCCAGGTCCAGGCCGGCCGCTGGTAGCCGGGTGCCGAGCCGACACCCCGCTCGGCGAGTCCCGCGCCGAACGCCGCGCCGCCTCCGTCGAGCACCGCCGGGTCCACCTGGAGCGGGATCTTCCAGTACGAGTGCTGCGCCCCGGGCAGCGGTCCGGGTACCGAGACACCGGCGACCCCGTCCAGGGCCGCGACCAGGCGGGCGGCGCCCTCCCGGCGCGCCCGGACCACCTCGGGCAGCTTCTCGAGCTGCGCGACCCCGACGGCACCCTGTAGCTCCGTCATCCGGTAGTTCATCGCGAGGAAGTGGTGTTCGGGCTCCGGGTCGGAGTAGATCCGCGCCTTGTTCACGAACTGGTGGGCTCGGGCGACGAGCTGTGCGTCGGCGCCGCACACCAGACCACCCTCACCGGTGGTGATGTGCTTGGTCTGCTGCAGGCTGAAGCAGGCGAGGTCGCCGAGGGTGCCCACCGGCTGGCCCGCCGTTTCGGCGCCGAAGGCCTGGGCGCAGTCCTCCAGCACGTACAGGTTGTGCCGCCGGGCCACCTCGAGGATGCCGGTCACATCGGCCGGGTTCCCGAAGAGGTGGGTCACGATCACCGCTCTGGTCAGCGGGGTGATCCGCGCCGCCACCGAGTCGGCGGTCACGTTGAGGGTGTACGGGTCGACGTCGGCGAAGACCGGGATGCAGCCCTGCCACAGCACCGGCGCCACCCCGCCGACATCCGTCAACGGCGAGACGATGACCTCGTCTCCCGGTTCGAGATCGAGGGCCGCCACCGCCGTGTGCACCGCGGCGCTGCCCGAGTTGCAGGCGATCGCGCTGCGGCCGTGGCCGAGCAGCGCGCCGAAGGCCTTCTCGAACCGGGCGGTCTGGGTGCCGCGCGTGGAGTTGAGCACGCCACTCGCGATGACCTCGCCGAGCAGCGCCAGTTCCTCGGCGCCGACGGTCCGACCGCTGGTGTCCTGGTCGGAGGGAAGCGACGTCACCGGGCCCCCTCGGAACCCACCGCCGGACCGGTCGCCTCCGCCGGGGGCGCGGCGGCATTGACCACGTAGGTCTCGTGGTAGGCCCGCATGGTCTCCAGCAGCGTCGTACGCAGGCTCTTGCGCGGGGTCCAGCCGAGCAGCGCCTTGGCCTTCTCGATGCTGGGCATACGACGGTCGCAGTCCTCGTAACCCGCCCCGTAGAAGTCGGCCGCGGAGACGTCGTGGATGGGGTGTTCGAGATACGTCGGGTCGTCGGTAATCTCGGCGTACACCGCCCGCATGAGCTCCGCCAGCTCGCGAACCGTCACCTCGTTGTCCGGATTCCCCACGTTGAAGAACTGGTTCTGGGAGCGTTCCGGCTGCTGCAGGACGGCCATGACGGCGTCCATGGCGTCGTCGATGGAGACGATCGTGCGGCGTGCCCAGCCGCCGTCGACGAGTTGCAGCGGCTTACGGTCGATCAGGGCCGCCATGAAGGAGGCCAGCACCCGCGGCACGCCGTCGCCGTCGTGGCCGGGGAGGTAGTCCATCCTGGGTCCGAAGAAGTTGAGCGGGCGGATGACGGTGAACGGCATCCCGCGCTCCCGGTGATACGCGTAGACCAGCCGCTCCACCACCTGCTTGGCGGCCGCGTACGTCCACCGTTGGTTCCGGATCGGCCCCATGATCAGGGGAGTCTCGTCCTCCTTCAGGACGTACAGGTCCGGGTCGTCGAAGGACTCGTCGGGCAGGTAGCTCGAGATCGTCCGCCCGTAGACCTCGCTGGTCGAGAAGTGGATCAACCACTTCCGCTGCTCGGCGCACATCCGCAGGACCGGCTGGAGGTCGAAGAGGTTGGCGTCGAGGACGCGAAGCGGCTCGGTGTTGTATTCGGCTGGGTTGCAGATCGCCGCGAGATTGATTACCACGTCAGCGGAAGCGACCTGTTCCTCGAGTCGCTGACGGGCGTACGCCGAGCCGATGTTCGACTCTTCGAAGTCCAGCGCCGGATTGTTCAGGTACTGCTCGATCTTTCGGTGTTCGAGATCCCACCCGAAGACTTTGTTGCCCGGCTCTCTCAGAAGTCGATCCAGCAGATGACTGCCTATATATCCGCCACATCCGAGAAGCACGATGTTACCAATTGGCATGAGCGGACACCCCCTAGCCGAAAATGCTCCAACAAAGAAGATCTCAGGGTGGATGGGGTCGTTGACGATCCATCCACCCTGAGATACGACGACCGAGTCAGCGTTACGCGGACATCGTGTGCTCGGCGATCGAGCCCTTCGGCGGCGAGGTGTAGGTGCCACCGAGGTGGCTGGCCAACCGGTTGGTCACCGCGTGGTTGATGAGGTCCTTCAGGGAGTTGTTCTCCAGGCTGCTGATGTCGCTGATGCTGATTTCCTCGATGTCAGCAACGGTCAGCGCCTGAACCGCGTTGTACCACTCGTCGGGAGCCACTTTGGCTTCGATGTCTCGGACCACCTGAGGAAGCATGCCAGTCCCTTCGGGAGATCGGTTGGTTTCGACACGCTAACATCGGCCAAGGAAACGCGTCAATGCCACGATTGTAAAATCCCATCGATGGGATTCGCACGCTTTTGCCTGTGATAACCGGGCGTCCACAAGGGACAAATGGCGGCAGGAGCCTGATCGGCGTTTCCGCAGGTAAGGCTCCTGCGAGCCTGCGCCCCCGACGGGACTCGAACCCCCGGCCCCCTGGTCCGTGGTCGGCACACCTGCCGGCCACCCGGCTATACATGCCGCGTATACTCGGTGTGTATAGTCCGGGCATGTCAATCGGACAGACCTTCCTCGGCCTCCTGGAGGCCACTCCTCGCCACGGCTACGACATCAAGCGCCTCTACGACGAGCGCTTCGGTCACGCCCGCCCGGTCGCGTACGGGCAGGTCTACGCCACCCTCTCCCGGCTGCTGCGCGGCGGCCTGGTCGAGGTGGAGTCGGTCGAACCGGGCGAGGGTCCGGAGCGCAAGCGGTACGCGATCACCGAGGCCGGCGTCACGGACGTGGCCCAGTGGCTGGCGCGGGCCGAGAAGCCCGAGCCGTACCTGCAGAGCACCCTCTACACCAAGGTGGTGCTGGCCCTGCTGACCGACCGTCCGGCCGCCGACGTGCTCGACGTGCAGCGCGCCGAGCACCTGCGGATGATGCGCGAGCTGACCCGCCGCAAGCGCGACGGCGACCTCGCCGAGCAGTTGGTCTGCGACCACGCCCTGTTCCACCTGGAGGCCGACCTGCGCTGGCTGGAGCTGACCGCCGCCCGCCTCGACGAACTCGCCGCGACGGTCCGGTCGTGAGCGCGCCGCTGCTTCTCGCCGAGGACCTGCACCGCTCGTTCGGCCCCACCCGGGCGCTCGACGGCGCGAGCCTGCGCGTCGATCCGGGCGAGGTGCTGGCCGTGATGGGCTCGTCGGGCTCCGGCAAGTCCACCCTGCTGCACTGCCTCGCCGGCATCGTCCGGCCCGACTCCGGCCGGGTGTGCTATGCCGGCCGCGACCTGGCTGCGCTCGGCGACGCCGAGCGCAGCGCGCTGCGCCGGGAGGAGTTCGGCTTCGTCTTCCAGTTCGGCCAGCTCGTGCCCGAGCTGACCTGCCTGGAGAACGTCGCGCTGCCGCTGCGGCTGGCCCGGGTCCGCCGCCGCGAGGCGGAGCGCCGGGCCGCCGAGTGGCTGGACCGCCTGGAGGTCGCCGAGGTGGCCGGCAAGCGGCCCGGCGAGGTCTCGGGCGGGCAGGGACAGCGGGTGGCGGTCGCCCGGGCCCTGGTCACCCGGCCGCGGGTGGTCTTCGCCGACGAGCCGACCGGCGCGCTGGACTCGCTGAACGGCGAGCGGGTGATGCGGCTGCTCACCGCCGCAGCCCGGGACACCGGGGCCGCCGTGGTGCTGGTGACCCACGAGGCGCGGGTCGCCGCGTACTCCGATCGGGAGGTGGTGGTGCGCGACGGCCGCACCCGGGACCTGGAGGTCGCGGCGTGAGGCGGCTGCGCGACCGCGCGGCCGACCTGGCCATGGGCGCCCGGATGGCGTTCGCCGGCGGCCGGGACGGCTGGCTGCGGGCGGTGCTGACCGCGGTCGGCGTCGGGGTGGGCGTGTCGATGCTGCTGCTCGCCGCCGCGGTGCCCGGCGCGCTGGACGCCCGGCAGGCGCGCGGCGACGCCCGCGACGACCTGCGGATGGGCGCGAAGATCCCGGCCGCCGCGAACACGCTGCTGATCCGCCAGATCCACACGGAGTTCCGGGAGCAGCCGGTGCGGGGCCGGGTGCTGCGGGCCGAGGGGCCGGCGGCGCCCGTGCCGCCGGGGGTGTCCGCGCTGCCCGGCGCCGGCGAGGTGGTGGTCTCCCCCGCGCTGCGGGACCTGCTCGACTCCGCCGACGGCGCGCTGTTCGCACCCCGGCTGGGCGGGGCCACGGTCACCGGCGTCATCGCCGACGAGGGCCTGGCCGGCCCACACGAACTGGCCTACTACCTCGGCAGCGACACCCTCGCCGCCGACGGCGGCACGACCCGGCTGGACGCGTTCGGCGGCGGGTTGCCCGGCGAGGCGTTCGCCCCGGCGCTGATGGTGCTGGTGGTGGTCATCTTCGTGGTCCTGCTGCTGCCCATCGCGGTCTTCCTCGGCGCGGCCGTGCGGTTCGGCGGAGAGCGCCGCGACCGACGGCTGGCCGCGCTGCGGCTGGTCGGCGCCGACACCGCGATGGTCCGCCGGATCGCCGCCGGGGAGGCCGCCGCCGCCGCGCTGCTCGGGGTCGCGGTCGGCGGGGTGCTCTTCGCGCTCGGCCGGCAGGTGGTGCCGCTGGTCACCCTGATGGACCTCAGCGTGTACGCCGCCGACGTGCGCCCGCCGTTGCCGCTGGTGGCCGCCGTCGCGGTGGCGGTACCGGCGCTCGCCGTCCTGGTGACCCTGGTGTCGATGCGGGCCGTGCTGGTCGAGCCGCTCGGGGTGGCCCGGCGCGCGACGCCGGTGCGCCGCCGGCTGGCCTGGCGGCTGCTGCTGCCCGCAGCCGGGCTCGGGCTGCTGCTGGCCGGCACGGCCGACGTCGCCCCGCTCGGCAGCGAACAACAGACCGCGGCCGGCGCCGTGCTGCTGCTGGTCGGCGTGGTCACCCTGCTGCCCTGGCTGACCGACCTGCTGGTACGCCGGCTGCGCGGCGGCCCGGTCGCGTGGCAGCTCGCGGTGCGTCGCCTCCAGGTCGACAGCGCCGCCTCGGCGCGGCTGGTCAACGGCATCGCGGTCGCGGTGGCGGGCACCATCGGGTTGCAGATGCTCTTCGCCGGCGTCGCCGGCCGGTTCACCTTCGACACCGGGCAGGACCCGTCCCGGGCCCAGGTGAGCGTGCAGCTCCCGGCCCGATCGGACGCGGCAGCGGCACTGGACCGGCTGGCCGCCGCCCCCGGGGTGACCGCCAGCAACGCCACCCTGACCACCGTCGTCACGGCCGACGGGGCGCACGGCGTGCTGCGGATCGGCGACTGCGCGGCGCTGGCCGAGTTCGCCCGGCTGGACCGGTGTGTCGACGGCGACGTCTTCCTGGTCCCGGACTCGGAGGGCCGGCCGGCCGGCGTCGAGCCGGGCGACACCGTCGCGGTGGCCGACGCCCCGACGACGACCTGGCAGGTCCCCCGCACCGCTCGGGAGGCGCCGGGGCGCGCCGACCCGTCCGGCTACCAGCAGGCCGGCCTGTTGGTCACACCCGGCGCGGTCGACACCGCCCGGCTGGGTCCGCTGCGCACGGACGCGTACCTGCGGCTCGCGCCCGACCAGCCGGACGCGGTGGAGCACGTCCGCAACGCCGCCGCCGGAGTCGACCTGTCCGCCCCCGTGCTCACGCTGACCGGGAGCCGGCAGGCCACCCAGTTCGTCAACGTCCAACGCGGCCTCTACGTCGGCGCGGTGGTCACCCTGCTGCTGATCGGGGCCAGCATGCTGGTCGGCGTGCTGGAGCAGCTCCGGGAGCGCCGTCGGCTGCTGGCGATGCTGGTCGCGGTGGGCACCCGCCGCTCCACGCTGAGCTGGTCGGTGATGTGGCAGAGCGCCGTGCCGGTGTCCATCGGGCTCGCCCTGGCGGTGGTCTTCGGGATCGGGCTCGGCGCGGTGCTGCTGCGGATGGTGCAGACGCCCGTCGCGATCGCCTGGCCGGTGCTGGGCATCTCCACCGGCCTCGGGGCGGCGGTCGTGCTGCTGGTCACCGGGCTCAGCCTGCCGGTGCTGTGGCGGCTGACCCGCCCGGACGGGATCCGTACCGAGTGAGTCCTCCGACCGGGACGGCTGGCCCGGGGCGGTCCGCCTCAGGCCGGTCGTGCCGGCGGCTCGACGCGGGTGAGCAGCTCGGCCAGGTGGACGGCCCGCACGGCGGACCGGCGGCGGCGCAGTCCCGTACGCAGCTGACGCAGGCACCCCGGGTTGACCACCACGACCAGGTCCACCCCGGCGGCCTCGATCTCGTCGATCTTCGCGTCCAGGATCCGCCGTGACTCCTTCGGCCGCAGCAGCGAGTACGTACCGGCGGCCCCGCAGCAGGTGGCCGCCGAGGGCAGCTCCACGTAGTCGGCGACCTGACGCAGCAGCGTCCGGGGCTCGGCGAAGACGCCGAGGCCGTTGCGCAGGTGACAGGAGTCCTGGAGGGCGACCCTGGCCCGCCGCCCGGCCACCCGCAGCTCGGCTCCGGCGGGCCGGCCGGCGATCCAGGTGGACAGCTCGCGCACCCGGTCCCGGCCGAGCACGGAGGCCAGGTGCGCGGCGCAGCCGCCGGAGGTGGTGACGATCGTGCCGGGCAGGTCCTCGCCGAGCCGCTCGGCCAGCCGCTCGCCCCCGGCCAGGTCGCCGTTGTGCGCGTGCAGTGCGCCGCAGCAGCCCTGCGCGGTGGGGGCGGCCAGCTCGGGGGCGAGCGCGTGCGCCGCCCGGCTGACCGCCGGGAAGAGCCCACGCTCGACGCAGCCCAGCATGAGCTGCGCGTCCGGCGCACCGGGGCCGCCGGCAGCGGGCCCGGGGGCGGCCGACGAAACGGCGCCCGGGGCCGGTGTGGTCGGAGCCTGTGTGGTCGACGTGGGCGCGGTCTGCGGTGGGGTGGCGGCCCGGCCGCGGGCGGCGCGGCGGGCGAGGCCGGACAGCCGCAGCAGCCAGCGCTGCTCGACGAGCAGCATCAGTGCCCGGGCCACCAGCGGCCGCCGCCAGCCACGCCACTGGTGCACCCGCCACTGCTCCAGCAGGCTGCCGTACTCGACGCCGGCCGGGCAGACCGGCTCGCAGGCCCGGCAGCCCAGGCAGAACGAGGACTGCTCGGCGAGGGTGCCGTCGTCCGGGGGCAGGGTGCCGTCCTGCAACGCCCGCATCAGCGTGATCCGCCCACGCGGCGAGGACGCCTCGTCGCCGGTCATCGCGTACGTGGGGCAGGCCGGCAGGCAGAACCCGCAGGAGATGCAGCGGGACAGCTGCTCCGGGTTGAACACGTCGCCGGTCACGAGCCCAGCTTTCCGGGGTTGAGGATGCCCGCCGGGTCGAAGGCGGTCTTGATCCGCCGTAGCAGGGCGAGTTGGTCGTCGCCGAGACGGGCGGCGAGGAACGGCAGCTTCGCCGCGCCGACCCCGTGCTCTCCGGTGATCGTGCCGCCGAGGTCGAGGGCGGCGGCGAAGACGTCGGCGAAGGCCGACTCGGCCCGGCGTACCGCGTCGTGGTCCTCGGCCGAGTCGAGCACGCAGGTGGGGTGCAGGTTGCCGTCACCGGCGTGGCCGAAGGTGGCGATGGCGACGTCGTGCCGGGCGGCGATGGCGTCGATCCGGTCGACCATCTCGGCGATCCGGGGCCGGGGCACGGTGGCGTCCTCCAGGATGGTCACCCCGCCCCGCCGGGACAGCGCCGGCAGCGCGCAGCGGCGGGCGGCCAGCAGCGCCTCGGCCTGGGCGACCTCGCGGGCGGTGGTGACCTCCACCGCGCCGGCCTCGAGGCAGGCCGTGCCGATCCGGTCCAGGTGGGCGGCGACCAGGTCCGGCGGGCCGTCGTCGCCGAAGAGCAGCAGAGCGCCGGCGTCGGCGCGCAGCCCCAGGTGGGCGAAGTCCTCCACGGCCCCGATGCAGGCCCGGTCGAGGAACTCCAGCGTCGCCGGCACCACCCCGGCCCGGATCACCCGGGCGACCGCCTCCCCCGCGTCGGCCAACGTCGGGAAGTACGCGACCCCGGTGTTCGTCGACGCCGGGGCGGGCAGCAGCGCCACCGTCGCCTCGGTGATCACGGCGAGGGTGCCCTCGGAGCCGGTGAGCAGCCGGGTCAGGTCGTAGCCGGCGACGTCCTTCCACAGCCGGCCACCCGTGCGGATGACCTCACCGGTGGGCAGCACCGCCTCCAGGCCCAGCACGTAGTTGCGGGTCACCCCGTACTTCAGGCCCCGCAGCCCGCCGGCGCAGGTGGCGATGGTGCCGCCGACGGTGGCAACGGTGCGGCTGCCCGGGTCGGGCGCCCACAGCAGTCCCTGCGCGGCGGCCGCGTCGGCGAGCGCGGCGCTGGTCACGCCCGGCTGCACCCGGGCGAGCAGCTCGTCCGCGCTGACCTCAAGGATGCTCTTGAGCCGGGTCAGCACCAGCACGATCCCACCGCGCAGCGGCACGGTCGCGGCGCACAGGTTGGAGCCCGCGCCACGGGGCACCACGGGCACCCCTTGCCGGGTGGCCAGCGCCAGCACCGCGGCGACCTCGGCGGTGTCGGCCGGGAAGACCACCGCGTCGGGCCGGTGCGAGAAGAGGGGCGTCGCGTCCCGCGCGTATGCCACGAGGTCGCCGGCCGCGTCGTGCACGTGCGACGGGCCGACGATGCCGCGCAGCTCGGCGAGGACGGTCGTGGACAGCGCCATGCCCACCCTTCCCGGCGCTGACCCGCGCCTGTAGATTTTTGCCGACGATCCGCCGGATGGTCGGCGACAGTTTTCATCCGATCATAGAGAGCCGGGCCGGTCAGGTGAAGACGACGCCTCCTGCCGGCCGATCCGTGGCCGCCTCGTCCCCGCCCGGTCCCGGCCGGTCGCCGGGCTCGACAGCCGGCCGGGACCTTCGGTCAGGCGACGTGGTGCAGGTATCCCGCGACGGACGCGTCGAGGACCTCCCGGCCGGGCCGGGCCCACACGTCGGCCGAGAAGACCTCCACCTCGACAGGCCCGGTGTAGCCGGCCGCGTCGACGGCCTCCCGCAGCCGGCGCAGCTCGATGCAGCCGTCACCGGGCAGTGCCCGGCCGAGCAGCACCCCCTCGGGCAGCGGGGTGACCCAGTCGCACACCTGGAACGCGGCGATCCGCTCACCCGCCCGGGCGATCTGCGCGTAGACCGTGTCGTCCCACCACACGTGGTACGCGTCGACGACCACCCCGACCACGCCCGGGTCGAACCGCTCGGCGATGTCGAGCGCCTGCCCGAGGGTGGACAGCACGCAGCGGTCGGCGGAGAACATCGGGTGCAACGGCTCGATCGCCAGCGTCACCCCGGCCCCGGCGGCGTACGGGGCCAACTCGGCGATGGCGTCGGCGACCTGCCGGCGGGCGCCGTCGATGTCCCGGCTGCCCGGCGGCAGCCCGCCCGAGACCAGCACCAGGACCGAGGTGCCGAGAGTGGCGGCCTCCTCGATCGCGCGCAGGTTCTTCTCCCGCCAGCCGTCGGCCGTGAAGAAGCCGCCCCGGCAGAGCGACGTGACGTCGAGGCCGGCGTCGCGGATGAGCTTCGCGGCGCGGGTCAGCCCGTACCCGGCGACCGGTTCCCGCCACAGCCCGATCCCCGGCACGCCGGCGGCGACGCAACCGGCGACGGCCTCGGGCAGCGCCCAGTGCCGCGCCGTGGCCTGGTTGAACGAGAACCGTTCCAGCCCACTCACCGGGTCACCCCCGCCACCGTGAACAGCGCCCGCGCGCGGGCGGCGGCCAGCTCCGCGTCGGGCAGCAGCCCGGCGGCGTCGGCGAGGGTGAGCAGGGTGGCCAGGTGCGCCGCCGACCGGCCCGACTGCGCCCCGCCGACCATCGTGAAGTGGTCCTGGTGCCCGGCCAGCCAGGCCAGGAAGACGATGCCGGTCTTGTAGTGCCAGGTGGGTGCGGCGAAGATGTGCCGGGCCAGGGGCACGGTCGGCGCGAAGATCCCGTCGTACGCCTCCGACTCCCCCCGGTCGAGCGCGGCCAGCGCGGCGGCGGCGGCCGGCGCGATCGCGGCGAACACCCCGAGCAGCGCGTCGGAGTGGCCGCTCGCGTCGCCCCGGATCAGCTCCGGGTAGTGGAAGTCGTCGCCGGTGTAGAGGCGTACCCCGGCGGGCAGCCGGCGGCGCAGCGCCACCTCGCGGTCGGCGTCCAGCAGGGAGACCTTGATCCCGTCCACCCGGGCGTCGTGGGCCTTGATCAGCGAGATGACGGCGTCGGCGGCCTCGTCCAGGTCGGCCGACCCCCAGTAGCCCGTGAGCGCCGGGTCGAACATCGGGCCGAGCCAGTGCAGCACCACCGGCTCGTCGACGGCGGTCAGCAGCTCGTCGTACACCCGCAGGTAGTCCTCCCGACCGCGGGCGGCGGCGGCCAGGTGACGGCTGCACATCAGCACCGGACGGGCCCCGGCGGCCCGGACGTCCTCGAGTTGCTCGCGGTAGGCGCGGGTGACCTCGGCCAGGGTCGCCGGGCCGGGCGGAAGCTGGTCGGTGCCGACCCCGGCGACGATCCGCCCGCCGACGGCGCGCGCCTCGGCGGCGCTGCGCCGGATCAGCTCGCGGGTGGCCGGGTAGTCCAGGCCCATGCCGCGCTGCGCGGTGTCCATCGCCTCGGCCACCCCGAAGCCGTACGACCACAGATGGTGCCGGAAGGCCAGGGTGCGGTCCCAGTCGAGCACGGCCGGGGCGCCCGGGATGTTCTCGGCCGTCGGATCTGCCACCACGTGCGCGGCGGCGTACGCGATCCGGCTGGTCGGCGGCCCGGCGGGGCGAGGGAAGCCGGCTCCCCCGGTCAGCCGGTACCGCCGCCCGCCGGGCAGCACCACCTCGGGTCCGCCTCCCGTTCGCGACTGCGGGGCTCGCAGACCCGGCTCACTCCTTGCGCTCACAGCTCCAGCTCCGGGATGTCCAGCCGGGCGCCCTCCCGCGCCGAGCGCAGGCCCAGCTCGGCGAGCTGCACGCCGCGTGCGCCGGCCAGGAAGTCCCACGGGAACGGCTCGTCGGCGACGACGTGCCGCAGGAACGCCTCCCACTGCACCTTGAAGCCGTTGTCGAACTCCTCGTTGTCCGGCACTTCCGTCCACTGTGACCGGAAGGGCTCGGTGACCGGCAGGTCGGGGTTCCACACCGGCTTCGGGGTGACCGCGCGGTGCTGCACGCGGCAGCTGCGCAGCCCGGCCACGGCGCTGCCCTCGGTGCCGTCGACCTGGAACTCGACCAGTTCGTCGCGGTGCACCCGGACGCACCACGAGGAGTTGAGCTGCGCGACCACGCCGCCGTCGAGCTCGAAGATGCCGTACGCGGCGTCGTCGGCGGTCGCCGGGTAGGTGCCGCCCGCCTCGTCGACGCGCTGCGGCACGTGCGTGGCGGTGACGCAGGAGACCGTACGCACCCGGCCGAAGAGCTCCGCCAGCACGTACTGCCAGTGCGGGAACATGTCCACGACGATGCCGCCGCCGTCCTCGCTCCGGTAGTTCCAGGACGGACGCTGGGCCGGCTGCCAGTCGCCCTCGAAGACCCAGTAGCCGAACTCCCCGCGCACCGACAGGATCCGGCCGAAGAAGCCACCGTCGACGAGCCGCTTGAGCTTGCGCAGCCCGGGCAGGAAGAGCTTGTCCTGCACCACCCCGGTACGCACGCCGGCGGCGCGCGCCACCCGGGCCAGGTCGAGGGCGGCCTCGGTCTCCTCCGCCAGCGGCTTCTCGGTGTAGACGTGCTTGCCGGCATCCAGCGCCCGGCGGATCGCCTTCTCCCGCTGCTGGGTGACCTGGGAGTCGAAGTAGACCTCGACGTCGTCGCGGGCCAGCGCGGCGCTCAGGTCGGTGGTCCAGTCGCTCAGGCCGTGCCGCTCGGCGATCTCGCGGAGCCTGGTCTCGCTGCGCCCGACCAGGACGGGCTCGGGCCAGATCGACGTGCCGTCGGCCAGGGGCACGCCGCCCTGCTCGCGGATGGCGAGCAGGGAGCGCACCAGATGCTGCCGGTAACCCATCCGGCCGGTCACGCCGTTGACGATGATGCCTATCGACCTGCGGGTCATGGTGTGCCTTCCCTCCGCGGGCACCGCCGACCGGGACGGCGGCGACCTGTTCCATGCCTGTGCCGCAACCTGGAGGTCCCCCGGCGGCAAAGATCAGGCAAGCGCTTTCCTGAGGAGCGTAGGGAACGCTCTCCCCTCCGGCAAGAGGCCGCCCGCACCGCGCGCCACGCGCCGTGCCGGCAGGTCGCGCGCGGGACCGGACAAGGGCTTTCACTACGGTACGGTGGCGGGTGGCCGGCACCCGGGCGCGGCCGTCGAGAAGCGACCGAGGGGGCGGCAGTGGCGACCCTGTCCGACGTGGCCCGGCGGGCGGGGGTCTCGCCCGCGACCGCCTCCCGGGTGATCAACGGCAGCAGCAAGCCCGTCACCGAGGAACTCCGCGAGCGTGTGCTGCGCGCCGTCGCCGACCTGCAGTACGTCCCCAACGCGCACGCCCAACTGCTGGCCCGCTCGCACCGCGTGGCGGTGGGCGTCATCGTGCACGACGTCTCCGACCCGTACTTCGCCGAGATCACCCGGGGCCTGCAACGGGTCGCCACCGACCAGGGCCGGCTGCTGACGATCTGCAACAGCTACCGCGACCCGGACCGCGAGCTGGAGTACGTCGAGCTGCTCCGCGGCCAGCAGGTCGCCGCGATCATCCTGGCCGGCTCGGGCTACCACGACGCCACCTTCACCAGCCTGCTCAACGAGAAGCTCGCCGCGTACGAGGCCACCGGCGGCCGGGTCGCCGTCATCGGCCGGCACGAGCACTCCGGCGACGCCGTGATGCCGGACAACCGCGCCGGCGGAAGGCTGATCGGCGCGGAGCTGTACGAGCTCGGCCACCGGGCGATCGGGGTGGTGGCCGGGCCGGCGGTGCTCACGACCACCACCGACCGCCTCACCGGGCTCCGGGAGTCCCTCGCCGCGCACGGGCTGAGCCTGCCCGCGCACCGCGTCCGGCACGCCGAGTTCGACCGCGACAGCGGCGTCGCCGCCACCGCCGCCCTGCTCGACGCCGACCCCGAGCTGACCGCCATCGTCGCGCTCAACGACTCGATGGCGATCGGCGCGCTGGCGCTGCTGCGCTCCCGGTCGGTGGCGGTGCCCCGGCAGGTGTCGGTGATCGGCTTCGACGACATGCCGATCGCGCGGGACGTCACCCCGGCCCTGACCACCGTCCGGCTTCCCCTGGTCGACATGGGTGCCCGCGCGATGTCGCTGGCGCTCGACCCGGGTGCGGCGGTGCCCCGCGTCGAGATCCTGCCCGCCGAGGTGGTACGCCGCGACAGCACCGGGCCGGCCCCGGCGCCCACCACGCGGGTCAGATGACGAAGTGGGTCCAGTAGGCGAGCCAGGTGACGAAGATCGCGCCCTGGAGCAGGGCCAGGGCGGCGGTCAGCCAGGCGTCGGTGCCCGCGGCGCGGGCCCAGCGGGCCAGCACGAGGCCGACCGGAAAGACCGCGAGCAGGTAGCGCAGCAGGCTCTTGTACACCGGCGGGCCCATCGACAGCGGCACCAGGACCATGGTCAGCCCGTACACGAGATAGGGCAGCCCGAGCCGGCGGGCGCCCGCGACCAGGACCACCAGCACCACCACGGCGATCCACACCCGTAGGGCGTCGCGGGGTGGGGCGCCGGTCAGTCCGTGCCACAGCACCGCCAGCGGGTTCTGCACGCTGATGCCCCAGCCCTTCTCCTGGGCGTGCTTGTAGGCGAACCAGTCGCCGCCCTGCCACCGGCAGAACGCCATGAAGGTCAGCCAGCCGGCGGGCACCAGCGCCAGCGGCCAGCCGACGCGCACGTACGCCCACCACGCACGCGGACCCAGCCGGTAGTCGTGCTGCCGCAGCAGCACCAGGGCCAGCGGGAGCACGACGAAGAACCCGACCGAACGGCTCATCGCCAGGAAGAAGCCGACGACACCGACGAGCAGCCAGCGCCGCCGCTCGGCGTAGTGGAAGGCGGCGAGCGCGAGGCAGAGGAACAGCGACTCGGTCAGCGCCGCCTGGAAGAGGAACCCGGCCGGCAGCAGCACCAGATAGCGGACGAACCGGCGGGCGGAGGTGTCGTCGCCGAGCAGCCGCTCACCGAGCCGGTGGGCGTAGTAGAGCATCAGCAGGAACGCGACGTTGGCGACGAGCAGCAGCGCCAGCGCGGTGTCCCCGCCCAGCAACGGGGCCAGCGGACGGGCCAGGAACGGATAGAGCAGGGGAAAGCCGAAATCGGTCCACGGCTCGTCGAGCGGGAGCCGGGCCAGGTGGTCGTAGAGGAAGGAATCCCAGGCGAACCACAACGAGACCGCGCGATGCCCCGAGACCGCCCGCTGCTGCTCGCGCATCATCGTCTCGTCCGGCGGCGGCGCCCACGGCACGTCGTCGAAGGCGCTCAGCGCGAGCACTCCGACGGCGCTGAGCACGATCTTCGTACCGAAGAAGACCGCGAGGACGAACAGCCACGGCGTCGGCACCCGGCCGGCGGCCCGCGACGCCGCGCGCCGCAGGTCGTGGCCGCGCCCGGCCAGCCGGATGGGCACGGCACGCCACCACCGTTCCGCGGCGGCGCGCCCTGTGTCCATCACCCGCGTCTCCCGAATCCCGCCGCCCGGACGGTGCCACATCCCCGTTCCGGGTCCGTTGACACGTCGCGGCACGCCCCCGCACGGCGCAACCGGGCGCCGGGAGTGCGGCGGGCGGTCCGGCTCGTCGGGGGCGTCCCGGGCGCGGACGGGCCTGCGGGTGAGTTCGGGTCGATGCCGGGTAAGCGGGCGCCTCCGGACGGTGGAAGCAGCCAGGGGGCGACAGCATGGGCGAAGATCGCGGCACGGTGGTCATCGGCGCCGGGCCGGCGGGCCTCACCGCGGCGTACGAGCTGCTCCGGCGGGACAACCCGGTCCGGGTGTTCGAGGCCGACGAGGTGGTGGGCGGGATCAGCCGCACCGTCGAGCGGGGCGGGTGGCGCTTCGACATCGGCGGGCACCGGTTCTTCACGAAGGTGGCCCGGGTCGAGGAGTTCTGGCACGAGATCCTGCCCGACGAGGACTTCCTGTTGCGGCCCCGGATGAGCCGGATCTACTACCGGGGAGCCCTGTTCGACTACCCGTTGAGCGCGACGAACGCCCTGCGCAACCTCGGCCTGCGGGAGGCCGTGCTGTGCATGGGTTCGTACGCGCGCGCCCGGCTGCGCCCGCCGAAGGACCAGTCGCACTTCGAGGGCTGGGTCTCGGCCCGGTTCGGCTGGCGGCTGTACTCGATGTTCTTCAAGACGTACACGGAGAAGGTCTGGGGGATGCCCGCCGACCGGTTGCAGGCCGACTGGGCCGCGCAGCGGATCAAGAACCTGTCGCTGGCCAAGGCGGTCCGCAACGCGGTGCTGCCCAGGCGCAACCGCACGGACGTGACCAGCCTGATCGAGGAGTTCCAGTACCCGAAGCTCGGCCCGGGCATGATGTGGGAACGCTGCGCCGAGGAGGTGCGCCGCCGCGGTGGCCGGGTGGACACCGGCACCTGGGTGACCGCCGTGCACCGGGACCCGGAGCGCCGCAGGGCCGTTGCCGTCACCGTCAACGGGGGCGGCGGGCAGCACACCGAGCCGGCGGCGCACGTCGTCTCCTCGATGCCGATCTCCGAGCTGGTCGCCGCGCTGCGCCCGGCGGCCCCGCCGGAGGTGCTGGCCGCCGCGGCCGACCTGCGGTACCGGGACTTCCTGACCGTCGCGCTGGTGGTGCCGGAGGAGTTCTCGTTCCCGGACAACTGGATCTACGTGCACGACCCGGCGGTGAAGGTCGGCCGGATCCAGAACTTCGGCTCCTGGTCGCCGTACCTGGTGAAGGACGGCCGCACCTGCCTCGGCCTGGAGTACTTCGTGTTCGAGGACGACGAGACCTGGCGTACGCCGGACGCCGAGCTGATCGCCGCGGCGACGGCCGAGCTGGAACGGCTCGGTCTGGTCCGGCCGGGGGTGGTCGAGGCCGGACACGTGGTGCGGATGCCGAAGGCGTACCCGGTCTACGACGAACGCTACCGGCGTAACGTGGACGTGATCCGGGGCTGGCTGGCGCGCGAGGTGCCCAACGTGCACCCGGTGGGCCGCAACGGCATGCACCGCTACAACAACCAGGACCACTCGATGCTGACGGCGATGCTCACCGCCGAGAACATCGCCTGCGGCACCAGTCACGACGTGTGGTCGGTCAACGTGGAACAGGACTACCACGAGGAGTCGAGCCACGACGGGGACGGCCACCGGGGCACCGGCCGGGACGCGCCCGTCGTGCCGGCCCGGCCCGCCGCCCCGCTCGCCACGACGCTCGACGGCGCCGCCCGACCCGAACGGCCGACCCAGGTACGCCCCGGCTGAGCCGCCGACCGCCGACGAGGCGCACCCTGCCGGAACCAGTGCCAGTAGGTGTGAACTGCCGGCAAGCCGGTCGGGTGGGTGTTATCCGAGGTCATCTGGCCTGCTGATGCTCGTCTCGGTTCGGTTCGGCTGGCACGGTTGCGGTACCTCGCCGCTGTACTTCCTCCGCGGTGCGGAGGACGTTGCGGGCGGCGGTCGCCGCCGGGCAATCCGGCACCCGGCACACTCGGCAGTGGCCGTCCGACCCGGGTCGGTGCTGACGGAGGACCGTGCGGGCAGTGAGGATGAGTCGGTTCGGATCTATGCCAGGGACAGCAACGGGGCGGTCACATTCAGCCCAGCCCAAGGGTGATGGCGAGTTGCGTAATCGTCGCCGGGGCGTGCGGGTCGTGGGCTACCTGGGCGAGCACGTGTCGGGCGATGGGTCGGTGGCGGATCTCGGCCGGTGCGGTGCGTTCCGCCCCGATGAGGACCGACCGGCGTTGATCGCGTCGTCGGCGTGGGAGTAGGCCCGGGCGGCGTCGACCAGGTGGGCGGCGCTGTGTTCGGTGGGCAGCCATCGCCAACCGTCCCGCCGGGTGGTCTTCTGGTACCAGGCAACAGCGTCGCGGGTGTCACCCAGTTCGACCAATACGGCGACCCGGGCCAGGCCCGCCGTTGTCGGCCCGAACCTCCGGTGGTGGTCGTGCCTGTCCCCGTGGGTGGCCGCCGCCAGAGCAGCCTGGATGGCCGAACGCCTTTGGATCCAGGTTCAGCGGAACGGTGGTGCGCGGTACCTCGGGATCGGACATGAGCCGGTTGAAGGCGGCGGCGCGCAACGCGTCGATGCGGTCGAGCAACGGGCGGTCGATCCGGGCCAGGGACCGCGCCTGGCTGAGGAACTCGCGGACACGATCAGACGGCGGAGCGCCTTCCCCACTATTCGGCGTCGCCCTCGGCCTGCCCGCGGCGGGTCTTCTCGGCCAGCGCGGTCGCCTCGGCGGCTTGCCCACGCAATGTCTCCATCCACGGATACGACCTGGCGGTGTCGAGCAGATGGTCCCAGATCAGGCCGAGGGCGACGGCGTGCCGGCCCAGTACTGCCTCGTGCCGCAGCGTGAAGCCGTCGGGCCCGGATGTCAGCCGTACGGTACTCGGCTCGTCGTCCGGCAGCGTGGCCAGCGGATGCGGAAAGATCGGCTCGGCGGCGGTCGCCCACAACCACGTGAGAGTCTCGCCGTCGACCCGCTCCAGCCGGACCTCCAGGTCACCGGCGGGCAGCACTCCCACCGCGACCTCGACCGGCTCGGGCCGGTAGCGGACCACCGTCACCCGGGACAGGCCGGCGTCGTCCTCGTACGGGTCAGGTGGCGGCGGCAGGATGGCCGGGCGGGCGGACGGGCGCGGTACCAGTGACAGCATCGCCCTTTCGGCGGCCTTCGCCGGTTTCTGCTCCCAGTCGCGGCCTGCCGGGTCGGCCAGCACGGTGCGCCATGGCGTTTCCTCGGACACCGCCCAGATGTGCAGCTCGTGCCGCTCCGGCGGGTCGTCGTCGGTGCGTACCGTCTCGTGCAGTCGGTCGCGCGCGTGCACCCGCACCCGGATCAGCCCACGCGGAACGGCGACGTCGGTGAGGGCCTCCGCGGTGCCGCCCATCAGGCCGACGACCGACAGCCGGCCGCTGGGGCTCCAGAGGGTCGCCTCACTGATCGCGTGCCAGCCGACGTCGGTCTCCACCGGAGGCCCGGGCAAGACGCGCACGCGTGCCTCAATCCGGCCGGTGCGTATGCCGCAGAAGCCGGTGAACTGACTCGGCCCGCCGACGTGCAGCAAGTCGTCGCCGAGGGTGTAGATCTCCACGCCGGGCACGCCCGGCACGGTGTGCACCGCGTATTGGTAATGGCTGACGAACAGCCGCGCCCAGTCGGTCACGGATGCCGGAGTTCGATGATCTGCGCCATCCGAATCGTCCACTCCCCAGATCGTACGGCCGTCGCCATCGGACCTACAAAGCACGGGATCGATGGGAAGTTCTTGCCCCAGCCGCCGCTGCTGAACCTGCTCACTGAACGCGAGACCGCCGCCGGCATCACCGCCGAGCGGCTTCGCGAGCAGATCGCCTCACTCACCAACCAGCTCACCGCAGCCGAGACCGAGCTGGCCGAACTCGCCATCACCCGCTGACGCTGCGCAGCCTGGTCGGGGTGGCCGGATTCGAACCGACGACCTCTTCGTACCGAAGGAAGGATCAGGCGTCGATGAGTGCGGCGAGTAGCCGAGGTGAGCTGCCGGAACAGTCCACCATCGTCCGTGGGTGTCCGGCGTCGGCCGCCCTGGTCGTCACCCACCTACTCGGCACCCGGACCATTCCGATCTCGGAGCAGGCGTCCGAGGAGGTACAGCGCTCCACCATCTCCGGATCGCGCTCGCTGTCGCAGATCCTCCAACCGGCCTCCCTCGTAGAGCAGCCGGTTCAGCCGCCAGCGCGCGTGCGCATCATGTTGGCCGAGAGCCGCCAGCTCGAGATGACGCCCGGTGCGAGCAAGCAGATCCATGTACCAAAGGTGTGCATCATGGCGCTCATGGTCGGAGCTGTAGCACTCCGCAACAGCCTCGACCACCGCGATTGCTCGGTCCCAGTCGCCCCGCTCCTCGGCGACGCGTGCTGTCTCAGACCAGTGAGCCACGGCTCGACCTCCCTGATCGGTCATTACGAGACCGCTGGTGCACCGCCTGGTCCTCTTCCCTGACATGGTGGACATTTTCCGGATTGGCCCTCGCCTGCGAGGTCCGGCAAACCGCACCGCACCTTCTGGCGTTGTGAATAGGTCGCGGATCTTCATCAGCGGTCTTGCGAACCTGTGGATAACGAAGCGGCGGGTGACATGGAGGTGTCGGTGACGCGTATCGACGGCCAAATCCAGACGTGAGGGTCCCACGGTTTCGGAGGAGTTGCGAACGTCGGTCAACCTTTCCCGCCGGCCCAGGGTCTTCCTCTCGTTGGTGACGCCTGGCTAGGACTGGAGGGTGCAGGTGACGGATGACGGCTTCCGCGAGTTCGTCGAGATCCGGTACACGGATCTGATGCGGACTGCGTACCTGCTGACCGGTTCGCGGCACGCTGCCGAAGATCTTGTGCAGAGCGCGCTGATGCGGGTGATGCGCCGTTGGCGGCAGGTGAATGACCCGGTGGCTTACGTCCGCCGAATCATGGTCAACGAGCGGGTCAGCCTGTGGCACCGGTTCGGTTCCCGGGAGTTCCTGGCCGGGGGGACCGGTGCCTGGCGGCTGCACGCCGAGCGGGGCCGGAGTTCAGACGTGGCGGACGAAGTCGTGGTACGCGACGAGGTACTCACCGCGTTGCACAGCCTGCCGCCCCGTATGCGGGCTGTGCTGGTGCTGCGCTACTGGGAGGACCTCCCCGAGTCGCAGATCGCCCAGACGCTTGGATGCTCGATCGGCACGGTGAAGAGCCAGGCGTCCCGTGGGATCGCCCGGCTACGCGCGGTGCTGCCGGCCTCGCCGGCCGGGTCATCTACATCGGATGAGCAGGCGCGGCCACTCGACAATCAGGCGCCGTTGGACGCGGCGTCGGTCCGACGAGACGGAAGGGTGTGAACGATGGCCGATGAGATTAGGCAAGCGTTGGCCCGGCTCGCCGAGCCGGTGGTGCCTCGCCCCGACCCGTACCAGCGGTTGCTGGTCCGCGTCGGTCGGCGCCGGCAGCGGCGGATGGCAGTGACGTGCGTGGCCGGCCTGGTGGCGGTGGCGATGGCGCTGCCGGTATTCGGTGCGGCGGGCCGGCTGACGGTCACCGGCGTGGCATCGTCGCCGCCGCCCGCAGTCGGGACGTACCAGCCGGCAAGCCGGATCGACAAGCCGATGGTGCGGCAGTTGCTGGACTCGCCAACCCGGGGCAACCTGGCCGGCGACAAGGCGCTGATCGCGGACATCGGGCGGCAGTACCGGACGGCCCGCGCCGAACTGCTGGTCGACCCGACGCTCGACGAGGTGAAGGTGCTGCTCGCGCACGACGCGCCGGGCGCGCGGACCGTGGTAGTGGCCTTCCTGGACGACTCACACGCCGTGCTGCGCCACGGAAGCGGGCAGGCAGGGGCATCCGTGCCGGAGCTGCTGAGGAAGACCGGCACCCCAGACGAGCCGCAGCCCCTGGAACCGCACGTCTTCTACGGTCGATACTCGCCGGTGAACGGCCGACACGTCGCCGATCTCACGGTCGGGCTCGCACCGGCCGGGTGTCTCGTCGAGGCCTCCGCCGACGGCCGGATTCAGCCGGACGGATCGGTTAGCCGGAGCTGGCAGGTGGTGAGCACCGATGGCTTCGTGGTCCGGGGGGCGGGCCGCGCGACCGAACGGTGGCGGTTCACCTGCCACGGCCTGGTGCGGTATGCCGGACCGGCAGGTGGTGGACTGGGTGTGGTCAGCCCGACGGAGGCGGCCTCGCCGGTTTCCACCGCCGGTGCGCGCGGCTCGGTGAACGCCAGGCTTGCCGCCACCGCGGTGCGCGACCTGCGCAGGGAGCTCGATGGTCACGGACTCATCGGCTCGACGCCCCAGGTGATCTGGGGCGGACGGTTGCCCGACTGGGTTTCCGGCGCGCCAGCGGCCGTGTTGGTGAATTCCTGCTCGGCCGACGCTGGTTGTGCCGCGTTGCTCAAGACCGAGGCTGGGCCGCCATCGCAACCGGAGTCGGGGTCACCGACCGACTACTGGACCGCCACTGGGCGTCCTGATCTGGTCGTCGTCCAGGTGCCGGGAGAGACCGGCGGCGTGCTGGTCTTTGGGCCGGAGTCGGCGGTCCACGTCGAGCTACTCGACCGGAAGGGACGAAAGATCGCCAGCGGCCGGTTCGACGCCGGGGCGGGCGCGGTGCGCATCGATCCTCGCCAGGTAGTCGAGGTGCAGGTTTTCGACACGGACCGCCGGCTCCTGCGGACCGGGGCCACACCGAACCTCGGCGCCGACTTCAGCCAGCGGCTTGGTGAGCCGACCGTATGGGCCTGGTGACGAAGGCGTGTTGACCGTGTGTCCGGTCCGACCCGGTGTCGGCCGGGCATGCGGCTCCCAGCGTCAGGCTGCAACACGAACTCCTCGACGACGTTGAGGTCCGTGCTGACCTGGAGGAAGCCCATACGACACTCAACGGCCGCGCCCTCCCCGCCCGTAAACGCTTTGCCGCCACGCCGTGCCGTCCATAGCATCCGCCGGATGCTGATCCGCGAGTTCCACGAGCCCGACTGGGCCCAGGTGTGGCCGATCGTCAGCGAGGTGGTCCGGGGCCAGGAGACCTTCCCCTACGATCCGGGGCTGACCGCCGACGAGGCGTACGACATGTGGGTGGAGGTCGCGCCCGGCCGGACGGTGGTCGCGGTCGGCGGCGACGTGGTGCTGGGCACCGCGAAGATGGGCACCAACCGCCCCGGGCCGGGCTCGCACGTCGCCACCGCGAGCTTCATGGTGGCCCGCACGGCGCGCGGGCGCGGCGTGGGCACCGCGCTGTGCCGGCACGCGGTCGACTGGGCCTGCGAGCGGGGATACGCCGGGATGCAGTTCAACGCGGTCGTCGCGAGCAACGCCGGCGCCGTCCAGCTGTACGGGCGGGAGGGGTTCGCCGTGGTGGGCACCGTGCCCGGCGCGTTCCGGCATCCCGCCCTCGGCCGGGTGGGCCTGCACGTCATGTACCGGGAGTTCTGACCGGCGCGGCTGCCGGTCCGCGTCCGCCGCGTGCCGGCGGCCCCGTCGGGGCGGGGCGGCCGGCCCGCGGCGGTCACCGTCAGACGGTGGCCTTGGCGGTGGCCTCGGCGCGCAGGTCCTCCTCGGAGGCTCCCCGGCGCCAGTAGCCGGAGAAGGTGACGTGGCGGCGGTCCAGGCCGCGCTCGCCGACGAGATGCCGACGCACCGACCGCACCATCGAGGACTCGCCGGCGATCCAGGCGTACGGGGTGCCGGCCGGCAGCCGGGCGGCCCGCACCGCGTCGGCCAGCAGGGTGCTGCCGGGGGTGGTGCCGCCCCGCACGATCCAGCGCACCTCGGCCCGCGCCGCAGTGGGCAGTTCCTGGATGTCCGCCGCGTCGGGAACCTCGATCCAGGCATGGACCGGGATGTCGGCCGGCAGCCAGGCCAGGATGCCGGCGGCGGCGGGCAGCCCGCTCTCGTCGGCCACCAGCAGGACCGAGTCGGTCCCGGCGGGCGGGCGGAAGCAGACGCTGCGGTTGTCGTGCACGGCCGGGCCGAGCAGCACCACCCGGTCGCCCGGCAGGGCGTGCCGGGCCCAGCGGGAAGCGGGGCCGGTGTCGCCGTGGCTGACGAAGTCGATGTCCACCTCGGCCAGCTCGGGACGCTGCTCCCGGATGGTGTACGAACGCATCACCGCGCGCACGTCGGGGTCCATGGCCCGGTAGGCGCCGAACCAGTCCTCCCCCGCCTCGACGGGAAGCACCGGCTCGGGCTGGCCGGGGTGCGGCAGGAAGAGCGAGACGCTCTGGTCCCGGCCGCCGCCGGCAAAGTCGACCAACTCCGGCCCGCCGAACGTGACCCGGATCAGGGAGGCCCCCACCCGGCGGGCCCCCACGACCTGCGCGGCGAAGAGGCGGTACTGGACGGCGACTGCGGTGGTCATGCGGTGACCTTCTTCGCACCCTTGATGGCGGCGGCCAGGTTCTCCAGCAGCGGCGCGGCGCCGGCGTACGAGAAGCGGGGCACCGCGTCCCACCCGGTGATCTGGTTGGCCTTGACCGCCGGGAGCTGCTGCCAGGTGGGCTTGCTGGCCATGTCCTTCGGCTGCAACGCCGTGTTCCGGTTGTCCAGCAGGATCAGGTCGGCCGGGAACTTGCCCGCGTTCTCCCAGCTCAGCGCCTCGAAGTAGTCGCCGGCCTCGAGCTTGGTGGGCACGACGATGTCGACGCCCAGCTCGGCGAAGTACATCAGGTCGGTGCTGACCTTCGGGTTGGAGACGTAGAACAGGTCGGGGCTGCCGGAGGCGGCCATCACCTTGATGCCCGGGTTCGCCTTGACCGCCTGCCGGACCGACTCGGCGGCGGCCTCGAAGCGGGCCTTGGCGTCGGCGACCTTCTTCGCGGACAGGTCGGCGCCGAGGGACTCGGCGAGCTGTGCGTACCGCTCGATCGGCTTGGTCATCGGCACCCGGGCGGTGGTGATCGTGACGCTGGGGGCGAGCGGGAGGATCTTGCCCTTGCTCTCGTCGGGCACGTACCAGAGGGCGCCCGGGTCGTACATGTGGGTGACGAGCAGCTGGGGTCGCAGGCCGGCGTACTTCTCCAGGTTGAACTCGCCCCACACGTTGCCGAGGATCTCCACGGACTCCACGTCGAGGTCGCCGGCCTGCGGGTCCTTGCTGCCGTCGGCGCGCTTCGTCTCGCCGAACACGCCGACGATCTGCTTGTCGATCCCGAAGTCGACAAGCGCGGCGGCGACCCCCGTGAACGCGACCACCCGGGTCGGGCGGGTCGCGACGCTCACCTTCTCGTTACGGTCGTCGGTGAACGACCACGGCCCGTCGGAGCTCTTGGCGGTGGGGGCGGCGGAGTCCTCGTCCCCGCCGCAGCCGGCGAGCAGGGCGGCCAGGGTGGCGGCGCCACCGGCGGCGAGCAGGCCCCGGCGGGAGAGGCGGCGGGCGGACGCGGAATGCGGCATGGCGGTGTCTTTCGATCAGGGTCGGGCGAATGACCATGGACAGCGGGGTTAGGTTAACCTAACCTAAACGGCTGTCAAGTCCCGTTCGGAATCGCGCACCACATCGGAGCCCACACTGTCCGCCACCCTCTCCAGCCGCGTCGGCGCTCCGCCGGCGCCGCCCGCCGTGCGCCGGCGGAGCCGGGCCGCGCTGCGGGCCGCCGGTCTCGCGGCGTCGGTGCTGCTGCTCGCGGCCGTCGCGGTGCTCAGCATCGCCGTGGGCGCCAAACAGCTCCCCCTCACCGACGTGTGGCAGGGCCTGCTGGACCGCGACGCCGCGGAGTACGCCGTCGTGCACCGGATGCGGCTGCCGCGTACGCTGCTCGGCCTGCTCGCCGGGGCGGCGCTCGGCGTCGCCGGCGCGGTGATGCAGGCGCTCACCCGCAACCCGCTCGCCGATCCCGGCCTGCTCGGCATCAACGCCGGAGCCTCGGCGGCGGTGGCCAGCGGTGCGCTCCTGTTCGGCATCGGCGGCGTCGGCGGGCAGGTGTGGTTCGCGCTGCTCGGCGCGGCGATCGTGACCGCCGCCGTGTACGCCGTCGGCGGCGGGCGTGGGGCCACCCCCGCCCGGCTGGCGCTGGCCGGCGCCGCGCTCAACGCCACCCTCTACTCGTACGTCAGCGCGGTGATGCTGATGGACACGGCGTCGCTGGAACGGCTGCGGTTCTGGACGGTCGGCTCGCTGGCCAGCGCCGAACCGTCGACCGTACGCACGGTCGCGCCGTTCATGGCGGCGGGCCTGCTGGTCGCCCTGGCCGTCGCGCGCCCACTCAACGCCCTGGCGCTCGGCGACGACGCGGCACGCGCGCTCGGCGCCCGCCCGGCCCTGGTCCGGGGCGCGGTGATCCTGGCGATCACGCTGCTCTGCGGCGCCGCCACGGCCGCCTGCGGGCCGATCGTCTTCGTCGGGCTGCTCGTGCCGCACCTGGTGCGCGCGCTCACCGGGCCCGACCTGCGCTGGCTGCTGCCGTACTGCGCGGTGCTGGCACCGGTGCTGCTGCTCGGCGCCGACGTGCTGGGGCGGGTGCTGAGCCGGCCGGGCGAGCTCCAGGTCGGGCTCGTGACCGCCGTCGCGGGCGGGCCGCTCTTCCTCTGGCTGGTGCTGCGCGGGCGGGTGGCCCACCCGTGATCACCCTACGTACCCCCGGCGGCCTGTCCCTGCGGCTGCGCCCCCGCGCCATCGCCGTCGGCGTCACCTGCGCGCTGCTGGCCCTGGCGCTGAGCGTGCTCGCCATCGGCAGCGGCGACTACCCGATGAGCCCCGCCGACGTGCTGCGCGCCCTCACCGGCCGGGGCACCCCGGCCGAGGAGTTCATCGTCACCGAGCTGCGGCTGCCCCGGGTGGTCACCGCGCTCTGCGTCGGCGCCGCGCTGGCGCTGGCCGGCGCGGTGTTCCAGTCGCTGGTCCGCAACCCGCTGGGCAGCCCCGACATGCTCGGCTTCACCCAGGGCGCGGCGACCGGGGCGCTCGTCGTGGTGGTGGTCGGCGGCAGCAGCCTGGCGCTGGCCTCGTCCGCGGTCCTCGGCGGGCTCGTCACCGGCGCGCTGGTCTACGCGCTGTCCTGGCGGCGTGGCGTGCACGGGTACCGGCTGATCCTGGTCGGCATCGGCACCATGGCGATCCTCACCGGGGTCAACGGGTGGTTGCTCACCCGGGCCCCGCTGATGGACGCCGCCCGCGCCGTGCTCTGGCTCACCGGCAGCCTCGACGGGCGCGGCTGGTCGAACGCCCTGCCGGTGCTGCTCGCGCTGGCGGTGCTGGTGCCCCTCATGCTGGCCGGGTACGGGCCGGCGATGCGGCTGGTCGAGATGGGCGACGACACCGCCGCCGCCCTCGGCGTACGCGTGGAGCGGCTGCGGCTGGTCGTGCTGGCGGCGGCGGTCCTGCTGGTCTCCCTCGCGGCGGCCGCCGCCGGGCCGGTGAACTTCGTGGCCCTCACCGCCCCGCACCTGGCGCGGCGGCTGACCCGGGCACCGGGGCCGAACCTGCTGCCCTCGGCGGCCGTCGGGGCACTGCTCCTCGTCGCCGCCGACCAGCTCGCGCTGCGGGCGTTCCCCGGACACCAACTGCCGGTCGGCGTGGTGACGGGCGTGCTCGGCGGCGCCTACCTGGTCTGGCTGCTGGCCACCGAGCGCCGGGCCGGCCGGCTGTGACCGGGCCCGGCCTGCGGGCCGCCCACGACGAGAACGGAGCACCGAGCATGCAGTCCCGGCTGAGTGGCACCGCGATGACCCTCGCCTACGAGCGGCGGACCATCGCGGAGGACCTGAGCGTCGCCGTGCCCGACCGTTCCTTCACGGTCATCATCGGCCCCAACGCCTGCGGCAAGTCGACCCTGCTGCGGGCCCTGTCCCGGCTGCTGAAGCCGGCCGCCGGGGCGGTGCTGCTCGACGGGGAGGACATCCACCGGCTGCCGGCCCGGGGCGTGGCGCGCACCCTCGGCCTGCTGCCGCAGTCGTCCGTCGCGCCGGACGGCATCGGCGTCGCCGAACTCGTCGCCCGCGGCCGGTACCCGCACCAGGGGCTGCTGCGGCAGTGGTCGCGCGAGGACGAGCGGGTGGTCACCGAGTCGATGGCCGCCACCGGGGTCGCCGACCTGGCCGACCGGCCCGTCGACGAGCTCTCCGGCGGGCAGCGGCAGCGGGTGTGGATCGCGATGGCCCTGGCCCAGCAGACGCCCCTGCTGCTGCTCGACGAGCCGACCACCTACCTGGACATCGCCCACCAGATCGAGATCCTCGACCTCTGCGCCCGGCTGCACGAGGAGCAGGGCCGCACGCTGGTGGCGGTGCTGCACGACCTCAACCACGCCGCCCGCTACGCGTCGCACCTGATCGCGATGCGCGAGGGGCGGGTGGTCGCCGCCGGACCGCCCCGGGAGGTGGTCACCGCCGAGTTGGTCGAGAAGGTCTTCGGGCTGCCCTGCCGCGTGATCGACGATCCGGAGACCGGCACTCCCCTGGTGGTTCCCGCCGCCCGCCGCCGGGCCACCGCGAGCGCCCCGACGGTCGCCGTCGCCGGCGGGTGACGGGCGCGGGCGCCGCCGGCCGGCCGGCCGCGCGCCGGAGGCCGACCCACTCGCGCATCGACCGGCATCACAAGTACCGTGGCATGCGATGCGTGATCTCGCCAGCACCTACCGACAGGACGTCGACGGCTTCGGCCACGTGACGATCCGCCCCGTCGACCCCGACACCGACATCGACCTGATCCACGCCTGGGTCAGCCAGGAACGCGCCCAGTTCTGGGGCATGCGCGACGCCGGCCGGGAGCGGGTCGAGGAAATCTACCGCTACCTCGACTCGCTGCCCACCCACCACGCCTGGCTGACGCACCGCGACGGCACGCCGGTCGCGCTGTTCCAGACGTACGAGCCGTCCGCCGACCCGGTCGGCGAGTGCTACCAGGTCCAACCCGGCGACCACGGCGCCCACCTGCTGATCGGCCCGCCCGACGTGGCCGAACGGGGCTTCACGGGCACCCTGTTGGGCGTGTTCCTCGCCTTCGTCTTCGCCGACCCGCGACACCGGCGCGTCGTGATGGAGCCGGACGCCCGCAACGAGAAGGCGGTGAACCGGCTCCTGCGCACCGGCTTCGTGGCCGGGCCGCTGATCGACCTCGACGGCAAGCGGGCCCGGCTGCTCTTCCTCGACCGGGAGACGTTCGAGGCCCGCCGGTCCTGACTCGGGCGGGACGTTCCCCGGGCGGGCGACCACCCGGGGAGCCTCGCGCGCTCAGCCCGCGTCGCAGCGCTCCGACAGCGCGTAGCGGACCAGCACGACGTCGCCGATCTGGCGGCTCTCCGCCACCCGGGCCCGGCGGCCGGGGTGCCAGGGAAAGGTCCCGTCGCCGACGAACCGGGGCGCCCGCCGGTCACCGACGAAGAACGGGGCCACCACCAGGTGCAGCTCGTCGGCGAGGCCGGCGGTGAGGAACTGTCCGAGCACGCTCGCCCCGCCCTCCACCATCAGCCGCTCCACCCCGCGGCCGGCGAGGTCCGCCAGCGCCCACGCCGGGTCCACGGGCTCGCCCGCGTCCACCACGGTGGCCCGGCCGGCCAGCCGCTCGCCGGTCCTGGCCGCCGCCGACGTCGCACAGTAGACGATCCGGTCGGCGTCGCCCGTGGTGAAGAAGCGGGCTGTCGGATCCAGGTCGCCGCAGCCGGTCACCGTCACCTTGGCCGGCGAGGCGGGCCGGCCCCGGGCGACGCGTTCGGCGCGACGCCGCGCGGAGCGGACCACCAGGCGCGGGTCGTCCCGCCGGATCGTGCCCGCGCCCACCAGGATCGCGTCGCAGCCCGCCCGGACCTCGTCGACCCGGTCCAGGTCGGCCTCGTTGGACAGCAGCAGCCGCTGCCCGCTGGCGTCGTCGAGGTAGCCGTCGATCGACGTCGCACAGCTGAGCAGCACGTACGGGCGCTCGGTCACGGGACGAAGGGGAGGTCGAGGGTGCGGCGGCAGGGGTGTCCGGTCACGCCGCCACCGCCCCGGCCAGCACCGCGCCCGCGACGGTCGCCGCGACCGTCCAGTCGTCGAGCGTGCGCCGCCGCCCGCGTGCCGCCCGCCGCAGGAACCGGCGCAGGTCGGGCTCGGCGAGCCAGCGCCGCAGCGCGCCGGCCAGCGCCGCCGGGTCGTCGGGCGGCACGAGCAGCCCGGGTGCCGTGCCGTCCGGGGCGCGGCCCAGGGCTTCGGGCAGCCCGCCGGCCGCCGTGGCCAGCACCGGCACGCCCCGCGCGAGGGCCTCGGTGACCACCATGCCGTACGTCTCCCGGCGGGAGGCCAGCACCAGCAGGTCGGCGGCGGCGTACTCGGCGTCCAGGGCCGCCCCGGTGCACGGGCCCACCAGGCGCACCCGGTCGGCGAGGCCGTGCCCGGTCAACTGCCGACGCAGCCCCGCGACGAAGCCCCGGTCCCGGGTCAACGGTCCCACGCAGACGCAGCTCCAGGGCAGGCCGGCGACTGCCGCCAGGGCCTCCACCAGCACGTCGTGCCCCTTGTGCGGGACGACGGCGGCGACGCACAGCAGGTTCCCACCGGCCGGCGACCCGGGTGCGGGCGGGGCCGGGTCCACGCCCGGCCGGGCGACGTGCACCCGGCCGGGCGGCAGCGCGTACCGGTCGAGCAGCCGCCGCCGGGTCCACTCGCTGGTGGCGACCACCGCGACGGCGGCGGCCAGGGCGGCGCCCTCGTCGTCGTGCTCCAGCGGCAGGTGCACGACGACGACGAGGCGCAGCCGCCGGGCGTGCGGGGTCAGCACCTCCGGCACGGGCGAGGCGACCAGCCCGTCGAGCAGGACCGGCGCCCCGTCGGGCAGCGCCGCGAGGACCCCGGCGAGCGCGGCGCGGGCCGCCCGGTCGGGGCGGGGCCAGTCGCCGGGCACGACGTGCTCGCGGATCGTCCAGCCGGCCGCCGACAGGCCCCGGCAGAGCCGGCGGTCGTAGCCGTTGCCGCCGCTCGGCGTGGCCGGGTCGTCGATGTCGTTCGGCAGCACGACGTACGCCGTCGCCGGGCCGCCGTGGGCGGGTGTCGGACTCGCCAGGTCTCCGGCCATCACGGCTTCAGAGGGACCGTTCGTAGCTGGCCCAGGCGACGTGCGACTCGTGCAGCGTGACGGTGATGCCGGCCAGGGCGTGGGCGCCCGCGCCGAGGTCGCCGGCGCGCACCCGCTCGGCAAGGCGGTCGGCGACGGCCCGGGCCAGCACCTCGGTGGTGGTGTTCACCCCGGTGAAGGCCGGGTCGTCGTCGAGGTTGCGGTAGGTCAGCTCCCCGAGCACCGTCCTGAGCTGCGCGGCGGCGAGCCCGATGTCGACCACCACACCGTCGCCGTCGAGGTCGGGACGGCGGAAGGTGGCATCCACGACGAAGGTCGCCCCGTGCAGGCGCTGCGCCGGGCCGAACACCTCGCCCCGGAAGCTGTGGGCGATCATCATGTGGTCGCGCACGGTCACGCTGAACACGAATCACTCTCCCTCGTAGGTGATGAGGTGGCACAGTGCGGGGAGGCTGCCGGCGGTCAGCCGGGCCAGCACGTCGGGCAGCTCCGCGAAGCGGGACTCGCCGGTGAGCAGCGCGTCGAAGGCGGGATCGGCCAGCAGCTCCAGGGCCAGCCGCATCCGGTCGGCGAAGTCGCGGCTGCCCCGTCGGGCCGGCGCGACGGTGCCCACCTGGCTGGCGCGGACGGTCAACCGGCCGGAGTGGAACGCCCCACCCAGCGCCAGCGCGACGGTGCGGTCGCCGTACCAGCTCAGCTCGACCACCGTGCCCTCCGGCCGGAGCAGCTCCAGCGAGCGTTGCAGGCCTGCGGCGGTGGCGCTGGCGTGCACCACGAGGTCCCGCCCGCCGGCCGCCCCCTGCGGCGGGGCGAAGCCGACCCCGAGCGCGGCGGCGACCTCCGCCCGGGCCGGGTCGGTGTCGACCAGTTCCACGCGTACGCCCGGGAAGCGGGCGAGCAGCGCCGCCACGCAGCAGCCGACCATGCCGCCGCCGACCACGCTCACCCGGTCGCCGACCAGGGGCGCGGCGTCCCAGAGCGCGTTCACCGCCGTCTCCACGGTCCCGGCGAGCACCGCGCGGGCGGGCGGCACCGCGTCCGGCACGGGCACCACCGCACCGGCCGGGACGACGTACGCGCTCTGGTGCGGGTGCAGGCAGAACACGGTCCGGCCGCGCAGCTCGGCCGGGCCCTGCTCGACCACTCCCACGTTGAGGTAGCCGTACTTCACCGGCCCCGGGAAGTCACCCTCCTGGAACGGGGCGCGCATCGCCGCGTGCTGGTCGGCGGGGACGCGGCCGGCGAAGACCAGCGTCTCCGTGCCCCGACTGACGCCGGAGTACCGGCTGCGGACGAGCACCTCGCCCGGACCGGGGACGGCCAGCGGCACCGACCGGATCTCGCCCTCGCCGGGCGTACGAAGCCAGAAGGCGCGCGCCTCACCGGTCACCGACTCCCCCTCACCCGCATCCGGGGCGAACCGAACAGCGGCATGACCCGTAGTTCCTGTCGGAAGGCATCGATCATGACACGGCGGCACGATGCCCACAGTTCGAACGGTCCCGACGGTCGGGCTGATCGTCCAGACCGTCCCGCTGGCCGGGGCTGGCCGCCGACGCCCTGGCCGGGCCACCCATGGCGGACCGTCAGCGGGGTTCCACGAGGCCGGCGTAGTCGTCGGCGGCGAGGGGCCGCCGGGACAGCGACCCGTCGGCGCGCGGCACCCCCAGCGGGGCCCCACCCCGGAAGAAGGCCACGGTGTCGACGTCGGATCGGGCGGTCAGGGTGCAGACGATCTGCCCGAAGGCGAGGACCTCGTCGCTGCGCCCTGTCTCGTCGCCGGCCCCGCCGAGATCCACGTCGACGTCGGTGCCCCGCGGCCGGGCGGCGGCCACCGGCACGGCCCCGGGCAGGGCCGTCGTGAGGCCGGTGTCGCGCTCGGCGGGGGTCGGCCCGGCCAGCAGGTGCTGGAGCTGGGCGTCGACGGTGGGCGTGCCGTCCACGCGGCGCTCGACGCGAACCAGCCGGTCGTCCCGCACGAAGCAGAGCACCTCCGTCGTCCGTCCCGCCGTCAGCGTGGGGGTCGGCGTTCCGACGACCGCCCCGGGCGAGGGGAACGGCCCGGGTGGGGGCGCCACGGCGCGCGGGGCGTCCTCGGTCGGGACGCCGCAGCCGCCGAGCAGCCCGAGGACGACGAGCGCGCCGCCCACACCGCGCCACCTACTACCCAATCGCCGTGCCGCGGGCGGGGTACACGCGGGCGCACGGTCGCTCGCACCGAATGGCGGACGCGCGGACCCGTGGCCGGTCACGGCAGCGCCCCGGGCAGCTCGACCCGGAAGCGGGCGCCGCCGCCGGGGCGGTCGCCCGCGCTGGCACGCCCCCGGTGCGCGGCGGCGTGTTCCGCGACGATGGCCAGTCCGAGGCCGGTGCCGTCGCCGTCGGCACGCGAGTGCGCGGCGCGGCCACGGACGAAGCGGTCGAAGATGATCTCCCGGTCGTCGGAAGGCACGCCCGGCCCCGCGTCGTCGACCTCGACGACGCCCGTCCCGCTGCGCTGCGACAGCCGCACGGCCACCGGTCCGCCGCCGTGGCGCAGCGCGTTGTCGACCAGGTTGGCCAGGATCTGCTCGACTCGGCGTTCGTCGACCAGCCAGGTCGGAGCGGCATCCCGGTCGGTGCGTACGAGCGTGTCCGCCAGCCCGCGCGCCTGGCAGGTGCGGCGGGCCAGGGCCGCCACGTCGACCGGCGCGCGGTCGATCGGCCGGTCGCTACGGGCGAGTTGGAGGAGATCGTTGACCAACTGCTGGAACCGGGTGATCTCGTCGGCCACCAGCCCGGCGGCGGTGGCCGTACGGTCGTCGATGTGTTCCCGGCGTCGGGCCAGGACGCTGGCCGCCGCCGACAGGGTCTGCAACGGCGAGCGCAGCTCGTGGCTGACGTCGGCGGCGAAGCGGCGGTCCCGTTCGATGCGCTGGGAGAGCTGGTCGACCATGTGGTTGAAGGACGTGGAGAGCCGGGTCAGGTCCGGATCGGTGGTCGCCGCGAGCCGGGCCGAGAAGTTGCCCGCCGCGATCTCCTGCGCGGCGTCGGCCACCGCCGTCAGCGGCCGCAGGCTGTGCCGGGTGGCGTACCAGCCCAGGGCGGCACCCGATCCGGCGACCACGATGGCCACGGCGGTCAGCGCGAGCGCCAGGACCCGCAGGGTCTGGTCGAGTTCGCGCAGCGAGGTCAGCTCGTAGTAGCTGGCGGACGGGGCCAGCGGCAGGCCGACGAGCAGGGTGGGCTGGCCGTTGACCCGGACCCGCTGCACGGCCGGTTTCCCGGCGTGGACGAGCTGTTGCAGGTCGGCCGGGATGGCGGCGGTGAGGCCGGCGTCGGCCGTGCGGGCGTACCAGTCGTCCCCGCGGTGCAGCAGCGGGCGGCGGTTGCCGCCGGTGTCGAGGGAGCGCAGCACCTCCACCACGTCGGGCGCCTCCGTGTCCAGGCCGGTACGCACCACCGCCGCGTCGAAGTACGCCGCCCGCACGGCGGTACGCTCCCGCTCCTCGAGCAGGGACCGCCTGGTCAGCTCGTACGAGACCAGCGCCATGGACGCGGACAGCAGCAACGCGCCGACGGCGAACCCGGCGGACACCCGGGCCCGCAGTCCGAGCCGCCTCACCGGGTCAGCTTGTAGCCGAGGCCGCGCAGGGTGACCAGGTGCCGGGGGCTGCCCGGATCGTCCTCGATCTTCTGCCGCAGCCGCCCCACGTGCACGTCGACGAGCCGCTCGTCGCCGGTGTCGTAGCCCCAGACCCGTTGCAGCAACTGGTGGCGCGACAGCACCCGACCGGCGTGCTCGGCCAGCTCGCACAGCAACCGGAACTCGGTGCGGGTGACCGGCACCGGCCGGCCCGCGAGGCGCACCTCCCCGGCGTCCGGGCTGATCTCCAACTGCCCGAACGTGAGCACCGGCACGGGGTCGGTCGCCGCCCGGGCCCGACGACGCAGGGCACGCAGCCGCGCCGACAGTTCCTTGATCGCTACCGGCTTGACCAGGTAGTCGTCTGCCCCGGCCTCCAGTGCCGCGACGATGTCGTGGGTGTCGTCGCGGGCGCTGACCACCACGATCGGCACGTCGTCCTCGCGGCGCATCCGCCGGATGCACTCGAATCCGTCCAGGCCCGGCAGCATCAGGTCGACCAGCACGTTGTCGGCCGGCTCCCGACGCTGCATCAGCAGCCCCTCCTCGGCGGTGGCCGCGCCCCGGACGCGGTAGCCCTCGTCCTCCAGCGCGAGCAGCAACGCCAGACGGATCCGGTCGTCGTCCTCGATCACCAGCACGTCCGTCATACCGGCATCATCCCCAAGGCGACGGCGGCCACCCAACCGTGTCCGGCGTTCGGCGATTTTGTCACGCAACTGTCATACAACCGCGTGGCCCGCGCCACGGGCGACACCGAGGGTGGTGGGCGACACCAGCGGGCGGCTGCCGTCGGCCGACCGGCCCAAGCACGGAGCGGAGCAGCCGACCGGTCCCGGAGGAGGGAGCAGATGACCGTCGCCGGTCTCGTCACCGCACTCGCCGTCGGCCTCCTCGTCGCCGCGCTCGGCTGGCGGGTCGCCCCGTGCCGCCGGGAGGTGCCGGTCTGGCTGGTCCTGGTGGCGGGGGTCGTCACCGCCCTGCTCGGCGTCATCCTGGCCCGCATCGCCGGCCTCGACATCGGTACGTCCGGCCCGTGGAGCATCGGCGTGCCGGCCGGCTCGGCCGTCCTCGGCGTCGCCCTCGTGGTGGCCACGGCCGGTCCCCGGCGCTCTGCCGTAGCGCCGCGGGGGACGCGGCCGGACCCGGACCCCACCCCGACGCCGCCGGTCGTGGGCCGGCGCGTGGCACGGCCCGACCTTCCGTGGAGGAAGACACCATGACCGTCGTACCGGACGAGCACCTCATGACGTTGATCTGCGACACCTGTGGGGACACGACCACGGGAACCGCGTGTGTCCTGCCCGACGCCGAGGTCGTCTGGACCCTGGTCGCCGAGCACGGCTGGAGCGGCTCGCCGTTCGCCACGGGCCCGCACCGCTGTCCCCGGTGCAGCCTCTTCGACCCCGGCGTCGGGGGCGGCACCGCCAGTCAGGACGGTCGGACCGCCGGCGGGGCGCTGGGCGTCGACCACCTCGACGACGTCGCGGTCGTCACGACCGCCGGAGATACCGACGTCGACACGGCCGACGAACTGCGGGCCGCCCTGCGGCAGACCGTGGACGTCTGCGGACACGTGGTGGTCGACCTGACCCGCGTCCACCTCATCGACGCCGACGGGCTCGGGCTGCTCGTCCGGGCCCACCGCGACGCCCGGGACCGTGGCGCGGTGCTCTGCCTGGCCGCTCCGTCCCGCTTCATCCGCACCGTGTTGCACACCATGCGGCTCGACGGTCTGTTCCCGATCTTCGCGAGCCCGGAGGAGGCCGTCCGGCGGTTGTCCCCGGGCGAGGCCGGGGAGTCCGTTGGGCTGACGTCCGTCGCCGCCGGGCCGGATCCGTGCGGCCTTCCGACAGTGACCGACGCCCTGTCCCGCTGACCCGACGCCGGGCCCGGGCGTATTCGGGGCCCGCAGAGCATCGAAAGGAAGCACCATGCTCATCCCCTGGCCGTACCCGGACGAGGGCGGGTTCCGCCCCGAGCCGCCGGGACCCGTGCCGGACGACGAGGACGGCCGGCTGGCGGCGCTGGTCGCCCAGCGGTTGAGCAGCGACTGGTCCACCCGTCGCCAGCAGATCGTGGTGACCGTGCAGAATCGCGTCGTCATCCTCGCGGGCATCGTGGCCGGCCCGGACACCCGGCGGGTGGCCGGCGAGATCGCCTGGGACGTCAAGGGCGTCGCCGACGTCTGCAACGCGCTGCGGCTCGCCGGTTCCCGTCGCTCCCCGCACTGAGCACGGTCTGCGGCTCACCCGGCCCTTCGGAGCTGTTCCGCCTCCGGCCACGGGCCGCCCGACGGTGCTGTCACCGCTCGGCCTCGGCCGGTGTCTCCAAAGCCCCGGGGCCCGCCCGTGTCTCCGAAAGCCCGGGGCCCGGCATAGTCGTCAGATGCTGGCGCCCGGCGGCACGGCGGTGTCGCTGTGGTGTGCGGCCGCCAGGCGTCAGGCAACGAGTTGCGCGCGCAGTCCCCACCGGTCGATCTGGATCCAGTACTCCGCGATCTTGCCGTCGGCGACCCGGTACACACAGCTGGTCACCTGAATGACCGGCCGGCCTGTAGGCGGCAGTCCGTCGACGTTCCCGACGTGCACTCCGTTCTGGGTCCAACGCGCGTACACCTTGTCGCCGGCGCCGAACAACTCGTCGATCTCCAGACGGAACGGCCCGTAGGACGTGAGTATCTCCTCGACATGCTCGGCGTACTCCTGCGGAGTCCGCGTGATCGTCGCCGCGTCCTCAGCCTGCACCTGGTGCGCGATCACTGCGGGCGCCATCAGCCGGTCGGCTTGTCCGGGATCGGCTCCCGAGCGGACGACCTGCAGAAACTCCCGGACCACCGAAACTGGATCATGCGTCATGGGTCGATTTTGTCCCACCGGATCGTTCGGGCATGGTGGGACGTGCGGTCTGTGTGTGCCGTCACCAGGTGGCTGGGAGGATCCCGGACGGATCCGACCGGCCCCGGGGCCTCGGCAGAGGTGCCAGAGGCCATGATTCGCAGGCTGTTGGCCGGAAAGCAGTTCAGGGCCACCCCGAAAGGGGTGGCCCTGAACTGGAAGATTGTCCGGCGGTGTCCTACTCTCCCACACCCTCCCGAGTGCAGTACCATCGGCGCTGGAGGGCTTAGCTTCCGGGTTCGG